>JBKJIA010000080.1:0-9274 GCA_046598735.1 Polyangiales bacterium
GGGTTCGAGTCCCGTCCACCGCGCAACACTCGATAAGTAAGAACGCCGCAATCCGAAAGGGTTGCGGCGTTTCTTGCTTGTGGGGTGATCGGGTTAAAGCCCGCTTTGGAAGCAGTGCCGACGCACGCATAGTGCGCGACTGAAAAGCGGCCCCCCGCTTCGGCGGGTACGGATTCATATGCACGTTGGGAGATGGAAAATGGCTCGTCGCGTAGCAACTCTTCGGGTCGTCGTGGGTCTGCTTCTAGGGTGCGCTTCATCGGCCTTGGCTGAGCCGCCATCGCCGCCCGCGACCCAAACATCCGCGGCTGTCGCGAAGACGCAGCCCGCGCTTGAGACGCACGCGTCGACCGCGGCTCAGCCACGCGCACTCGAAAGTACGGCGTCCTCGCCCTGGTCTGCATGCGTGGCTTCCGAGCGCATGGGGACGGTGCGAGTCATGCGCTGCCCGGGCATGGAAGTTCGCTTTATGCGCACAGGCGTGCTGAGTGGGGAGCGCGGCATCGCCGCTGCATTCGGCTCCGGACGCAATGAAGTAGTTCCCCCCACCCAGTGGTTGAACGTTGGCAAGCGTCGCGTGCCCTTCGCCGTGAGGACCGCCGGCGTCGCCTCCGTGTACGCAGCGGCGCCGCTCGACGACGCGCTGATGGTGTGCATGGGAGATCGCGCTCTGTTCGCGACTCAGTGCGAGCCACGCGTAAAGTGGGTAACCGAGCACGGACTGCCTCCGGGGATCTCTTTCCCACCCGTAAAGCTGGAATTCATGGGCGTCGCGCTTCACGTTCCTGCGGGTTGTCAGATGACTGGGCCCGAACGGATCACGTGCGGTAACGTGTCCCTCGACTGGCGAGCGGGCCTGCCGCCACATGATCCATGGCTCGCGTTAGAATCCAGCTATCGGGCAGCAGGCCTTACCATCGTGAAATCGGAGCCAAGTGAGTGCTCCATCGCAGGTAGCGCAGGCCAAGGTAAGGCGCTGAAAGTAAGTGGGCCGGCGGGCACGTTAACGCTTGCTGCGTGTCTTGTGGATCGCGGGGGTACGCGTGGGATTGCGGTATGCATTGGCGCGGCGCCTGCGCCGGGTGTCAGATATCCGGCGCCGTGCGAGCAGGTGTTTGGGGTGACTGCGCCTTAGAGTCAGGGTCCACGCATACGTTCCTTTGTTGAAGGCGCGGGAGTCGCTCTTCGTGAAGATCGCGAGGAGACCTAGGCCGATCAGCCCGATATCACCGAGCTGCTACGTCGCATCGGTGATGTGCTCGACTGCTCGATCGAGGGCGTCGGCATCGCGGCCCTTGCGCAATCGACCTATCGCGCTTCGACTTCCTAGCCCCTGCCGCAAAGTTCAAAGACTCCAACTCGAAGAACCTCGATCTCGAACGCCTGAAGGCAGCGATTCGCGCGCAGCTCGATCGGCTGATCGAAGCCAACGAGACGCGGGTGGACCTGCGCGAGAAGTTCGAGACGCTGATCGAGGCTTACAACGCAGGCTCAAGTCAGATCGAACAACTCTTCCTCGAGCTTCTCAATCTAAGCCGCACGCTTACTGATGAAGAAGCACGTCACGTGCGCGAGCAGTTGAGCGAGGAAGAGTTAGTCGTATTCGACTTACTCACACGGCCGGGACCTGACCTTTCAACGCCCGAGCGCAATGAAGTCAAGAAGGTTGCCCGTCAGCCCCTTACTAAGCTGCGCGTGATCTTTACGGTGGACTGGCAGAAGACCGCGCAATCACGCGCTCGCGTGCGCGAAGCGATTGAAGACTCGCTCGATGAAGGATTGCCGCGGGCTTACACGCTCGAGGTCTTCAAGGACAAGGCCGGCGTCGTGTTCCAGCACATTTACGAGCGGTATGGGCGGGCGGCGTGAGCGAGCGCGATCGTGCTAGCGGGCGCAAATTGAGGCCAATGGAACGTACCGTGGCGTTTACCATGCGACTTTCACCCCCTCGCGACCGACGCTATTGGCTACGGGGTCCGGTCCTGCGCTAGGCTGAAGCCCACCATGCCCAGGTACCAGCAAGACTCGATTATCGAGGCGCTCTGCGAGTTCAGCTTCGAGCCCACTACACCAGCGTGGGATCCGACCGTGTTCGGCGGCTTCTTGCACGCTTTCGGCGAAGGCGAGTTCCCTCACCGGGAGGCGGGGGAGGTGGTGAGTTTGGGGCTAATGGCGAGCGGCGGAGAGGTGTTCCCCAAGGCCGAGCATCAACAACGCATGAGGTTCTTCAACGAGGGACGCACGCGGCTTGCGCAAGTCGGGGCCCATTCGGTCGCAGCCAATGTCTTGAAGCCATATCCGCACTGGGATGAGTTCAAACCGTTCATCCTCCGGACCCTTGCCGCGTACCGTAAGGCTGCGCCGCGGAGCGACATTGCTCGAATGGCCCTGCGCTACATCGACCAGATTCAGCTTCCGCCCGGACCTGTAATTCTCGGCGATTGGCTTGTCGCCGGGTCCGATTTCGTGCCGGGCTTCCTGCGTGATGCTGGCCTGGGAGCGTTTTCCCGTGTCTCAAAACGAACAGGGGCGACCATGGAATCCATCACGGTGGCGCTCGATTCATCCCCGATGGCTGCGTTGATGCTGGATACCGAGCTGGTTGTGTTAGCCCCTGAGGGATCCGAACAAGAAATCGGGCGGAGACTCGACGAGCTGCACTCGCGCATCAATGAGATTTTCGAGCAAAGCGTGAGCGACCAAACTCGCAGTTTTCTGCAGCCGGTGAGCGTATGACGAGCGAGGCACACGATTGTTTGCCCACCGACCAGGGCCTCATTCACAAGGTCGCTACGCCGCGCCACGCCGCCATCTCGACCCAAGACTTCGTCTGGCCTCACGCGGTCGAGAGGCGCGCCGTATGGGTGGTCCTTGGGTTGGCCATCACGCCCTCGACCGGCGACGTGCGGCACCTGGAGGCCTTGGAGTCGACGGCTTCGGTCTACTCGGCGTCAGCCCGTAGAGTGGCCGCCTGGGTGGCCGAGGATCGGATCACTGAACGCGATCTCGAGCGGTACAGCGTGCGGGAGCTTGTTCAGACAGGCAGGGTAGCTGAGGCCCGGGGTGCGGTTCGTCAGGGCTCCGAGTGGGCCGCGCTGCTCAGCCCTCCTGTTGCGCGGAAAGGCGCGAAGGTAGCCCGCGGCGGGGCCGCAGAGGCCTTCCGAGCGAATGCACGCTGGATTCGCGAACATCGGGAGGACGCAAGCTATTCGGGCCAATGGGTAGCCCTGGTGGGTGGCTCGGTCATGGCTTCCGACATCGACCGCTCGGCGCTTGAAGCCCGTATTAAGGCACTTGGGTCGTCCTCGGGCGTGCTTGTGGTCCGCATGGGCGGGCGGCCCTGACGTGAGGGAGGACGACGGGTGGGCGGTCGGTGCCGCTCAGTTCTCCCCCTCGCATCCGCACGAAGCTGGCAAGCTCGTTGTGGCCGTGCGATGTCGTCTCGGCTCGCTGTCTGTCGAAGAGTACGCGTTGCTCGACACGGGCGCGCAGTGGAGCGTCGTAGGCTCTGACCTCGCAAAGGCGCTCGAAGGAGATTTTGCGGAGGGAGGCCAGCCGATCAGGATGTCGACCCGCCACGGCATCCTTGAAGGCGTGCTTCGTCGTCTGCCGGTGACCCTCGTCGCAGACGAGGGCGCAGAGTTGAGCGTTGAGGCAACAGTATTCGTTGCCGACCAATGGCCCGGGCCTGTGGTTGTCGGGTACGGCGGTCTTCTTGAGCGTGTTCGCTTTGCGCTAGACCCTGGTGCCACCGGGGAGGATTGCTGGTTCTATTTCGGCGAGCCGGCAAGCACTTTCGGGCCTGACAGCCGCTTGCTCCCATAGGCCTGCCTGGTGGCCAAACCGGTGCCCAAACCCGTCGAACGGGCGGCAACCGAGGGGAGTAGGGGGTACGCGGGTAACAGCGGGACTCGAACGTAACCAGCCGCAATCACAACAAAACCGAGTGCAAGCAGCTACTTAGGTGATCTTACTGTTAGGGGTTCGAGTCCCGTCCACCGCGCAACACTCGATAAGTAAGAACGCCGCAATCCGAAAGGGTTGCGGCGTTTCTTGCTTGTGGGGTTTACAGTGCGCAGCGCTTTGCGTAGGGGCCCATACGGGGCCTTACTATTTCCCGCAGCCACTCCGCAACCACTGCCGGCCCGCGCTACTCAGCGCGTGCGTGGCAACTGAAGCAGCCGAAGCCCGCCGGATTCTCTCGGCTGCGAACCTCGACTTCCAGCAGGGCAGCCATCCTGGGGACGACCTCGGCCGACATGAACGCGGCGGTCGCTGCGATTTTCTCGTCCGAGCTCTTGTCGAGTGGAAAGTCTGCAACGTTGAGCGGGGTAAGGCCATTGGGCATCTTGAAGGCGACGTCGCTCGGCTTCTCGCCGTGGCAAGTGCCGCACGAAACCTTAGCTGTGGGATCTGCCTTCTGAAATACAAGCGTCATCTCAGGCAGCACCACCTGCTTCATGAACTCGAAACGTTGCGCAGTGGTCATCTCCGTCCACGGCGCAGGTTGCTCGTAGACCACCGTGACCGGGTCCTGATCGGTGCTCAAGCCGCTGTCGCGCTGCTCGTTCGTGCCGCTGTCGCGCCCGTCGTCCGTCTTGGCGGGACCCGCGGGTCCACCATTCTCTTTGCTACAACCCGCTGCGCATAGCAGTGCACAAGCCAGGGTAAGGCTCATCGTCTTCATCATTTTACTCGTATCCTAAGTGGGAGATACGCGCGCCGATAACACGCGCGATTAGACTTTCAAGCATGCCTTCGGGGCGCTGCGCGTGTGCAACCGCACTACAATAAGCTTCGTCGAATGATCGTCACAGGAGTCTTTCCTTTCCGTGACGCACAGGGTGATGAGTGGAAGGAATCCAGGCGGTTACCTTCTCGCTTAAGTCATGCGAGTGCCTTGCGGATGCCACCTTAGTGTTCTTGAACCAAGCGACTTGGTGGTCGTCGTCTGAGTGCGCGATGCGCCAGCACTAGTGTGCGAAATGCGGCCTCAACTGCCGTCGGCAGGCCCGGCCGTCCCCTGATGCGCGGCGGGCCACTGGTCGGCTACAATCAAGCGATGTGTGGCCGGTTTTTCAGACGACGACCCAGAGACGAGCTAGCGGCAGCTTTCCGTGCCTCGCCCTTCGGCGAGGATTTGAAGCCCGGCTACAACATACCGCCTGGGCAATTGATTCTGGCGGCGCGCTTCAATGGTAAGACTGGCGAGCGCACACTCGAACCACTCTCCTGGGGGCTCATTCCGCACTTCGCTACAGACCGTAAGATCGCGTTCAAGCTCAGCAACGCCCGCGCAGAAACTGTGGACACCTTGGCAAGCTTTCGCACGGCCTTCGCAAAACGTCGCTGCATTGTCGCCGCGGACGGCTTTTACGAGTGGCTGACCCGCGGCAAATCCAAACATCCGTTCGCTTTCGCGCGCGCGGACTTCGCGCCGCTGGCGATCGCCGGCGTTTGGGAAAACTGGCAAGATCCAGCAACGGGCGAGTGGATTCGCTCGTGTGCCCTGATCACCACCGCTGCGAACGCGCTCGTGGCTCAGGTGCACGATCGGATGCCAGTGATCCTGGAGCCCTGGGAGTACTCAAAATGGCTCGGTGAAGAACCATGCCCTGCACACGACCTGAAGCGACTGCTGCGTCCGCTGCCTCCCGAGAGCATGGTGAGTTGGCCGGTAAGCTCCAAGATGAACAGCCCTAAGGTGGATGATGTGAGCGTGCTCGACCCGGTCGAAAATCCGCTCGATGAGCTACGCCTCTGATAGACGCGACGTGAGGTCACTTACTCGAAACATTGTGCTCGCATGTGCGCTCTGCGCATTACCAACGTGCTTCACCCCGATCGCGCATTCTTTCCGAAATGGCGCTGCGCGAGCGCTGCTATCTTTGCGTGAGTGAGCGTTTCCCCGCGCTCAAGTTGCAAAGGCTTTTGGGAATTGTTCGCGTCTTTACGAGCGCTCTTAACGCCATGGCTGTGGTGCGTCGCGTGTCTATGGACGGCGTGTGAGACGGGTGCGCCCTCCGGGCCGATCGAGGCAGGCCCGGCGCCCTTATTGGTTGGGCCTTCGCCCCTGCGGCGCTTGAGCAACAGCGAGTATCTGAACGCGCTGAGCGACCTGTTTCCAGAGCAATCCCACAGCTTGCCCGACTTGCCGAGTGATGGTGCGGTCTCGGGCTTCGACAACGCCGTCGAAGCGCAGAAGCCATCCGACCTGCGTGTCGCGCGCTTTGAGACCATCGCGAACCTGTACGCACAAGGTGCGACCAAGGATGCACAGGCGGTGAGCACACTGGTGGGCTGCGACATTCAGGGTGACTATGCGGCCGACGCGTGCGCGACACAGTTCATCAACAGCGTGGGCCAACGCATCTTTCGCAGGCCGCTCGCGGACGACGAGCGCGAGCGCTTTGCCGCGCGCTTTGCTCGCTTTCGCACCGCACTCGACTTCGAAGCGGCCGTGCGGCTGTCGTTGAGCGCGATGTTGCAGGCGCCGCAGTTTCTTTATCGTCCCGAACCTTACCTTGCGCACACGGATATAAAAGGTGCTGTGCCCGTCGAAGCCTATGCGATGGCGAGTCGGCTCTCGTTTTCGCTCTGGCAGAGCATACCGGACGAAATTCTGCTGGCCGCCGCCGCGCACGACGCGCTGCACACGGGCGAACAGATTCGCGCGCAAGCGGAGCGCATGTTGAAGGATCCACGGGCACGTCGCACCTATTGGAACTTTCATCGCCAATGGTTAGGTCTCGATCGCATCCTCGATGAAGAACATCAGATACGTACCAGCGACGTCGACCCGGCTTGGTCGCTTGAGCGCCAAGCTTCTGCGAGTATGGAATCGCGACTGTTCGTCGAACATGTGGTGAGTGACGAGGGTACGCTGCGTGATCTGCTGTTGAGCCGGCGGGCCTGGGTCGACACTCAGATGGCTGAGCTTTACGGCCTGCCTGCGCTGGAAGAAGACGCATGGACGGAGGTTAGCCTGCCCGAGTCGCAGCGTGCCGGCCTGCTCACGCGCGCATCGTTCCTAGCCGGTCATTCCCATCGCGGCGCGACCTCGCCGCCTATTCGCGGCAATGCCCTGCAACTGCGCATGTTATGTAAGTTGCCGGTGTCGCCGCCCGCGGATGCAGACCTTACACCACCCGCCAACACTACCGAGGGGCCGCAAACCAACCGCATGCTTTACGAAGCACGCACCCGTCCCCAAGCATGTCGTGGTTGCCACGTGGGACTGAACGGGTTTGGTTTCGGCTTCGAACATTACTCAGCGGCGGGCGGCTATGTGGATCTGGACCATGGTTTACCCATCGATGCGCGCGGCGCGATTGTGGGTACCGATGTGGATGGTGCATACGATGGTGCGATCGCGCTCTCCGAAGCTCTCAGCCACAGCGCGCAGGTGCATCAATGCGCAAGTCAGCAATGGGTTCGTTATGCACTCGGCCGCGCAGCGAGCGGCGAAGAACAAGCCTGGGTCGACGCACTCAGTAAGCAATTCCTGGCGAGCGAAGGCGACATTCAGGGTTTGTTGCTGGAGATCGTGACGGCGCCCGCCTTTCGCATGCGCCGAGGGGACGGAACATGAAGTTGAACCGGCGCACCTTGCTCAAAGCCGTTGGCCTCGGTGCGCTAGCAAGCACGCTAGGCCGGCAGGGTCGCGGCTTTGCGCAGGCGTCCGCACCACCTCAACGCGTGGTGTTTTTCATTCAGCCCCATGGTCATGTGCCCAAGTCGTGGAACATGTCCATTGCGGGCGCAGCCAGCGATCGCATCGTCACGCGTTCCTTCGGGGCTCTGGCGCGTGATGAGCTCAGTGAAGCACTGCGGCCGCTGCACGCGTTTCGCGACAAGTTGCTTGTGATCGAAGGTCTGTCGCACAGCACGGTGCTTTCGGACATCGCCAAAATCAAGGCCGAGAAGACGGGCGACCTCAACAACCATTCGGTGGCCGTGGCAGGCTTACTCACCGGCGTGCGCGCTCAGCAAAGCAGCGGCGTGCCCTGCACGGGTGGCGGTCGTTCCTTCGACCAGGAGCTTGCGCTGCGCACTGCGGGCGTCGGACGCTTCGGTTCGCGCGTGTATGGCACGAGCTATGTTCCCAATGCCACGGCGGCGCCGTTTTCATTCTTAGGCCCGGGCCAAGCGACCCCCACCGTGGCGGACCCGAGCACCGCCTTTGCCGACCTGATGGGATACTATGTTCCCCCCGCACAGGCGGAACCGACGCGCGAAGAGCTGCTGCGTGTCTTGCGCGGCTCGGTGCTCGACAGCGTGGCGGACGAGTACGCGGCGCTCGCCCCCAAGCTCGGCGCAGAGGGCAAGCGTAAGCTGTCTGAGCATCGTGACTTGGTCCGCGACCTCCAGCACAGCCTTGGCGCAGGTGCGTCCGTGGCCGCGGCCTGCGACTTCAAGCTCGACAGCGGCGAGCACACCGTCCGCCAGTTCATGCAGCTCATTCAGCTCGCGCTGGCCTGCGATCTTACGCGCGTGGTGACCTACGTGGCGCCCGTACCCGAGGCACCCGAGTTTGGTTATCCGTCGAGTGCGCGCGTGCACGGCGAATATGCGCATGCGTCAGTCGAGGGTAATACGTCTTGCGGCCAGACCTATACGCCGCTGGCAGAACGCGCCATGACGGACCTGAGTGTCTGGTATGCCGAACACTTCGCCTATCTGCTCAAGAGCCTCGATGCGGTGCCCGAGGGTAACGGCAGTATGCTCGACCATACCTTCGTGGTCTGGCTGACCGAGCTCGGCACACCCACCCATCAGCACCATGACGTATTTTCGCTGGTGGCGGGTGGCTCGTTCTTCCGCACGGGGCAGTACGTGCGTTATCCGCGCGAGCTTGCGAATCCGATCAAGGACTTCCCCAAGACCGGGCCATCCCAGACGCGACTCTTCACCAGTCTACTGCGCGCGATGGGCCAAAGTGATGACGTATTCGGCATCGCAGAAGCGGTGGGCGCAGGCGGCGAAGCGCTCTCGTTCAAGGGGCCGCTCAGCGAGCTTCATCGCTAAGGCATCGCGCGCGAATAACTGATCCGGATCGGCGTCGAGGCGCCCCGTCGTCAGTGATGAAAATTCGCAAGGATACTCCCCGTATCTGGAGAATTTTCAGCGCTGACGACGGGGATGCATCGGCGCTGAAACGGGTCAGTTATTCGCGCGCGATGCCTAAGTGCGCGTCAGACACGGTGTGTCGGCACGGGGTTGGCTTCTGACAATCCGGGCGTCATCCTGACGATTTCGGCATGGCCTGCGGACA
>JBKJIA010000192.1:0-9519 GCA_046598735.1 Polyangiales bacterium
GCCCGTGGTTGCGGCAGTGGGCGGCCCGCATGCCCTCGATCGTCTGCAACGCTTACTGTCTGGCGATGATCCGGGCGTGCGGCGTTCTGCATTGCTCGGGTTCGGTCGTTTAGGCGGACGTCGTGCCTCGGATTTCGTAGCGCTCGCGCTCGCCGATGAAGACACGGAAGTGCAAGTCGTGGCCGCCCAAGTGTTGGGTCGCATTCGCGACGAGAATGGCGACGCACCTGGCGAACCGGAGCTGGTGCTCGCGCTCAAATCCGAGCTTTCACAAGTGCGCCAAGCCGCCGCACGGGCGCTTGGTCGAACCGGATCAGCGCGCGCCGTCGAACCTTTGCGCGAGCTGCTCGTCTCGGAAGATGTCGGCGTAGCCATGGCCGCAGTCGAGGCGCTCGGTCACCTGAGCCCGGGCGAGCTGTCCGGTATTTTGGAAAGCGCCGTGCTGCATCGTGACAGCGAAGTGGTGAAGGCTGCCTTGCGGGCTCTGGCCGAAAGTCATGATCCAGCTGGCGTAGAGCCGATCATCAGCGCGCTTTCGCATGCAGCGTGGGATGTTCGTAAGCTCGCAGCGGAGCTACTCGGTGAACTCAGCAGCACGCGCGCCGTGCCCGCCCTCAAAACGCAACTCGCCGTGGAGACCGACGACCTCGCGCGTGAAGCCCTCGACATGGTCTTGCGAGATCTAGGGGAGGGCGAGTAAGTGCCGTTGCTCTTCGACAGCGGTCCGAAGATCAAGCCGGAGGAGTTCCGGTTGCTGCGCGATCTCGTCAACGAGTTCTGCGGCATCCGCTTCCCTGACGACATGACGTTCGTGCTCGAGCGTAAGCTCAAGGAGCGCTTACAGAGCCTCGATATCGCCGATTTTGCCGAGTATTATCACTATTTGCGCTATCACCCAGATGCGCGCGGCGAGATCGAGCGCGCGGTCGACGTGCTCACCACGAACGAGACCTACCTCTTTCGCGAGGAGTACCAGCTGCGCGCATTCCAGCGCGAAGTCTTACCGTTGCTCTACGAACGCGGCCGCAAACAACGCAGGCTCTCGATTTGGAGTGCGGGCTGCTCCACTGGCGAAGAGGTGTACACGCTCGCCATCTTGATCCGCGAATCACGGATGTTCGAAGGCTGGGACGTGCGCGTGATCGGCAACGACATCTCTCGTCGTGTTTTGCAAGTGGCAAGGCGCGCAAGCTACGGCCCTTCCAGCTTTCGCAGCATGCCCGAGCAGTACGCCGAATACTTTGTCGAGACTTCGGAAGGTCGCACCGTGCGCCCGGATATTCGCGCCATGTGCAACTTCGCCCATCTCAACCTACTTGATGCAGGCCGCTACAGCGTTATCGGCATGGTGGAAGCCATTTTTTGCCGTAACGTGCTGATCTATTTCGACACCGCCTCGCGCCGTAAGGTGATCGAGGGTTTCTACGAGCGTTTGCAACCGGAGGGCTTCTTGTTCCTGGGTCACAGTGAGTCGTTGCTCAATGTTTCGACGGCCTTTGAGCTCGTGCACCTCTCGTCGGATCTCGTGTACCGAAAGCCAGCGGCACCAGGCAGACTACCTGGAGCCCAGGGAGAGCCTCGATGAGCGACAAGCTGCGCGTAATGGTCGTAGACGACTCGGCCTTCAATCGCCGCACGATTGGGGATCTACTCACCAACATCGACGGAGTCGAAGTGGTGGGCAAAGCGGCGGATGGCGATGAAGCATTGAAGCTTGCGGCTTCGCTCACGCCCGATCTGATCACGCTCGATCTCGAAATGCCGCGCATGGACGGCTTCACGTTCTTGCGTTTGTTGATGGCGCGTCAGCCCACGCCCGTGATCGTCGTCAGCGGTAACTCGGCTCGTGAAAACGTGTTCCGTGCGCTCGAACTCGGGGCCATCGATTTCATCGCCAAGCCCACGCGCACCATCGCGAGTGACTTGTCCGCGATCGAAAAAGAGCTGGCCGAAAAAGTCTCGATGGTGCGTCAGCTGACGCCCGCAGGGCGCGATCCCAAACGACGCATGCTGCGACCCATGACAGCGGGTCCATTTTCGGCGCCTGCGCCCCCTGAGCGTGTGGCACCGCCCGTGGCGCCCGAGCGCGAGAGTATGGTTAGTAGGCTCGTGGTGATCGGCGCCTCGACCGGCGGCCCAAGCGCGCTCGTCGAAGTTTTTTCGCACTTCAAGCCCAATGCCACCGCCGCGGTTGTGGTGGCTCAGCACATGCCTGAGCGTTTCACCAAGACGTTCGCCGAGCGCTTGCACAAGCTCGGTGGCTTGCGCGTGAGTGAGGCGCGCGAGTTCGAGCCGCTTACGCCCGGTCGCGCCGTGCTGTGTCCGGGCGGCAAGTGCCTAGAGATCGTGACCTTTGGCAACGGTCTGGCCGCGAGCGTGGTGGATCCAGCGCCCGGTGACAGGTTCATTCCTTCCGTCGATCGCTTGTTCAAGAGCGCGGCGGAGGCTGCAGGCGAGCGCGTGGTTGGTGTCGTGCTCACAGGGATGGGCGACGATGGCGCGCGCGGCGTGGTAGCGATCAAAGCCCACGGCGGCACCGTTTACGCAGAGGCGCCCGAAACGGCCGTTATTTACGGCATGCCTGGTGCCGCGATGCGCACGGGCGAGGTCGATAAGAGTATGCCGCTTGGCGCTCTTGGTACTCACCTTGCGGAACTGATTGTGTGACGGCGCAAGCCCGTGTGAACATGTCAAAGAGCCCAAACTCAATGGAAGACGACAGCCACATCACGAGCCCGCGCCCGCCCTCGATGGCGGACGTGACCCGCGAGCGCGAGACCTTTGTGCGCACATTCCTGCGCAAAGGGGTCGAGTTTACCGAAGAGCTGCTGCTCGAAAATGACGAGCTGCGCAGGCGCATCAACATTCTCGAAGCAGACTCGGCCGCCTTGCGTGCGCAGGTCAAGAGCGACGACGCCATCCGCGACTTCTTGCGCAACATCGAGCGCCTCGAGCTCGAAAAGCGTAGTTTGCTCGAGAAATCGAGCCAACTCGAGCAGGCCTCGCGCCGCCATGAAGGTCGCTATGCTGCGATCGAACAAGAGCTGAACGACCTAGCAAATCTGTACGTGGCCAGCTTTCAGCTGCACTCGACGCTCAAGCCTGCGCACGTCTTGCAACACGTCAAAGAGTTGCTCGCGCAGTTGGTCGGTGCGGAGCGCTTCGTCGTGTACGTGCTCAATGATCAAGGCACGCAAGCCATCCCGGTCGGATCTGAGGGTATTCTCGAGAGCGAGCTCGTGCCCATTCATGTGGGCGAGGGCGCCATTGGCAGCGTCTGCTCCACCGGCGTGTCGGCCGTGCGCCAGGGCGATCCGCTCGGCGCGGGCTCCCTGCAGCAACCGCTCGCTGTGTTGCCTATGTTGGTCGACGGTCAGACCGTCGGTGTGATCGCGATCGTGCAGCTGCTCGAGCAGAAGCACGCGTGGGTGCAGGTCGATCAAGAGTTGTTTCACTTGCTCGGCTCGCACGCAGCGGCGGCGCTGCTCGCAGCGCATCTATATCAAAAGGAATCTGACCTACTCAGCGCTCTCGCCGGTCTCGGCGAGAGTTTGAAGTGAGGCGACATGGCTCAGTATCGATGTCTGATTGTCGAAGACTCGCCGATGATGCGGCAGCTGTTGGTCTTCGCACTCCAGCGAGTGCGTGAAGTAGAAGTAACCGAGGCCGATGACGGCGTGGATGGCTTGCGCAAGCTTGCCGGTGGCAAGTTCGACCTGATTATCACAGACATCAACATGCCGATCATGGATGGGCTGAAGTTGGTGAAGCGCATCCGAACCGATGAGAATCACAAGGACGTGCCGATCATCATCATCACCACGGAAGGCTCGCAAGAAGACCGCACGCGCGCCTTGGCCCTGGGTGCGAACGCGTACATCACCAAGCCTATCCAGGCGCCCCAGGTGATTCAAAAGGTCAAAGAGCTGCTCAAGATCGAGTAAGGGGGAAGAAGGAAGGGGAAGTGGACGAGTCACCGCGCGTACGTGCGTCTCGAGCCCTTACCTTCGGGACTCGACGTGGCGTACGGCCTGAATCTCTGCGGTTATCGTCTCCCCTATCCCCCCGTTTTGGTCGCTGATGCGGCGCATCGGCGATCGGATCGCAATCGTTCTTGTGCTGCAGCGAACATGGTAAGCTCCAGCATGCTTTGGGGGAACGATGAGCTTAGCCCAGTTTATTACTGCTTCATCGGAGCAGATCATCAGGGAGTGGGAAGAGTTCGCACGCACGAATTTTCCCGCCGCGAACCTCGCGGATCGACGCGATCACGTCGAGGGTATGTTGAAGGCGATCGCTCTCGATTTAGCCACGTCGCAAAGCCCTCAAGAGCAGACCGAGAAGTCGCACGGCACGGACGACCCGCGTGTGGACAGCGACACCGCCGCGCACTCGCACGGCACCGATCGCGCGGCGGCTGGCTACACGCCCGGACAAATGGTGGCGGAGTTCCGCGCGCTGCGTGCCAGCGTGCTTCGCTTGTGGTGCGAATCGCAGGAGACGTTTACTCAAGCACACATCGCAGAGGTGACGCGCTTCAATGAAGCCATCGATCAATTGCTCGCCGAATCCTTCACGAGGTTCACGCAGGACATCGCGCGCTCCAAGGACTTGCTAATCGGCGTCATCGGCCACGATCTGCGTACCCCCCTCGGCGCTATCATGATGGCGACGGCGCTCTTGCTCAGTCAGGAGGGACCCGACTGGCCGCACCTGAGAACGGCGTCTCGCATCCTCAGCAGCGGCACGCGCATGCAAGAGATCATCTGCGATCTGCTGGATTTCACGCGCACGCGCTTGGGCGATGGCATCCCCATCGTCCGTGCGGACATGGACATGGACAAGGTCTGCAGACAGGTGGTCGACGAGGTCAGCGCTTTTCACCCGAGCTGCACCGTGCTCTACGAGGCGAGCGGTGTGGTGCGTGGGCAGTGGGACAGCGGTCGGATCGGGCAAGCGCTGTCCAATCTTGTCGGGAACGCCGTTCAGCACGGATCGGATGGCACGCCGATCAAAGTCGCGGTGCGCGGTGAGCCCGAGCAAGTCGTGTTGACCGTGCACAACCACGGAGCGGTGATTGCGAAGGGCGACTTGCAAGACATCTTCAGTCCGTTTCGGCAGCTTGAGCCCACCCTGGCGCGGTCTCGCGAGTCCGGCAGTCTGGGGCTAGGACTTTACATTGCACACTCGATCGTGACCGCTCACGAAGGAACGATCGAAGTCGAGTCAGGCAAGAGCGGAACGACGTTCACCGTGCGCTTGCCACGCAGTGCGCACGAGCAAAGGGGGAAGAAGGTAGGAGTCAGCGCATCCCGAGCGCAGCCCACAGCATCGGATTGACCATGTTTTGCGTCGCGCCGAGCATGCATGCGTCCAAGGCGTGCGAGCCTCCTTCGGGCGTGCAGCCGTTGGCACGCATCTCGGCGTCGGTTGGTACGAGCAACGTGAAGGCGCGCCCGCTCGCTTCCAACGCCTGGGCGAAAGTGCGTGCTTGCGCTTCTGGGATGAGCTTGTCGTAGGGATCTGGCGCCTGCATGAGTAGAATCGGCGCTTCGGCCTCGCAGGCGTGCACCAGCGGTGAAGCATCGGCACAGCGCTGACAGGCGCGTTCTCCTCGCTTGCAAACGGGTAGGCCAGGCTCGCAAGGTTCGCCGGTATAGAGCGCAGGAGCCTCTTTGGCGGTCGATGTCGAGTGCGTGATCGCCGGGAGGTCCGTCGGTCCGGCGTAAGATAAGACCAGGTCCAGGCGTGCGTCGCCTCCACAGCCGGGATCAAGATCGGCGCGCGTCCCCACGAGCCCGGCCATCAAAGCCAAGTGACCACCCGCCGATGTGCCGACGATCCCCACTCGGTCATCGAGCTTGTAGTCCTGAACATGGGCGTGGGCCCACTGGATGGCGCAAATGACGTCCTGAACGTTGGCAGGGTAGCCGCCACCCTCCTGGGTCAGCCGGTATTCGATGTTGAGGGTGGCTACGCCAAGCAGACGCGCGATGGCCTCCGCATACGGGCCCATGGTGTCGCGGCGATTGTCGCAATCGAGCCAACCACCACCGTGCACCACGACGAGCAGGCCCGAGCGGCCCGTGGGGAGGTAGAGGTCACCTTCCAGTGCAACCCCACCGCGCTTTGCGTAGGTAAGGTTTCGGTGGACGACGACGCCACCTTCCAAGTTTTCGGTGACGATGGCGCGGGGCACGGTCGGCAAAGGTGCGTCGCAGCGTGCCACGCCGCTCGGCGCAGGCGCGGGCAGGTCGAAGGCCGTGCAGCTCGCTCCGCTGGCGCTGTCCGCCGCTGCGTCTTTGCCGCGGGCGGCGGTGTCGTTTTCATGGGCATTGCAGCCGAGCCAGCAAACCACACACACCGCGAGGAGACGTGACATCGACCGATTTTGCCTCGATCGGTGAGTGCGGCGCTAGGACAACCAGCGCGCGACGTTGGTGCATGGCCGCCGACGTTGCGACCGCAACCTAATGGAGCTCCAGCGGGTGCTTACCAGTCTGTGAAGGAGATCCCTGGTAAGCATTCGAAGGCCGGTCGCGCGAAAAGGTAACCTTGCAACAAGTGAATACCCGCGCGACTCAATCAGCGATACTCCGCCATCGTCTCGACTCCCTCGGCGACCACCTCGATGCCCAAGTCCGCCGCACACCTCGTGACGGCTGGGGACGGTTCGTGAAACTTGCCAAGTGCACGCACTGGTTGATTGAGCGCGCCGAAAGTGGTTCACCTAATTGACCATTCCAGCTTGTCAACTTTCACGAACCGTCCCCAGGTAGCCCCACATCTGAGTGTTTTGCATGCGCTAGATGGGCTGCACTAACTACCAGCTCCTTACCCACCCGGATGACCTTGCTCAGGTCAGGCAAGAGTTTGAAGAGCTTGCCCGCGAGTCGTCCTGCCCGGTCGCCCCGCTCAGGCAGAAATATCTCCGGGCAGCGTTCCTCGAGACCGTGCGGCTGAACCCACCGGGTGCGGCGGTACTCCGTTTCGCCGATCGGGACTTCGAGTTTGGCGGCTACTCGATTCGCAAAGGGGATGAGAGCCTCGTCGTCGTCGCGGGTGACCACCTCAACTCGGCCCTCTTTCCGCACCCCAACAATTTCGATCCGAGCCGCTTTCTCGGGCCGGATGCTTCAACGGTTAAGCACATCGCAACGGAGCCTTCACCCCGCTCACTGGTCGCTGCCTGCTAAGCTCGCCTGAATGGCCCGTGTGCGCGTCAAAATCTGCGGCATCACCTCGGTGGCTGACGCGGAGATGTGCGTCGAAGCGGGCGCCGATGCGATCGGCCTCAACTTCTGGTCGGGCTCCGTGCGCGCGTGCGACGAAACGACGGCGCGCGCCATCGCCGCGGCAGTGGGTGAGCGAGCCTTACTCGTGGGTGTGTTCGTGAACGCTAGTCAGAGCGAGCTTGCGCGCATCAAGGCAGCGGTGGGCTTGGCCTGCTTGCAGCTACATGGCGAAGAGCCACCTGCCTTGGTCGAACACTTCCTACCCCATGCTTACAAAGCCTTGCGCGTGCGCGACGGCTCGATTGTCGAGGTCGCACGAAGCTTTCCGGGCGAGCACATCCTGCTCGATGCGTACCTGGCTGGGCTGCCCGGCGGCACGGGCGCAACCTTTGATTGGCAGCTGGCCAAGGCCGTCGGCGCGGAACGAAAGCTTACGCTTGCGGGCGGGCTGACTGCGGAGAACGTGGCCGAAGCCGTGCGGGTCGTCGCACCTTATTGCGTCGATACGGCCAGCGGCGTCGAGTCCTCACCGGGCGTCAAAAATCGCAGTCTGGTCGAGGCTTTCATTCAAGAAGCGCGTTCGGCCGGCGGCAGGTAGGTCTTGGACGGATCGCGTCGCGGCACGAGTGAACTACCTCACCGTCGAAGGGGCGCGGCAAGGCCAGTTCGGGCATCCGCGGCGGTGTGTGGCGCTGGCTGACCCACGAGGATGCTACCGTGGTCCAGCGATAGGGCCTTTTCGAGCCGTGATGAAGCCAGAGAAGTATGTAGGGAGCCTTGTGTTGCGCCGCTACCGGCTCGACGCGGTGATCTCTTCGGGCGGCATGGGCGTTCTGTATCGGGCCACGCACATCCGGACGGGTCGTCAGGTCGCTCTCAAGTTCTTGCTCGACCGCGATGACAACGGTCGCTTCGAGCTGGAGGCGCGGGCGGCGGTCGAGCTCAAGCATCCCAATGTGGTCGACGTTCTCGACATGGACGAGGACGAGGACGGGGTGGCTTTCCTTGCCCTTGAGCTGCTCGAAGGCAAGTCGCTGGCGAGCGTGCTCCAGGACCAGCCGCGCTTGAGCCCCGAGCAGTTGCTCGCTTGGCTCTTGCCGATCATGGGTGCGCTGGCGCTGGCACACGACCGCGGCATTCTTCATCGCGACCTCAAGCCCGCGAACATTTTCATCGCTCAAACCGGCGGCGGTCGCACGGTGCCCAAGCTGCTCGATTTTGGCGTGGCCAAGGTGCAGTCGCAGCCCACGCTCACGCGCAGTGGCTCGGTGGTGGGCACGCCCTCGTACATGTCTCCAGAGCAAGCGCGCGGTGATCGGGAGTTGCTGGCTGCCTCCGATGTGTGGGGCATGGGAGTTATCTGGTTTCGTTGTTTGACCGGGCGTCTTCCGTTCGAGCACGAAGCGGTGATCGGCACGTTGATGCGCATCGTGAACGAGCGCGCACCACGCGTGGAATCGCTGGTGTCGGATGTACCCCGCGCGCTGGGATGGGCCGTCGATCGCGCGCTTCAATATGAAACCACGTCGCGCTACCTCGACATGCGCATGTTCGCGCGCGCCCTGTTGGCCGCGGGCCTACGCGACGACATTACGCTTCCTACAGCGCCCGATCCCACGGGTCTTCCGGATTGGTCAAAGTGGTTGACCGAAGAAAAGCTGACCGCGAGCACGGGCGCTGTGCCTAGAGCGCCCACGCCGCTCGCGCTCGTACCAAGCTTGCGGAGCAGTCCTCCTCCCTCAGCGTCGTACCCGCCGTTGCCGCTCGAGACAGCGGTGCGGGAGGTCGTTTCTGAGCTTGGCCCCACGCTGGCGGCGCGAGCTGTCCCTCGTGCGGCGGAGCCGCCGCCAGTGATGGCGGTCGAAACCGAGCCGCCCAGCAAGCGCTCGACGCGAGCCCTTTGGCCGATGGCCGCGATGGCGCTGTTTGCCTTGCTTGCACTCGTGGCAGGGTTGTTCGTGTTTCTCGCCGCGCGTGAACAGACCAAGCCCGAAGCTGCGGATCGCAACCCGAACGCCCAGCGTAAGCCCGTAGAAATGCGTCTGCTGCCCGAAAACCCCGTCCATGATGGCGAGACTGCTGACACGAAGACGAGTGCAGATCCAGTCGCAGATAGTAAGGTCTCAAACGCCCAGCCCGCTGAAGCCCAGGTCGAGCCAGCAGGCAAACCCGCCGTGGTAGCGCCCGCTGGCGGCAAGGCGCGAGTGGACCGGCGCAAACGTCGTGAAGACTCCGCTGCGCAGCCCAAGCCTGGTGCGCCCGCGCGGGACGATTTGTCGATCGA
>JBKJIA010000232.1:0-6553 GCA_046598735.1 Polyangiales bacterium
ATGGCTAAATCCGCGGCGCTCGCGCCTTCGGCCAGCTCGCGGACGGACCCGTCCGGGTGTTTCACATTCGTCATATTGTAGTCTCCATGTGCGGGGCGGATACTGCCGTCCCACGGCTTGTTCGAGGCACGTCGGATACTGCCGACGGCTTGCCCCCTAGAAATGCGCCGAACTCGCGCGCTCGTCAAGGGCGGCACGCGTGCCTAAGAACTACGGACAGCCAGGAATCTTGATTCCCCCTTCAGGCACGCCCGGAATGCCAGGTAGGCCGCCGCCTGGCACGGTCAGGCCCGGGATGTTGCAGGGATCGAAGCCAGCATCACTCCCGGAACCCGGAAAGCCGCTGGTGCTGCCGCCAGGGTTGCCGCTTGGCAGCCCGGGAATGCCGGAGGTGGCGCCGGCAGCGGCACCAGCATCGGTTGCCGCACTGCCGCCGCTAGTTGCTGCCTCGCCGCCGTTGCTTGCGGAACCGCCGGCCGAGGAACTCGACGCGCCGCCGTTGCTGGTACCGCCCGGGCCGCCCGTGCCGCCCATGCCGCTGCCCCCGCCCGCGTCGTTGCGCGCTCCCGCGTCGTCGTTTTGCATCCCCAATGCGGGACCCTCACCCGAAGCATCGGTGTCGCGTGCGCAGCCGTGGGCCAAACCAAGCAAGACCAAACACAGCGAGAGCGTCCGTTTCATAAGTCAAGTCTCCTGACTAGTTAGGAATGCCCCGCGCCAGCACCTCAGAGCTGCGCAAAACGCGCCACGTGAAAGTCTTCGTCGCCAAACAACGTGTTGAGTACTTGCATGCGCTTGAAGTACAGGCCCACGTCGTGCTCGTCCGTGCAACCCACGCCGCCGTGCAGCTGCACCGATTGACGCGTGATGTATTTGCCGCCAACCGAGAGCTGTACCTTGGCCGCACTGATCGCGCGCTTGCGCTCTTTTGCGTCCTTCTCGTCGACTTTGACGTTCGACTCGTAAGCTATCGAGCGCAAGAGCTGCATCTCGATGAACATGTCGACCGCGCGATGTTGCAGCGCTTGGAAGGTGCCGATCTTTACATCGAACTGTTCGCGCGTGTTCATGTACTCAACCGTCATGTCGAGCACGCGCTGCGCAACGCCTACGCCCTCTGCTACCGCAGCGGCCGCACCGTAGTCCATCAGCTGCTCAATCAGCTCGAGCGCGGGCGCGCCTGCCAGCAGACGATCCGCTTCGAGATGTACGCCTTCGAGCTTGAGATGCGCGGCGCGGCGACCATCAAAGGTATACAGAGCCTCACACATCAAGCCCTTGGTGCCGTGATCCACCACGAACAGGGCAGGCTTACCTTCGAGCATGGCCGTCACGACCACATGCTTGGCGGCATGCCCGTTGAGTACCCATACCTTTTCGCCATGGAGCTTGAAGCCCGCCCCCTCGCGCGTTGCGATGGTATGCGGTGCCTCGGTATCGAAGCGTGAGCCGCGCTCTGCATAGGCCAAAGCCAGCGAGAAGTGCCCTTCAATCATCGGCGTAAGGAAGCGACCGGCTTGCTCCTTGGTGCCCGCCTTCGCAATCGCCAAGCCGGCCAGTAGCGAGGGAACGTAAGGCTCGGGCACTAAGTTCTTACCTACCTGTTCGAGAATGAGCGCGACGTCGACAAAGCTTCCACCGAAGCCGCCCACGTCCTCTGCGAACGGGACGCCAAGCCAACCGAGCTCGGCCATGTCTTGCCAGGTCTTCTTTTCCCAGCCCAACGCGTCGTCACGCAGCTTGCGCGCGCGTGCGATGGGGCTTGCCCGATTGACGAAATCTCCCGCTGTTTTGGCAAGGAGCTGTTGATCCTGTGTCAGGTCGAAATCCATGGCGTGCTCCTACTCAGCTCGGAAGACCGAGAATCTGCTTGGCGATAATGTTGCGTTGGATTTCGTTGGAGCCGCCGTAAATGGTGACTGCACGGTCGTAGCAAAAGCCGGAACCTACCCACGCTTCGAGCGGGGGCACAGCGCCCTCGGGATTGCTCTGCCAGGTGAGCGCGTTATGGCCCATCACATCCATGGTGAGCTCATCGACTTCTTGTTGGAGTGTGGTCGCCACGATCTTGAGGATCGATGTTTCCGAGCCCGGATGCTTACCCGCCGCCTGATCGGCAATGGCACGGAAGTTCGCCATCTGATGCGCCCGCGAGCGCATCTCGAGCCGCGCGATCTTACCTGCCACGATCGGATCTTCGAGCAACGACTTACCACCGCGCAGGGTGTCCTTAGCGATAAGCTTCAAGCGCTGAATGCCGCGTAACACAGGCGCTATCGAGCCAATCAACGTGCGCTCATGACCAAGCAACGCCTTGGCGAGAGTCCAGCCACCGTGCAGTGGTCCGAGCAGGTTATCTTTGGATACTTTCGCGTTCTCGAAGAACGTCTCGCAGAAAGCGGGCGTGCCACCGAGCGTAAGCATCGGCTTGGCCTCCACACCGGGCGCCTTCATGTCGATCAGTAAGAAACTGATGCCGTGCTGCTTCTTGCCGGTCCCGTCGGTGCGCACGAGACAGAAGATCCAATCGGCATACTGACCATGAGTCGTCCAGGTCTTCTGGCCGTTGACTATGAAGTGATCGCCCATGTCGACCGCGGACGTACGCAGTGATGCCAGGTCGCTACCGGCATTGGGCTCCGAGTAGCCCTGACACCAGGCGACGTCGCCGCTCAAGATGCCAGGCAAGTGCTGCTTCTGCTGGGCAGGCGTACCGAAGCGCATGATCAGCGGTCCCACCATCATCAGGCCAAACGGGCTCAGGCCCGGCGCCCCGGCAAGCGCCAGCTCTTCCGACAGGATGAAGCGACGCGTGGCGTCTAACTCCGAGCCTCCGAAAGCCTTGGGCCAATGGGGCGCAGCCCAGCCTTTGCCGTTCAAGATTTTGTGCCAGCGCATGACTTCGCCATGTTCGAAGTACTCGCCGCGCTCGGATTTTCTCGCCAGATCCGCCGGCATGTCGCTCGCGATGAATGCGCGAACCTCCGCGCGAAAGGCCTCTTCTTCAGCAGAAAACGTCAGGTCCATGGCGCGCACGCTATCGCAGACCCGGCCTGGAAGCCAGTAGCGGTTGGCGGCAAATGGGGTGGAATTCCCTTCAGGACCCGCGTTTGGGAGCAACCTTTTCCTCTGCCCACGCATCCCGATGGCGCGCCGTGGGCAAGTGCGTCTCCCAGCAACCCATCGAGCAGAAGTACAACGCCGTGCGCGTTCGATTGCAGGTGGAGACGCCACAGGCGTAATAGGTTTGGCCGTAGCCGATGCTCTTGCGACAAATGCTGCACACGCGCCAAACAGTCGGATCCGTCATGGGAATGGGTAGCATATGAGAAGGTGACCGTCAGAGTCGTGTTTTCTCGCTCGAGGATGATCGGCCCTGCTGGCACCATCCGAGGATACGCGCACCGCCCCAGTGCCGCGCTGCGAAGTTACGGCTTGTTTTCCCTATGGAAATACAAGATCAACTAGGATGGCGTCAGGGCGCGCGGCGGGATCCTAAACGGCTCCTAGTGTGCCCCGAACACGCATCTACACACAGCGCTTCAAGGAGAGCTCATGGCCAAGAAATCGACGGCGATCGTGACGAAACCCCAATCAGAAGCCGCGGAGGCGGCGACTTCTGACGTGATATCCGATGCGGTCATCGACCGGCCTGACCCCACCCTACTCGGCGTACGCGTTCCGTTGGCGGTCACCTTCGCTGCGTTCAGGCAGGTGACCGACGCATGGGGCGAATGCCTGCGCGAGCTCTCGGTTGCAGTCAAGAGTAAGGGCGTGAAAGTCGTGAGCCCGCCTGAAGGGTTGGACGATACGCCGACCGTCAACGCCTAAACACTCAGGACTCTTGGGTACGCGCGAGCTGTTGCGCGTGCCGGGCGAGCCCGTGCACGACGGAGTGAAAGCTCTGCAGGCGACGGATGGCTGCATTCGGCAGCCTGGCGCGCAGCTCGCGTTCCACCATCGGCATGCGCGAGGTGCCGCCGGTCAAGCATACGATCTCGACCTCGGCGTGGGACACTCCGCCCGCCAGCAGCGTTTCATCGAGCGACCGTAAGATGCGTTGCAGGGGCGGATCTGCACCCTGTTCCAGCTCACGGCGGGTGACGGCAATCTCGAGCTCGGCGCTCGGGTAGTCGAGCGAGAGCACGGTTGCCTCTTGATCGGACAGGCGTCGCTTGGCGGTCTCCACCGCTTCGTAGAGCTCAAAACCCACGCCGTCGTCGACGATGGTAAAGAACTTGTCGAGCTTACGCTTGTCTTGTGCATCGACCGCCCCGCTGCGGATATCGGTGATTCGGCGCAGCACGCTGGTGCGATCCACAAGAGTAAGGTCGGCGGGCGAGCACAAGAGCTCGATGAGATCGGCGGGCATCGGCATGATGTTCGAGCCGAATGGCACCCGATACTGGGTACGACCGCCAAGCTCTGGGGCCACGGCCTTACGAACGAGCCCGCCATCGATCGCATCACCCGCCACCGCCACACCGCTGACAGCGAGCACGTCTGAGGGTGTGAAACCTTGCGCATTCATGCGCACGAGCGTGAAATCCGAGGTACCACCACCCAAATCGGCGACCAAGACCAGCTTGGATTCGCTTAGATCTGCGGCAAAATCGTAGGCTGCCGCCACCGGCTCAGGGCAGAAGCTTACCTCGGTAAAACCTGCGAGTTGTGCGGCACGTGCCAGGCGTTGCTCCGCGAGTGCGTCTTCTTCGGGATCATTTGAAAAGCGCGCGGGCCTGCCGAGCACCGCGCGCGTCACGTTGGCGGCGAAATGCTCGCAAGCACGCTCGCGCATGACGCGCAGTAAAGCGCCTATCAGCTGCTCGATCGACACCACCTGGTAACCGATGCGCGTCGACGTAAACGAGCGCGACGGTAAGTGACGCTTGATCGAGCGAATCAACCGGCCACGAAAGCCATTGGCCACGAGCGCTTTGATCGCGGCCACGCCGAAAGCCGACTCTTCGAGGCTCGCAAAGTAGAGCGCGCTGCGCAGCACCGTCGGATCACTGGCGTCAGGATCAATGGGTGCTGGATCGAATACGCGGCTAGCGTTGGCCGCTGCGAGCAGCGAGTTACTGGTGCCGAAATCGATGGCGAAAATAGTAGGTACGTCTGACATCACCCCGCGAGCTTACTTCGTCGCGGCGGGTGCGGCAGCGGCAGCTGCAGGCGCGGCTGCGGCTGGCGCCTGCGCGGCCTTTTTTGCGACCTTGATGAACTTGAGCGTCATACGGTCGCTTTCGCCTATCGCCGTGTATTTCTCGCGGTCCTGGTCGCCCAGCTGAAGACTCGGTGGCAACGCCCAAACGCCTACGGAGTAATCTTTCGTATCTTTGGGATTGGCATTGATCTCCGACTTGCCTGCGAGCTTGAAGCCCGCAGCTTCGATCTGCTCGATCAGCCATTTCTCAGGCAAATAACCCTGCTTGGCGCTGGCGAGTGGATCCGCATCGACCTTTGCACGGTGTTGCTCGACGGCCAGCACGCCGCTTGGCTTGAGTGACTTGTGAAACTCGGCCAGCCACGTCTCAAGCTGGCCGGCGTTGACCATACCGTGCAGGGCACGAGCGACCAGCACGAGATCGACGGTGCCATCGAGCGCAAGCTTGGGCGCCTTATTGTCGACGGTAACAGTCTCGACCTTACCGTAGAGCTCAGGCGACGTTTCCAGGAACAGCTTGAAACGCTCACCATAAAAAGTGCTGCGCTGTTCCGCAGGGCCATTGGGGTCCGTGTTGGTGGCGATGAGCTTGCCTTGGCTCGCGAGCACGGGTGCCAAGATCTCTGTGTACCAACCTTCGCCCGGCCCGTATTCGAGCACGGTCATCGTGGGCGCAAGGCCGAAGAATTCGAGCGTCTCCGCAGGATGACGCTGACTGTCGCGGGCGACATTCGCGGGCTTACGGTTTTTGTTAGTCACGGCAGCGCGAATCGCGGCCTTACCATATTTGCTCTTCTTGTTGACGAGCGCCTGTGCGTCGGCCCGCATCGCAGGCGTCCAGCGTGCAAGCTCTGCTTCATGATCGGCCTTCATTTTGGCGCGATCCTGAGTCAGCTTGGCGGCCGCTTCGGCTTTGGCGCGCTCTTCGGGTGTGGGCTCTACCGGGGGCGTGACCGTCTCTACACTGACCGTCGTCACGGGCGCGGGCCGCGGGGCTTGAGCGACGGGCTTGGGACTCGATCCGCAGCCGCTGGTGACGAGCGCTGCGACGAGGAGGCTGGTTTGGAGAAGCTTACTTTCCATACCGGCTTCGTACTGCGAGCCGCGCGCAGCCACAAGCTTTTGCAAGAGCATCAGAGTCAAGTGCGGAGGTTGGGCGAAGGCTATTCAGGGCCGCGATACGCGTCTCAGCGGAGTGAGACCAGGTCCGCATCGATGTCAGAGCGGGCGGGCAGCTGCATGAGCCAAGCGAGCGCAGCATGCACGTCTAGCTCACCTTGGAGCACGCGAAAAAGTGCTTCGGTAATCGGCATATCGAGGCCTTCGCGTTGGGCAAGCTTGTGCACGATACACGTGGTGCGCACACCTTCGGCCACCATCCCGAGC
>JBKJIA010000246.1:0-16791 GCA_046598735.1 Polyangiales bacterium
ACCCTGAGCTACTCGTCAAGCATCGTTGACTACCTCCGGGATCTGTCTGAGTCGAGCGCGTGCGATCCTGCCGAGCTCGATTGTTTTACTTGGCAACGGGAACCGCTTGCGCCCGGAGAGCGGACAGCCGATTGCGACGCGCGAGTGATGGAGAAGAGTGGCACTTGCGTCCACCGCGCTGGGGGCAGTCCGGTCGTTAGTACCGTGGTGCGGCGCGTCGCTACCACTGACCGGTTGAGCGCTCTTGGAGCAGAAGAGACCGTAAGTGAGACCGAGTATCAGTACCACGACGGCTACTACGAGGGCATCGAGCAGGAGTTTCGAGGCTTTGGCGCAGCTGACGCGATTGCGATCGGCGACGAGTACGAGCCGACGTCTCATGCGCGCACCTTTTTTCATCAGGGACGCAGGCCCAACGAAATCGCCGCCGACCGGCGTGCCGACAATCCCAACGAGGCATTGAAGGGTCGCGAATTTCTCACGGAGGTACATGACGCCGCGGGCATCTACCTGAAGACGAGCCACGCGACCTACGCCGTGCGCAAGCTGATGTCAGGCCTTAACGGCGTAGCCGTATCTTACGCGTACGTGAAGGCCAGCGACGAATACCACTATGATACGTCGCTAAATGCCCAAAGTACGGCGCCCAAAGTCCAGCTCGATAGCGTAGTGCGTGAACAGGCAGGTCAAACGCTTGGCGCAGTCATCTCGGCACCGCCGCAAGCGGGCGATGCAAGCCACGCCATTGCGGTGCGAAACTGGGGACACGCGCGCCTGCGTACCACCATCGATGAGGTCGATAACGTTGGCAATCTGCGCCGACAGACAGCCCACGGTCGCGGGGCTCGCGGCGAGTACTCTGAGGTCATCAACGATGAGCGCATCGTTCAGCAAAGCCTGCCCGAACGCTTGACCGACTTGCTTTGCGGCGAGACGGGGTGGATGTGGCGGACCGTCGAAAGTTGGACCAGTGCGGGGACCGACAGCACGCCACTAGGTCGCACGCAAACGAGTCACACTCCGTGCGGGGACGCGCGCGCCACGACGCGCTTCGTCACCTTACCGTCTGTCGGAGCCTTTCAGTTCGGTGGTGGAACCTACACCCAGGCGAACACTCAGGAGGTATCGTCGACGCAGTTTGACACCTGGGGACAACCCGTTCAGGCGTGTGGAGGTGCTGACCTCTTGGGTGGCACGGCGAGCTGCCTACGCCTTAGCAACGTCACCTACGACCCTGCCTACCAGCAGCTGGTGCTCGAGGAAGCGACCACAGCCCATCGTGGGGCAAGCGGGGTACTCACCACCCGCGCAACCTGGGACCGTGGGCTTGGTATGTTGCGGACTGCCACCGATCCCAACGGCAGCATCAGCGAAGTTACCGTCGATGGCTTGGGCAGGCTCACTGCTACCATCGCGCCGCCCACACAAGGCTGCGAAGGCAGCCGCGTTCCCTCGGTACGGATTGCCTACAAGCTTACCAACGATCCCGAGGGCAAGCCCCTTAGCCAGGTGACCACCACGACTATCCTGTCTTGCGGCTCCTACAGCCATCCGGATAGTCAGATCATCGCCCACGCATACGTGGATGGCTTAGGCCGACCACGAGCTTCGTTGGCGGAGGGCGAGTCCGACGCGGCGGCCTTTGAAGATGCAACGGCGCACCCCTTCCGTAAGAGTGGGCGGCAGATTTTCAGCAAAAAAGGTCAAGCCCGATTGACCTATCAGACGAGCGTCTACGACGGCAGCCCAGATGACTATGCCGCCGTGATGGCGCGCCCCAATGTGCCTTACAAGCGCGCTCTATACGACGCTTTCGGCAGACCTACCCTCAGCCTCAACGAAGATGGTACTTACAGCTCGATCAGCTACCACGCCCTGAGCACGGACGTATGCGACGAGGTCGACAACGGGTTTGGTGCAAACGGGGACACTCGATACGCGGGCACGTGCACCACCGAACGAACCGACGGCCATGGGCGCGGCATCGATCAGCAGCTCCGTCAGATCACTCTAGAAGGTAAGCGCGAGCAGCATAGGTTGTTCTCTTACTATCGCGCAGATGGCGCGGTCCTGCGCGTAGTACGCGCACTAACTGATAGCAACATACTCAGACCTGAAAACGGCACGAGCGGACTTACCTCTTTCGTCGAGCGGCGCTTCTACTACGATTCGCTCGGACGTCGCATCGCGTCTGAAGACCCGGATACCGACAATCGTGCAGATAGTAACCTTAGTACCCGTACCTGGCGCTACCTGTTCAATCCGGTTGGAGACTTGGCAGCTGTTCGTGATCCGCGCGGTTGCGGGCAAAATTTCTACTATGACTTGGCCGGCCGCCTACTTGGCGAGGCTTACGTTCCGTGCGCTGAGGCTCAGGCCACCGAGCGCCTGGGCTTGGATGTTGAGGTGCCCGCGGGCAGTGTCGGCACGGGTCTGACGACCGCCGCAGCGCGCGTGGACACCCGCAACACCTTCGATGCGTATCAGGGCTGGGCGCAGCATACGGGCAATGCCGTAAAAGGATTGCTGACCTCCGTGGAGGACCGCGGGCAGCGCTCCAGCTTCTCCTACGATAAGCGCGGCCAAGTCACTACAGTTAGCAAAGAAATCGCAGTGATTGCCGACCCGCTCTCACTCGCTACGGATCCGGCGCTAGCCCTGGACGCAACGGGACGTCCGCGCTCCAACCAGCAAAGCGAAGGCGCCGCGAACGGTTCGATGGTGGTGTACGCGGGCCGCTACGACATGACCACGCGCTATGACCACGCAGGGCGCGTGACATCTACCACCTATCCGCAGAATGCTGCGTTTACCGGCAGCGGAGCGGTGGAAGGGCGCCTTAGCTACTATCGCAGCGGTGAGCCCCGTCGCGCGGAGCTTGCAATCGGGAGCGCGGCTTATCCCGTCATCGATCGGGTGACTTATACCCGGGATGGCTTACCCGCGGCCATACGGTATGGGGATGGGGCGTTCACGGGCCGCGCAGCGACGGAATCGCGAACGCTTTACGATGCTCGGCGTCGACCCGTTCAAATGTTTACGTCGCGCACGCCTGCGGCAGGGCGGACAGCGCTGACCTTAGGTGCAGTTACCACAGTCAACTATCAGCGCCTGAACTGGGATGGCGCGAGTAACCTCTTCTTAGTGGAAGATCGGCGCAACGCTGCCGAGTGGCCCGCCGGACATAAGCCCGTCGACCAACACATCTACCACGACGCTCTTTACCGCGTCGCGCACGTCAGCCACGAGTATCGCACCACGAACAAGCTCGACAGTGCGACAGACTGGCGCAGCGAGGAAACGCGCCATCATGCCGTGGATCCCATGCATGCGACGGCCGCACCGATGGTGTCCACGCAGGCCGCGAATCGCGTGGTGGATCTCGAATATAGCCACGACTGGCTCGCCAACATGACGCGCTGGAAAGACGATTCTGCCGTCTTCTACGAGCGAAGCATCGGCGATATAGCAAATGGCGCGAACCTTTCGCCGAACAGCGCGGCGCCCGCATTTCGTCCGAGCGCGCTTTATCTGTCCAGTAACCTTATCGTTCAGACCGGTACACCACCGGCGCAGCCGATCGATCTAGGTGGCTGGCTTGAGACCGATTACGGGGTCTCGGGCAACATGGTTGGCATGACGGTGCATGCGCAGTGCAAGCATGCGCAAGCGGCGACATTTAGCTGCAAGGATCCCACCACAAGCATTTTGAAGGACCGCCGCGATGCGCTACGAGCGGGTTGCGCGTGCGCGGCGGAGCAGCACTACGTCTATCGCTATGACGAGCTCAATCGACTGCTCGAGGGGCGACGCTACGATAAGACTGCCGCGGCACCTGTTTGGAACATCGCGGCACGCCAGCGTTATCGTTACGACGGCGCCAATCAGCGTGTGGTTAAGCAAACGTTCGACTTTGCTGCGAGCGCGAATAATCCGGCAACGAGCGCGCATCGTGCGGCGGTCACGCCGTTTCCGGGCGAATTCGAGGAGCGTGGGCTTGTTGTCAGCGCGAATGGGCTGGGGTGGGATCGCAGTGCGGAGGCTGAGTCGCAGTACTCAGTCGCGGGCGCGCGACTGGTATGGAAGAACGGGAATGAGCTGCTGGCGGGGCCGGGGAGGGCGCTGGATCCTAGTCACCGTATTACCTTTGCGATCAGTAACTTTATCCAGAGCACGAGCGCTGTTGTGGATCTGGTTAGTGGTGAGCTGGTGGAGGCGGGTGGGTTTTACCCGAATGGGGCGCGCGAGGAGTGGTTGGGGGCGAGTGACCAGGTGTCTGGGGGGCAGGTGCCGCTTGAGCATATTGGGTTTACGGGAAAAGAGGCGGATGAGGAGGTTGGGCTCACGTATTTTGGTTCACGGTATTTGGTGCCACGGATTGGGCGTTGGGTTACTCCCGATCCGGCGGAGATTCATGGCGGTGCAGGGGGCGAGGCGCTGAACGCCTATCACTACGTCGCCGGCAACCTTCTCCAGAAGCGGGATCCACTTGGCTTATGGCCTGTCTCATTGCAGCAGGTTGCATCAACTCTGAAGATCGCTGGACAGCACGTAGTTGCGGTTGGGGTTGGCACCGCCGATGCGATTACTGACGGGCGCGTTTCAGAGACCCTTATGATAGTCGACGGTGCTCGCTTTGAGAGCATCATGGCGGAACCCAGCGTTCAGAGGACGTATGCCGCGGCTCATGCCGCAACTGCGGTCGTAGAAACAACGGTCGGGACCGTAGCCGGTGTTGGAGGCGCTGTGGTCACGATCGGGTCGCTTGGAGGGGCCGCCCCAGTGGCGGCCCCCGTGGCGGTGGGAGGCGCAGCGGTGGCGGCGTACGGCGCCAGGCAGATGGGCAAGACCGCTGAGCGATTGCAGAAGATTCAGAATTTCACTCAGGGATCGGCAAAGGCCCCCCCGGATCCACCGCAATACAAGGGCGGCAAGCATGCGAACACCAGTAAGCCCGTGGGAGATAAGCTTGACTCCAACCACATGCCTGCAGATGCCGTTAGCCCTCTCCCAGAAGGTCAAGGACCGGCTATCCAGATGGACCCGGCCGATCACAAACAAATGACTAGCACTGGTAGCTCCCGGGAGGCCAAGCAATGGCGTGCGGAGCAAAAGAAGCTTATCGATCAGGGTAAGTTTCATGAAGCGCAGCAGATGGACATCGACGACGCTCAGCGACGATTTCCTGGAAAATATGACAAGGCAATCCAGGAGATGAAGGACTACACTGCGACGATTCCCGCGGAAAGGCTCAAGTCTCCCCCGTCATCGGCACCAGCACAGGCTGCGGAATAGGACCTTCCATGTACGAAATCGTTAGCCACCATGGCGTTGGGGACATTGCATTCGGCATGACGAGAGCCGATGTTCATGGGAGACTTGGGGCTCCAGAAAAGTCGTTCCTCAAGTCTCCGTCGTCCGCCATGCCGACAGATGTTTATGAACGAGGCGCGTTACACGTTTTCTATCGCCCGTCTGATTGCGTCGAAGCGATAGAAATATTTGGCCCAGTGGAACACAGTTTCCGTGGCGTTCGGCTTCTCCGGCGTCCCTTTCGAGAGGTCTGCGAAATCGTGGCGTTGCTTGATAAGGCCGTCGAGTACGAGGATGCCGGTTTGACGTCCAAGGCCCTCGGCATCGCCATCTACGCGCCATCCGCGGGAAAAGACCCCGACTTGCCAGTTGAGGCCGTCCTTGCGTTCGAGCCCGGGTACTACGATTAGACTGCGGCCAAAGCTTAGACCCAAAGGCTTAAGGCTTAGACCTAGGCTTATAGGCTTAGACCTGACCAGCCTGGGCTGAAACCTTGAAGAACCCGGCGGGCCGCGCGCGCGGAAACGCGACCACGTACCGAGGTTCGTGAGCACCCCTTTGGCGCTTAGGTTCGTGACCACCCCTTCGCCGAGGATCGCAGAAAGGTCGGAATATGACCATGCAGACGAGTGAAGATTTGCACGTCTTTCCGCGCTCGACGCACCCGGAAAAGCGGAGCCGTCGACTTCACAATTGCGCAGCACCACGCCCTTCACCCACGCCCCCATCCGCGAGAGCCCCAAGGCATCGCGACGTATCTTAACTTAGTAGATGGCGTGGTAAGCCCACAACTACGTAGCTACGCACGCCCCGCAAATATCGCGCAGCGTACCACGGCCCAACGGCCAGATGATGTCGTAGCATCCCCGCCCGAACGCCTCGAACGTCGCTCGATAAGCTCGGAGCCATTCAACCAGTTCCTTCTTACCTTGCCGAATTCCCTGGGCATCGCCTCCGCGCAACTTAGGGTTGATTGCGCTCGTTTTGCCCACACTCTTTGGCTACGAAAATGGGTCGGGCGTGGGGAATTCGCCAACGCCGCCGACGCCCGACGTTGGTCGGGACGCCTGCATTCCGGAGGGAACCGCCTACCTTGCTTCACGCTCGACTAAGGTCTCGGAGCGTCTGCCATCCGCGCTGGGGCGTGCGCGCAAACCTTACTGTAGGATCGGACCCGAGCAGCCTTCGTCGGTCATACCGTCACAGTCGTTGTCGACCTTGTCGCAGATCTCGCTGATCGGGTCCTGACAATCGATGCACGAGTTGTCTACTACGCCGTCGCAGTCGTTGTCGAGGCCATCGCAGACCTCAGCGTAGGGCATGCACATGCCGCAGCCCTCATCGATCATCATGTCGCAGTCGTTATCGAGCCCATCACAGATCTCGAAGCCGCACATGTTCGGAGGCGGGCAGTCTTCGTCGATCGAGCCATCGCAGTCGTTATCCTTACCATCGCAGGTCTCGAACGTGGGGCTTGTACACATGCCGGGAGGCGGAGGGCAGCCTTCGTCTACGAGCGTGTCGCAGTCGTTGTCCTTGTTGTCGCCGCAGATCTCGTTGCCGCATGTACCAGGACACTCAGGGGGCATGGCGACTGGACCGCACGTCGTGGTTGGACCGCACCCCTCGTCGACGATGCCATCACAATCGTCATCCTTCGCGTTGCACGTCTCGACAGTCGCCACGCATGCGCAGCCCATCTCGACTTCGATGCGTGCGTTGACATCGGTGTTGACGGCGTTTTGCAAGTTCGTACATGCCGCGCCGACCAACGTAATCGTGCTAGCCGTAATCGTATAGTCCGTGCTGCGCGTAAGCAGCGTGCCAGCAGGTACCGCTGTAGTCTTATAGTAGACGCGAGCGATCGTGTTGTCGTTCGTTCCATTGCCGGTGGCGGTCAGCGGGAGCGAGCAACCGACCGTGGTCTTGGCGATCGTGTTGACGGCGCTGACGATCGACGTCGTGTCGTCCACAGAATACCAAACCGTCTTCGTAAGGGTGTCCCAGTTCTTGCAGTTCGCGGGACGATACTGATTGTTGTTGGTCGTGTTGTTGGCCGGAGGCGAGCCCATGAGCTGACTGTTGACACAGATGCAGCCTTCGCCAGTCGCCGTGTAACCCGCCGCGCTATCGCACGGATGGTAAGGTCCCGCATTGGTCGGAGAGCCTGCATTCGCGATCAGCTGCATCAGCGTCTCATTCACGCCCGCAAAGCCCAGGAGGTAGGTCGGAACGCCCGTTTTGGCTATGTTGCGTGCCGCCGTGATCGTCGCCTGCATGGACGGGTTGAATGGTGACGTCGAGCTGCCGCCGTCCCCAGGACATTGAGTGGGCTCGCCGTCCGTGACCAGAATCACGGCTTTGCCGCGCACAGAGCCGAAGGGATCGCTCGGAATCAAGAAGCGCGCGTCGGTAAATGTGCCATCCCCATTCGGATCGAGGGCTCCCGTCAACGCGGCGGCGGTAGGGGTACCGTTATCCGGACTAATATTGGTGGCGGTGTCGAACGCAGCTCGAAATGCAACTACGTCGGCATAAGACGGCTGGCTCGCTACCACGCGCGTGGCCGTCAACGCGCTCACATCCAGGGTCTCACTGGGCTTGCTGCCGCAGTTGCTCCCACCTGAGTATTGGGCCGCGCCCAAGTTGTAGGAGCCGTTCGCAAGGCTGACCTTGAGCGTGTCGACTGCGCTCTCCCACACTTCCTCGCGCGTGTTACAGCCCGAACAAGCGTCGTAGGCCATGGAGCCAGATTCATCGATCACAAAGTACAGGGTGGGCGTGAGTGGATTGGCCTGTGTAGTGCCTGCAGCGCAGGTGTTGGCCGGAGGCAAGTCGTTCGTATCGCACGCATCGCCTAGCGCGCCTCCATTCGAATTCTGCTGGCCAGGATTTGCGACGTTTACGCAGTTATCGCAGGCGTTGCCCACCTTGTCCGAGTCCGCGTCTTCTTGCCCTGGATTCGCAACCTTGGGGCAGTTGTCGGCCGCATCTGGACGGCCGTCCGAATCGAAATCGGGATTGTTGGGCGTGCCGAGCGCGCACGCATCGCCGATCCCGTCGTTGTTCGCGTCCGTCTGTGTGAAGTTTGCGATCACGGGACAGTTATCGCAGGCGTCGCCTCGGCCGTCCTTGTCGGTATCGGTGAGGCTGGTGCTCATCAGACCCGGACAGTTGTCGGTACCATTGGGGACGCCGTCACCATCATCATCCCCATTGCTGTTGTTATTCGTGCATGCCGCAGGCGATTGATCCGCATTCGCAATCTGCGGACAGTTGTCGCAAGCGTCGCCCACTTTGTCTTTGTCGGCGTCGAGCTGATCGGCGTTGCTGCGCTGCGGGCAGTTGTCCGCACCGTTCTTGTCGCCATCGCCATCATCATCGGCATTCGGATCGACGAAGATCTGCTCGCACGCGTTGCCGAGACCATCCATGTCCGTATCGGTCTGCGTGAAGTTCGCAACCGTTGGACAGTTGTCGCAGGCGTTGCCAAAGCCGTCTTTGTCCGTATCCAACTGATCGGGATTGACGTCCGAGTCGCAGTTGTCGGTGGCATCGGGCGAGCCATCCCCGTCGCCGTCGGTGCTCATGTTGACACCACCGCCCTGGCACGCGTCACCCTGACCATCCTTGTCGGTGTCGAGCTGATCGTAGTTGGCGACCGCAGCGCAGTTGTCACAGGCATCGCCGCGGAAATCACCGTCGCTGTCTGAGTTGTTCGTGCTGCTGATCAGCGGACAGCGATCATCCTTGTTGACGATCCCGTCGCCGTCATCGTCCGCACCAGCGAACAGGGTGCCGTCTTTGCAGGCATTGCCCAATCCATCATTGTCATCATCGGCTTGGTCGGTATTCGCTACCGACGGGCAGTTATCGCAAGCATTGCCGGAGCCATCAGAGTCTTGGTCGGCCTGGCTCTCATTCGCCAACGCGGGACAGTTGTCGCTCGCGTTATCGATGCCATCGTCGTCCGCATCGGTATCCAGCGGCTCTGCGGAATCGAACTCGACTTCTGCGTCACGCACGCGCGAGCCAGCGTCCTCGACGCTCCCCTTTTTGCCTCCGCCGCCGGAGCAACCCGACGCCATCAAGAGCAGCGTGGCTAGGAAGCACGCCTTCAGGCCGAAGCGTGAGGTGCCGATATTCGAGCAGCTAGACAACATTTTTACCATGCTCACTGTAAATGGCCGCGACGTTACGCTTCCGTCTGAATAATACGCGAGCACGAGATCATTCTGTTGGGGGTCTCGCACAAAAGCGCCCGGCCACGACGGTTTCAGCTCACCAAAGTACGGAGCCGCGTAGAATCGAAAACGGCGCACGCCGGGGGGCACTTGAAGCGCGTTCTCGTGGTTCCAGACCAAATCATCGCAGGCGAGATCGGAGCCACGTACTTCGACCGTCGATCTTTTGGGGTGCGATCCGCCCACGACGCGAGCGAGGCGTTAGGGATCGCTACCGCTTGGCGACCCGATCTTATCGTTTTGCGCAGCGATCTCGCGGGTGCCTCAGCGCGCGACTTTTGCTTGCTTGTGCGCGCAAAACTACCCCGCGTGAAGTTACTGCTTGTGGACGAGCTGATCGGAGACAGCGCAAGCGACGCCCTCGATGGGTTGTGTGATGCTCGCCTATTACCACCCGTGTCGCCCGAACAACTACTCGCCACGGCCGCAGAGTTGCTTTCCGTGCGCACACGTCGGGCGCCGCGCGTGCCGGTGGATACATTAGTCCACCTTACCGGTTTTGGGCTTACTACCTCCCACGAGGGGGCGCTCGCCAATGCGCTCGATCTCAGCGAGCTGGGGATGCTGCTCGAGGCGGGCGCTCAACTTGATCTGGGAGCGCAAGGCACGCTGGCCTTCTTCCTGCCCGAAATCGGCGAACGCATCGTCATGCCCGGTGTGGTGCGCGTCGCGCTCGATGAGATCTTACTCCACTACGCCATCGAATTTAGCGACAGCGACCCAGCCTGCTTGAACGCGATCCAGCGCTACATCAGCCGCCAGGCACAGGACTAAGGCAACCACAACATGGCGACACCCACCCTAAGAACCCTCGGCATCGATCTCGGCACGACCAATACCGCCGTCGCCATCGATGGTCAGGTGTTCCAGCATCAACAGGGCAACGAGACTTATGCGACGGTCCCGTCGGTGGTCGCCTTTCCGCCGAGTGGCGCCGTCATCGTGGGTCCCAATGCCAAGAAGCGCAGGGCGATCGATCCCAAAAATACCATTTCGTCATCGAAGAGACTGATGGGGCAGAACGCCCGGGCCTATACCACGCAGAAATTCAAGGAACAGTACCCTTACGATGTTGTGGACCATCACGGTCTGGCGGCGTTTCGCACGCGGGCGGGCATCTTCACGGCTGCGGGAATTGCCACCAAGATACTAAGTCATGCGTTGGCAGACCTTACAGTGGATCCCGCCACGCACGATGCGGTCATCACCGTGCCGGCAGCGTTCGATGCCGCCGCGCGCGCCGCCACGATCGAAGCCGGCCGTTCCGCCGGCCTGCACGACGTGCGTGTCGTATCGGAACCCGTCGCCACGGCAACCGCTTACCTTACCATCTACGGAAAAGGACAAGGTAAGGTTGCCATCTACGATCTGGGGGGTGGCACGTTCGATCTTGCGATCGTGGACTGCTCGGTCAGCCCGGCCCGCGTGCTTGCGCATGCAGGCGATCCCTACCTCGGGGGCGATGACATCGACAGCGCGATTGCGGATTGGGTGGCAGGCGAAGTCATGGAGCGCTTCAGCTGGGACTTGCGCAGTGACACGCTCGTGCGCGATCGCCTGATCGTCCAGTGCGAGCGCGCCAAAGCACGCCTGGGCTTTGCAGCGCAAACGCGGGTAGAGCTAGGTCAGATCGACCCCGCAGCACCCATGGCATCGCAGTCGATTGTCATCGATCGCGCGCGCCTCGACATGCTCGCCCGTGACCTCGTCGGGCGCACCTTTGCGCTGTGCGATGAAGTACTGCGCGGCGGCGGTCTGCGCGCGCAAGATATCGATGCCGTCTTCATGTCGGGCGGGAGCACCTTACTACCCTCCGTGCGCGATGGCGTGGCCCGCTACTTTAGCAAGCTTCCCCGTTGTGATTACGACCCAATGGAGGTGGTGGCCATCGGAGCCAGTCTTACCTCGGAGCTGACGTGACGGACTTCTCCCGTTTCGAGCACGGTTTAGAAAGAAATGCTGCCAATCACCTCGCGCTTAGTCCCCTCGGCTTTCTAGAGCGCGCAGCACTGGCCTACCCTACGCAGCTCGCCGTGGTTCATGGCGTGCAGCGCATTAGCTACCGCGAGCTTTACGCGCGTTCCCGTCGGCTCTCATCGGCACTCGTCGCGCGAGGGGTAGGCGTGGGCGATGTGGTGAGCGTGCTCGCGCCCAATGTGCCCTGCGCACTCGAAGCTCATTACGGCGTGCCGATGGCCGGCGCCGTACTGCATGCGATCAACGTGCGCCTCGATGCGGCGGCGATCGCCTATATGCTCGATCACGCGCACACCAAAGCGTTGATCGTGGACCGCGAGCTCGGTGGGCTCGCCAAGGCCGCGCTCAGCTTATGTAAGGTTCGTCCGCTGGTGATTGCGGCCGATGACCCGGAATGCCCTGCAGGGGAACTGGTGGGCGACTTGCTCTATGAGGCGCTGCTAAGTGAAGGTGACCCTGACTTTGCCTGGCAGCTGCCAAGCGATGAGTGGCAAGCGATCACGCTCAACTATACCTCTGGCACGACCGGTAATCCCAAGGGCGTCGTGTACCACCATCGCGGCGCCTACCTGCTGGCGATGGGAAATGTGGTCTCGGCCGGCATGGTCAAGCATCCTGTCTACCTGTGGACCGTGCCCATGTTCCACTGCAATGGCTGGTGCTTCACCTGGGGCCTGAGCGTGTTAGCAGGCACGCACATTTGTGTGCGTCAGGTGCGTCCGGCGGCGATTCTCGATGCCTTGAGCGAGCACAGGGTCACCCATCTGTGTGGTGCCCCAACGGTATTGAATGGGATGATCGAAGAGTGTGAGCGGCGCGATTTTCGAGTGGCTGCGCCCGTCCAGGTGTTGACCGGAGGCGCTCCGCCGCCTGCCAGTGTGATCGGCGCCATGGAAGCACGCGGCTTCAACATCGTGCACGTCTATGGCCTGACCGAGACCTACGGCCCCTCCGTCGTGAACGTGTGGCACGAGGAATGGGATACCTTACCCACGGCGGAGCGCGCCCAGCTCAAGGCACGCCAGGGGATTCGTCACCAAGCACTCGAAGGCTTGTCGGTCCGAGATCCAGACACGCTCGTGCCCGTGGCGAGCGATGGTGAAAGCACGGGCGAAGTGATGTTTCGCGGCAATATCGTGATGAAAGGTTACCTCGACGATCCCGCTGCCACCGCGCGGGCCTTCGAAGGTGGCTGGTTTCACTCGGGCGACGTCGGCGTCATGCACCCAGATGGCGTGCTGCAAATCACCGATCGTTCGAAGGACATCATCATCTCCGGCGGCGAGAACATCTCATCGATCGAGATCGAAAATGCCCTGTATCGACACCCTCAGGTCCTCGAAGCCGCCGTGGTTGCGCGCCCTGACGCGAAGTGGGGCGAAACGCCTTGCGCCTTTGTCACGCTCAAGGCCTCTGCCAAAGACATCGATGCTGAACAGCTGATCGCGTTTTGTCGCGCAGAAATTGCCCACTTCAAATGCCCCAAGCACGTGGTGTTTTGTGAGCTGCCTAAAACCGCCACCGGTAAGGTACAGAAATACTTGCTGCGCGAAAGAGCGCGCACCATCACCGGCTAATTCGACCGAAGCGGCATCGCTACTTGTTGAGTCGCTACTTGTTTGCGAATCGCTACTTGTTACCGCGGGCGAGGTCCTGGCCGCTTGCCGTGGTGCGGTTCGGCGAATCGCTACTGGTTCTACTTGTTATGTAACGGCGTAAATATCCCGAGTTTCGCGACGCGCGGGCGCTGCCGAGCGGGCTCCATCTCAATGCCCGGTGCGGCGAGGAAGAACCCCCAAGTAGCCGTGGTAATGGTGGAGGCGCGGTGCAATACTCCGCGCCTCTTCACGCACTAAGCACCCCGCGCCCTTACTTTGCTCACCTCTCTCTTGGCACTTCCTCTTGCTAACCAACGCCGCCTTGAGTGCAGCTTCGCCGTGAGGGGGCTGGACATTGGGGCGCTGAGAACGGATTTTTCATGTCGTGCAGGCCCCTCCAAATCATTGCGGCCGTGATTCTTCTCTCGGCCTGTTCTGCCGGGAAAGCACCGCCCCGGCCGGATGCCGCCACCACAGGGCCGGGCGATGGCCGTGACGCTGGGCATTCGCCGCCTTCCATGCTTCCCGACAGTGCCGTCTCGCATGATGCCGCCGAGCCCGACGCCAGGCCCGCATTCGACGCGGGCACGGTACCGCCCGTCACCGACGCGGCCGAGCCGACCGAGCCCGGAAAGGAGCCTTCGAAGGACTCCGGATTGCCGAGTCCTTCGCTCACCTGGCAGATGTACGACGGCCTTTGGTCGCCGGCAGATGACTGGCTTGGGCAAGATGTGTCCTCGGTCAACTCCCCGATTTCGACCTCGTCCTGGAAGGTGGGTGGCTACACCGTCACCTGGAATGCAGGGAAGTCTCAGCTGGTGATTCGAGCCGGCAGTGCCGGGCGAGTCGCGTGGGAGAGCCGTCCGGGCAAGGCTTTCTTGCTCGCTGGTCGCGGTAAGGAAGATGTCAAACAATGGCGTGGTTCGTTTACCATCTCGGACAAAAAGGGGTCCGAGCTGTGTCGCGAGCAGCGGATTCTCAACGCGCGGCAGGACAGCCAAGGACTGTTGCTGAGTGGGACTTTGTCTGGCCCGAACTGCGAGGTAGGCTTCGAGTTGCGATTCGAGGCGGCGGCCTCGCGACGACTGCGCTTCGAGGCTCACATCACGAGCGCCGGCAAGACCGACCCCGCCGTAATCAACCGCATTTTCCTCGTGCAAGCCAGCGGTGCCGATGAGCGCTTCTACGGCTTTGGAGAACAGTTCACGTACTTCGACCTCAAGGGCAGGGCGGTTCCGATCCTGTCGGCGGAGCAGGGGCACACCCGGGGTCGACAACCCTACGCCTGGGCGCTCAATCAGATTTCCCCCGGAGCAGCCGGGTCGTGGGCCACGACCTACGCGGCGGTGCCCCAGTACATCTCGAGCCGACAGCGAGGCTTCTTTCTCGAGGACTACGAACTGTCGGTGTTCAACCTGGAGGACGAAAACGAGGTGGAGGTGCGCCTGTGGAAGAACCACATGGCGGGTCAAATCTTTGCCGGCGAATCCTACTTAGATCTGATCGAGATCTACACCGAATTTGCAGGTCGCATGCCCATGGTGCCCGATTGGTTCCATAGTGGTGCCATCATAGGTCTCATGGGGGGGTCTGACGTCGTCCATGACATGCACCGGCGGTTGATGGCATCGGACGCGCCGGTGGCCGCCTACTGGATTCAGGACTGGGTAGGAAAGCGGGTGACCGATTTGGGCATCCGCATGTGGTGGAACTGGGACCTGGACCGCAGCGTTTATCCGGATTGGGACGCGATGGTCAAGGAGTTCGCGGCAAAGGGAATCTCCGTGTTGGGCTATCTCAATCCCTTCCTTTCGGATGCTTCTTCAAATCCAAACCACAAACGGAACTTGTTCAAGGAGGCGCAGGCACTCGGCTACCTGACCACGTGGCAAGACGGGAAGCCAGCGGAGATCGATTCGGGCGGCTTTACCGGCACGTTGGTGGACCTCTCCAACCCCAAGGCACGCAGATGGCTAGAGGACGTGATCATCGAGCAGCTGATCGGCAACGGCATGCGCGGCTGGATGGCGGATTTTGGCGAGGCGCTTCCCTTCGACGCGAAGCTGTCGCAGGGCCAATCCGCAGCATCGGTGCACAATCAGTATCCTGAGCTCTGGGCCGAGGTAAATCGCAATGCGATTCGCCGGGCCGGCCTGGAGGGGGACACGGTGGCGTTTCTTCGCTGTGGGTTCACACGCAGTCCGGGGTTGGTACCCATGTTCTGGTTGGGCGATCAAATGGTGACCTGGGATGAAGACGACGGGCTCAAGTCGTCCATTGTAGGGCTCCTTTCAGGGGGTATGTCGGGGTTTAGCCTGAACCACAGTGACATCGGCGGGCTTATCGCACTGAGCCGCGAGACCCTCGGGATCAAGATTGTAGACTTCGTGCGCACCAAAGAAGTCTTCATGCGCTGGGCCGAAATGAATGCGTTCACCGCCGTGTACCGCACGCACGAAGGCAACAATCCCGACATCAGCCACCAGTTCTATTCAGATGCCGAAACGATGGCTCACTTCGTGTATTTCGCGAAGGTCTTCCAGGCGCTCGCGCCCTATCGCAAAGAGCTATTCCGCGAGGCCACCGAGCGCGGCTATCCCGTGAACCGGCACATGATGCTGCATTACCCGGCCGATCCGCGGGCGGTCACGACCAACTACCAGTTCATGCTGGGCTCGGAGGTTCTCGTCGCACCGGTGAGCGAGCCAGACAAGCGCGAATGGTCGGTGTACCTCCCTCGCGGTCGTTGGGTACACCTCTGGAGCGGCGCCACGTACGGGTCGACCACCAAGGGTAGCGACGTGACGGTAACGGCTGAGCTGGGGCAGCCACCGGTCTTCTTCCGCGCCGATTCTGAAGCAGGGAAGCGTATGAAGGACGCGATCTCTGCCCTGGGAAAATGGCAGGACTACGTGCGCTGAATCTGCCGCACGGAAGCGCCAAGACAGGGCCAAGCGGGACGCGGATCTCGCGCAGAAGCAACTGCTGGCTCCCGGTGAATGGACAGGAACTCCTCCAACTCCCAGAAGGCTCGCCGAACAGCGCTCGTCCGGGAGGGCTTGGAACCAGCGAACAAGGAACAGTAAGATCCGGCGTCGCGAGAGCGCTGGTGGAGTGCTCAGGCATTCCTATCGGGGGGCTGCATAGCGGCCAGCTCAAGATTGGGACAGCACGGTGCACGTCGCTCTGCGAGCTTGCGACCGAGGCGCTGGCTTCCTCACATCCAAAAAAAAATGGGATAGCGGGGCGCTCCGCCGCCCCGTACGGTCGCCCACCTGACTAGCTACACGGGGGAAGAGCGCGATGAGTACAACGAGCAGGAGTTGGAAGGGAACGCGTGCTTGGGTACTGACATGCACGCTGGCGTTTACCGCCTGCGACAGCGAGGCCAAGAACGGGCCCGCGGGAGGGGTAGAGTCCGACGTTCCCAATGTCGAGGCCAGCTGCGTGACTACGGCATTGCCGCTGCAGAACACCGATGGGCACATCCTGGGAGAGACCTTCTATCTGCCCACGTTCTCGCGCGCGGCCGGTTGCCCAGAAGACCTTGCCTGGAAGCTCAAGCTCGCCCCCAGGGGGAGCCAGAACCTCATCTTCGCAAGCGGGGCGCCGCAGCCACGCTCCACTCCCGGCGTCCCTGGCGAGTATCGCTTCGTGGT
>JBKJIA010000114.1:0-33037 GCA_046598735.1 Polyangiales bacterium
TGCCCAGGTTGCGCGCTCAGAAGCGTCCTTTGGCATGATCGACAGTCTTACCGTGGGCGTGGGACCCGCCGCGAACACGTTCCGATACTCTGGAGGCACGCTCTCCATAGTGTTACCTGTACTCATGAATAGGATCTGGCCCAGTTGAAGCGAATAAATCGGGGCCGACGCATCGGCGATGGCCATCGCCCAGTGGCCAACGCACGCCGCCGCCATCTGCTCGTTAGGCCCGCCACCGGGAATACCGGTGTCCGTTCCGAAAAGTGGTCCATCCAGCGCTGAGCACGTCGCGGCGGCAGAGCCCGCGCCGGTCTGCGGTGGCTCACTAACCAAAGTCCCCGTTCGAAATGCGGCCTCAACCGTGCAACCAAAGACCAGGGCGGTGCCGACATGGTTAGGAGCTGCCGAAACCAGAGTGAACCAGTTCGGATCCGTGAAGTCAGACATTGCCTGAATTTCCGGCGTACCCGTCGTGCCGTCCCAGACGGTTACAGTCGCTTTCCGACCGGCGACAATCGCATCCGATCTTCCGGCTACGTCTACGTCGCCCCCCAGCGGCCCGGCAGGCTCACCTTCCGCGCAACTACCAATAGTAAGGACTGAAACCAGCGCGATCGATAGACCGGTACGTCCGACCGAGAGCATGAGGAACCTCCTCGAGACACGTGGAAGATTGCGTGGTGTGGGAGACCACGACGCTTTCCGAGGACCAGCGACCTATGCCGATGGTGCGCGGAGATTGGGGTTGCGCGTGCTTAGCCGCTATTGGCGAGCTTGTCACGAACAATCAGCACGCAACCAATCGCCCAGTGCCTGGCTTTCTTCGTGAAGCCTTTCGGTCGTTCTCATCGAGCGCAGCCTTTTCGGCGGCCGCGAATGTGCGTTGGACCTCGTAGTTTGGGCTTCCCTTGGGCCTCGCCTGTGGACTCGCCTACTACGGGGGCGCGATTCGTCCCCGGCTTCGTGCGCTCGAGCGGTGACCAGAGACTACTCTCAAGGTGAACGCTGTGTTGCTGTCCGTCCCTTTCGTTGAGATGGCTATCGCGCCCGATGTCGCGGCCATCCTTCGCTCGGCGCAGCTAAAGCGACCAACGTCGAAGCCTTCCTTGCTCTGGACGCGGTCGACACGAATGACCTGGCCAAGGCCGCACTCGACGCCATCAAAAAGCCCGTGTACGCGATGTCAGGAGAGCCCTCAAGCTGCAACTCTGACGAGAACATGTTGGCCCAATACAAGGGCCGTATGGTGCGCGTGCTAAAGGTTAACAAGGCGCAACACTTCACCTTCGAAGGTGCCCCCTGTCAGGGCATCAAGTGCGCGGCATGCAACGGGGGCGGCGAGCCCGAGGCCGTTGCGATTCGTGCGCTCGCGACTTCGTTCGTAGTCGGTATCACGGGCTTAGATGCAAACGCATTGAGCTGGTGGCAGGAGCAGAGCGCCGGCTTCACAGCGCTCTCTAAAAACGGCGTCGTCAGCAGCATACAGTAAGGTCGCTCGCGCTGCGTTTCAGGGTCCGCAGCCTTCGACATCGAGCACAATCGATGCAGGCGACGAAGCGTTGCCCGCGCTGTCGACCGCGATCACAGTCAGCTCCGCGGGTCCCAGCGTGCTCACGTTGAACGCCGCCCAACCGCGTCCTTGCACGGTCTGCTGCAGGCTGCCGTTGAGGTAGACATCGTATTGGAGCTCGGCTGCCGTGTCGTTGTCGTCCACACTTTCGTTCCACACCACGAAGACGTCCCCACAGTAGTCCTCGAAGGCGGCAAGCTGCGCGGGTGTACTGGGCGCGGTCACGTCGACCGTGCCAGCCGGCGTGGTTGCAACGGTAAGGGTCGCGCTTGGCAGCGACCAATTGCCCGCCGCGTCCTTGGCCCGCACACTCAGGGCATAGGACGTATTAGGCATAAGGTTAGCAAGTGTCGCCGTGGTGCTGGATAGATTGGAAAGCACCGGGTTACCATCGAGCGCGAGCTCATAGAGTACAGTGCCCCCGTCATCGCGCGAAGCAGACCAGGATAGTGCGATCTTGTCGGAACCCGCATACTGCACGGCTAGGCTGGGCGCAGTCGGCGGCGTGACGTCGGCCGGTAGGGTGGCACCGACCACGTTGCTGACGCGCGAGCGGTTGCCCGCGGGGTCGACAGCGACGACGGCAAAACTGTAGGCAGCCGATGGCGTAAGCCCCCAACCCAGGCGAAAGCTCGTGGCTCCCGGCCCTACTGCAAGCTCACGGCCATCGCTCACCAGCACGCGATAGGCCACCGAACCAGAGTTGTCACTCGAAGCAGCCCACGACAAAGACACTTGGTAGGCAGCAAGCGCCGTGATCTGCATCTGTGTAGGTTGGCTCGGCGCACAACGATCACGTGACCCAGCGCGCGCGCTCGAAGCGCACATCACGCTGCATGCGAGCACCGCCAGAGCACTCACCACACTACGTACTCCAACACTCAGGTAGCGGTGTCGCGCAAGTCTCGGTTCTAAGGTTTCCCTACGCGCTTTCGCAGAGGAAGGTGCGCTGTCTTGCAACCTGAAGCGAGCGATCAGGGGGTCATTCAATGTTTTCACGCAATCCTCCGTTCGGAACTAAGTCCCGCTGTTGGGCCAACCTAAGACAGGCATGCGGGTCAGGGGCGAGATCGATACTGGGTCTCGCTCTACCCGACGCCTGGGCGATCGACGGTTCGGAAATACGGCGTTCCGATGGAAACTTGAGGGGGCCTGCCGTCAAACTCACGACGACCCTTGCGCTTTCGCAGGCCCCTCGTTCTCAGCCCTCGATGCGCAAGCGACTGGAAGGCGCCAAGCCCAACGTTTCGCCCGGCAGCGGCGCTCCGCCTTCGTGACTAGGTGCGTGCTTGGGCGCCCGTCCGTGTTCGCCTTCTTTGGGCGTCAACGGATTGCGAAAGGGTGGCACGTTGTCGAGCGGGGGATCGTTGGGCGAACGCGGCGGGTCGCGCACCATGAAGGGCTCCGCATTCCACGTACCGCACTGACTCTCATTGCGATGCAGTGCCCATTGGATGTACGCGCGACCGTCCGGTGAGCGAATCTTCTCGGGCGTGGGAGGGTAAGGCGCACCGCGCTGCACGGCGTTGAACGCCCCGAAGTCATACATCAGGTCGCCGCTGGTCTTCACGATGCCCACGCGATCGAGGCTGCCATCGGGATTGACTACGATTTCGACCTTAGCCACTAAGTTTGGATTTCCGAGCGCGCCGAAGGTCGGCAGGCTGCCGAGAAATCCATGCGCGAATTCCATGTGCAGATTGCGATGGAACGCCGCGAGATAGGCTGCGAACGGATCGGCCGCGGCGTTGAGCGCCGTCGTGTTTCCAGGCTTCACACCCGTGATGTAGTTCTCGATGGCCGCGCGAAACTCGGACCAACGCTTCTCACGGCCCGCGCCGCGTCGCTTGGCACCGGGAGGCATACGGTCTTTGGCGAGTTGCTCCGCGCCGAACGTGTCTTCGAAAGCGCGCCATGACACGCGCAAATCAGGCGATGTCGAGCCCGTGCCCGATGTGGCTTCGCCCGGCTTCACCGCGCGCTGACTCGATTGTGAGCGCTGCGCAGGGTTGGCCGCAGCCAACACGAAGCTACCCATGGGATCTTGGATGATCGTGCCCGGCGCAATGGCAGGCGCGGGTGCTTGCGCGGGCTGGGCGGGCCGCGGCGCAGCAGGTCGCGATGAATCCGGCGCTGGGGGCGCGGCCGAGGGCTCACGCGCGGCCACAGCCGTCTCACGGGGCGTACGCTCGTCCGAGCCGTTGAGCTCGCCGCGCTCATCCTCGCGGGCATCGCCCGGCTCCTCGGGGCCTGCGGCTTCGGGAGCGCTCGGCACGGGCAACGGATCGTCGCGATTCTGATCGCGCACCATCGCGAGCGTCTCTTCTTCGACGCGCCGGCTCTCTTCCGCCAAGAATTTCGCATCAGGCGGGGGCTCCACGTTTGGGTCCTCGCTCTTTTGCGTGATGCTTTGCTTGCGCTCCTGCGCGGGAGGCGGCGGAGGCGGCGGCTGGACCGTCACTTCGCTTACCTTGAGCTCGGGCTCGGGCTTTTCGGGCGCGGCTTTCTTCTCTGGCTTGAGCTCAGCCTTCTTCTCGAGCTCGGGCGGCTTTTTCTTCTCGGGTTTGGGCTCGTCAATCTTCTCAGGCTCAGGATCCTCAGGTTTGGGATCGGCAGGCGCGTCGACTTCAAAGCTCACTTCCACGGGTGGCGCAGAGGCTGCGGGCGGTGGATGTGCCTTGAAGTAAGCGGCCAGCGCACCAAGGCTCATGTAGGGCGGCATATGCGCGCCTAGCGAGGCGAGGATCGCCATCAACATGAGCAGCGTTTCCGGCCGTTTGAGCCTCTCCGGCGTGCGACGAAGCCACTCGACGAGCGCGCGCCCGCCGCCGCCTTTCGCGGGCTGCGCGGGTGTCTCTCGCTGTGACCCGTCCTGCTTCTGCACCCGCGACACCTCTGGCCCTCGGCCGCGGGAGTGGGCTCCCGGCTAAGGGTTTCTACCCGCGCCTTTGAGCCGCGCGAGCGGAAGCTCCACCTTCTCAGGGTAGCGCAAGGCCACTTCCATTGCGAACCCGTTCAGCGCGGAGTCGAGCGCGACCATGCGTTCAGCTTTGGGCTCTGCCGCCACAGTCGCGCGCAGCGCTGCAAACTCGCGGCAAAAATCTGCGAAATCATCGGGCATGCCAGCTTCAAGGGCTTGCCGAATTCGTCGCGCAAGTAGAGGCGCAGCACCTCCTGTGGTGATGCCAATCTGCACGGGTCCGCGTTGCACGGTGGACATGAGAAAGAAGTCGCAAAACTCCGGCACATCGACGGCGCACAGCATGAATCCGTAGCGCTTGCGTAGCGCGAACAAACGCTGGGCCTCGGCCGCGTCGCGCGACGTGATAAGGACCGCGCTCTGTCCGAACAAATCAGTTTCGGCCCAGTGGCGCGCGTACCACACAAGCTCGCGGCGCCGTGCCAGGCCTGCAATCTGGGCGTGGACCTGCGGTGCGATGACCGCGATCTTGGCCCCGGCCTGCTGCAATTTGGGCAGCTTATCCAAGGCCTCTTCGTCGCCTCCGATGATCAGCACCGGACGTTGAGCGAGCCGAAGTGCCACAGGAAGGACGGGATAGGACATGCTGGCCGACATTGTAACGAACCCTGGTCCAACCGCCGCGACTATGGTTGGCTGCACATCTAACGCGGCTCTCAAGGCCGCATCCGGAGCACACTTCGACATGACGCAAGACGCAGCGCTCGAGCTCTCGCCGATGATCAACGCATTGCTTGAACGGTATGGTTTTGATCGCCCTACGTTCGAACGGCTGCGCGCACGGCTCACCGCGGGACAGGCGGGCGATGCCCACAATCGCATCACGGGCGTGGTAAGCGCCCCGAAGAGCGGCGATGTCGCGCGCTTACCCGCACAGGAGACGCAGGCCTACGCGGAGCTACGGGCGCGCGGCGAAGCTTCCATCCGCAATGGTAAGGTTGCGGCCATCGTGCTCGCAGGCGGCATGGCTACGCGGTTTGGGGGTGTGGTGAAAGCCGCGGTGGACGTAACCCCCGGGCGCACCTTTCTTGATCTCAAGCTGGCCGATATTTGCGCCAGCGCGGCGCGCTCCGCGGGCAACATTCCCGTTTATCTGATGACGAGCTTTGCCACGGACGCCGACATCACACGCATGGCAGCGCAGGCGAGCAAGCAGGGCCAACAGGTGAGCACGTTCGCCCAACTCATCTCGCTACGACTGCGCAAGGATGGCAGCCTGTTTCACGATCGGTCGGGCGAGGCCTCGCCTTACGCTCCAGGCCACGGCGACCTGAGTGTTGCCTTACGCATGCGCGGCGTGCTCAAGCACTTACTCGAGCAGGGCGTGGAGCTGCTCTACATGTCGAACGTGGACAACTTGGCAGCCACGCTAGACCCCGTGATCCTCGGCGCACACTTAGCATCGGGCAAACAGATAAGCGTCGAAGTGGCAGACAAAGCCAAGGGCGACAAGGGTGGCGCGCCGGCACGGGTCAACGATGTACTGCAAATCGTAGAGGGCTTTCGTTTTCCACAAGGCTTCGATCAGGACGCAATACCCGTGTTCAACACGAACAGCTTCGTGATCGACGCGCGCGCCATCGACCGGGATTTCGATTACTCATGGTTTGCGGTGAACAAAGATGTGGACGGCGAATCGGTCGTCCAATTCGAACGCTTGGTCGGTGAGCTGACTGCGTTCTTGCCGTGCCATTGCATCGGGGTTGCGCGCGAAGGGCAAGAGGGTCGCTTCATGCCGGTTAAAGACCCGCCCGAGCTCGAGGCGCGACGCGATGCGATCTTACAGTTGCTGGCACGACGCGGCGCGATCTAACGATCACTCCGGCGAAAGCGCGCCAGCAGACCAGTGATAGCGCACTGGCTTGTCTTTCCAGGGCAAAAGCAGCTTGCCTACGCCTGCCACGGCTTCGTCGACGAATGGGTAGCTCGTCTCGCTCCAACCCGTGGCATGACCGGGGCTGACCGTAAGCTTGCCGCGTTCGATGCTGACGCGATTGGAGATGTGCGCGCGGCCTTCACTCCGAAAAGCATAACGAAATGCTTCCACGCTGAGCACGCGCGAAAAGCGTTGCTGCTCATCGAAGCGATGCACGAGCATCACACCGCGCTTCACGCCTTCGACGCCACTCAATGATTGCCGTACCCGCACGAACAGCTCAGCCTTACCATCGCCCGTGACATCTGCCGCGCCCAAGTGCAGCAGATCGGCTGCGTCCGCAATGGGCAGACCGTAAGCAAAGTAACTGCCACCTTCGCCCAGATCCGGGCCGACGATCACGAGCTGCGCGCCAAATGCGAATACATCCTCGGGCGCGCGCGAGCCCACTAAGTTCGCGCGCAACTGTCGCGATGGGCGTGCGTCTTTTGGTATACCGCGCTGCTCCTTGAAGAGGGCGAGCACAGCTTCGACGGTAGGCGCGATGGGCGCCATGGGCGCTAGGGGCGCGGCTTCCGCGAGTTGATCGCTGCGCACAGGCGAAGACTTCGCTTGCGTCGCAACCGCGCGCTTTTTGGGATCGAGTTTTTCATCGATCACCGCCAGCTTCACCCCGTCGAACTGATACGTGCGCGAGACGACTTCTGCCCAGGGCAATAGAATCGGCTCCACTTCCGCAGCGCGCGTTTCGCGGTAGTTTTCGGCAGAAAAGCCCGATGAACGACCTGTTTGCACGCGAATGATCGCAGCGCCCCGTGACTTCTTTTCGAGCGCTAGCGTAGATTCGATGAAACCGCCCTGAGCTTCTTTGCGAATCTCGATGCCAAATATCACACGCGGATTTTCATCGGCGAACGAGATGGCCTGCCATACCTCGCGGGCGCCCAGCTCGTTGCGCTGGCGGAGGATGCAGGTGAGCTCTTCGATGCCGTCGCCCGTGACATCCACGAGCTCGGCCGCCTTGATGCCGCCGCCCATACCGAAGGGCAGTACCATGCTGCTGAAACCCGTGCCCTGCTTGTAGTGAGGGCCGTAGACCACCACGAACTTGTCCACGATCACGACGCGCTCGGGCGCGCGATCACCCGCTACTTGCCCACGCAGATCAAAACCCGGCTCGACCGCGACCAGATGTTGCGCTGCCATGAAGCTGCCGAGTAAATCCTTTTGGCCAGCCCCGAGCGCGATGCGCGGTAGCTCCGATGGCTTGGCGGCAGTCTGAGTGTTGAGCACGGTTTCCACGCGCGTGCTCGCCTCGCTGTCGACGTCTTCAAAGCGCAGGCTCGCGCGTCCTTGCTCCCAGATTTCAGCGCCGGGCGCCAAACGAAACGGTATGAACGCCTCGATCACGTAGCCTGCGCCCCCTTCGCGTGGGCCTTCTACGACCTTGACGTCAGTCGTGACACGGGGTGCGTCGCCGAAGCTAGCGATACCAGCCTGAGCCTTACTCTTGCCCGTTTCACCGGCGTGCAAATAGATCTCGACAGCGCGCAGACCGCCCGCGCTGGTAGGCATCGCAAGCGTAAGGATCAACGCGTCTTGGCGCGTGCCCACGCCGTTACGCCGCACGAGCCGCTCGTCCGTGATATCGGCCGCGAGATACAGACCATCGCCCTCCCCGGTGGCCAAGGCAAAGCGCAGCCCTGCGTCAGGTCCAGATCCCAAACTGGTAAAGCGCGCACCCTTCCACTCGCGGATGGCGCCATCCACGCGCAGACGCTCGGCGCTTTGGTCAACGCGCAACGGCTCCGCACGAGCGCATGGCAAGCGCGCTAGCAGGAGCACGAGCTGGAGTAAGAGCAGGAACGCACAAGACGGCAGCGAGTGGCGCGACATCGGACTTATGTTGTAAACGAAAACGCAGGCCGCAGGAAAGTGCATCGTCTCTGAGCGTCGGCGGAGTGCGCAACCGCCGATAACGAGGCCGATAACCATGCTCAACAAACCGCAAACGCTCCTACTGGGAGCGGGTCTCGAATGCTTTTACCTTGCGTAATTTCTCGCCATGCAGGGCGAGCTGACCGCAAGCTGCCGCGATGTCGTTGCCCTTGCGACGCCGCACGAACGTGGCCACGCCGCTGTCGATCAGACTCTGCTGGAACGCATCCACCGTGGTCCAGTCGGAGGGTCCGAGCGTGCTCGCATCGATCGTGTTCATCGGAATCAGATTCACTTTGACCGGAATGCCGCGCAGCAAACGCGCAAGCGAGCGTGCATCGGCGACGCTGTCGTTCTGCCCTTGCACGAGTGTGTACTCGATCGTGATGCGACGACGCTTGGGCATCGGATAACGACGCAAGGCCGCCAGCAACTCCTCGATCGGATGCTTACGGTTGATCGGCATCAGCGCGGAGCGACGCTCGTTGTCGACTTGATGCAGCGATACAGCCAGCTGCACTTGCCCACCGAAATCACGGCCCAAGCGATCGATCTGCGGCACGAGCCCACTCGTAGACAAAGTCACCCGACGTCGCGATAGGGCGAGCCCATCGGGATGCGTCATCAGCACCAACGCGCGGGCCACGTTGTCGTAGTTCGCAAGCGGCTCGCCCATCCCCATCAACACCACGTTACGAAGACGCTCGTTTTCGCCGAGCCTGCGCCGGCCCATGATCACCTGCGCCACGATTTCAGACACCGTAAGGTTGCGCTTGAGGCCCGCCTGGCCTGAGGCGCAAAACACGCAGCCCTGCGCGCAGCCGACTTGCGTGGAAATGCATTCCGTAAAGAGCGCCGTCTGCTTCTCTTCTGCGAGGTCTTCTTCGTCGAGCTGCACCACGTCTGCTTCGGATTGGATGCGCTGGGGAATCAGCACGGATTCGATTTCCTTACCATCGTGCAGCTTGATCAAGAGCTTGCGCGTGGTGTCCTCCGACAGGTGCTCTTTCACCAGGCTCAACGGATCTGACAAGCCCTCTGCCACGAGCTTGGCGCGCAACGCTTTAGGCAAGTCGCTCATCTGCTCGGGGTCGAGCACGCCGCGCTGGTGAATCCAACGGAAGACCTGCATGCCGCGATAACGTGGCTCGCCCAGGCGCAACATCGCCTCGGCCCATTCCTCGGGCAGGCGCGCGAGTGCAGAATCAGGCGGTTCGAGCGGAGGATTCAGCGGTTCCATGACAACGGCTCACTTCTGGGACAGGGACAACAAAAAGCGCTCGAAGATGCGATAGCCATCGGCAAGCAGCGGTAATTCAGTGTACTCGTTGGGCTGATGGGCCTGAGCATTCACGCCCGGGCCGAGATTCACGGCTGGTACCCCGAGTTGATCGAAGCGCGCCACATCCGTCCAGGCTTGCTTGCGCTCCACGGCGACCACGCCCGCATCGACAAGCTTCTTGACCAATGGATGATGGCGATGGGGCCTGCCTGCGGGTGACAGATCGATGGCTTCCACGCGGGCACGACCTGCCACGATTTGCGTCAGTTCCTCGAACGCTTCTTGAGGCGTGCGACCCGGCGCGAACCGGTAATTGACGTTCAGCTCGAACTTGTCCGGCACGATGTTGCGGCCGCGACCTGCGTTTGCCAGCGTGGGTGAGATGACTTCGCGAAAAATTATGCCGTCGAGATCGACCTCGCGCGGGCTACGGGCGGCAAGCTCGGCGAGGAAGCCTGCCGATTTCGTGATCGCGTTCTCGCCTTCCCACGGACGCGCGCTGTGGGCGGTGCGGCCTTCAAAGGTCACGGTCGCGTGGATCGAGCCCATGCAGCCGAGCTGCAAGCGATTGTCACTGGGCTCGAGGCACACCGCGAGATCGAAAGTGCGCAAGAGCTCGAACGTCTCGAGCATCGGTCCCAGCACGTTTTCGTTGTAGGGCCCCTCCTCGCGCTCGTAAAAAACGAGCGTAAGGTCACAAGGTAAGGTCTGCAGATCGAGCCGTTCACTGAGCTCGATCATGATCGCCAGGCCCGACTTCATGTCCGCCGAGCCTGCGCCGATAAGTCGCGTGCCCTCGATGCGCGCTGGCCCTTCGTGCTGTGTGCGCACGACGTCGAGGTGACCCACGAGCGCGATGCGAGGTGCGCCCAGTTTTTCATGCACACGTACGATCAAACTATCGCGAAAGCGTGTGACTGCCGCCTTGCCAAAGCTGCGTGACATGCGCGCCTCTACGTGATCGCACAGCGCTTTTTCTTCGCCAATCGGGCTCGGAATGGCCGTGATCTCGAGCAAAGTTTGAGCGAGCGCGCGATCGAGGTCGCCTGAAATCGCAGTCATGGTCATGGCCGGGGCGATCTACCACGCGTCGCTATTCGACGCCCGATGTGAAGATTCGCACTTCTGGCGCGAGCACCGAACGCACGATGGCCCGTAGCGCGCGCTCTGCAGCAGGGCCGTCATGCAGCGTTCCTCGACATTCGAGCGTCAGGCCATCCGGATTGCACGTGACGCCGTCCACGCGCGCCACGGCCGCGGAATACTGAGAAAGCTCTTCTGCGTTGCGCGCCTCAATACTCAGGGCGTCCGGAGGAAACACAGCGCCTTGCAAACGCATGAGCGGCTCTGCGACTTGGCGCACCAAACCCGACCAATTGGCGTGGGCCACATTTTTGGACAGGCGGTCGAGCACGAATCCTTGCTCATCGCGATGCATCGCAAGGCGTACGAGCGTGCCGGGTCGCGCGGGATGCTGCAGCGGATCGAAGCCGACCCAGATCTCCGCCGTGCTCGGGGCGAGCTGGTCGATGGCCTGCGCTAGCGCGAGCACTTGCGGGGCATCCCATGAAGTCGCCGCCAGCGCGAGCGCAGGCACGCCCAACGCTTCGGTGCGCTGTATCCATAAGCTGTCATCACGTTTGGTCGTGTCTGTTGCCAGATCACTACCCATGATCAAAACATGAATCCCGATGGCCTCATGGGCTGGCTCGGCCGCCGCGATAGCCAGCGTAGCAAGCGCACGCACCAGCAAACCCGGACTGAGCACGAGCGCCGGAGCACTCACCAAACGCATGGCATGGGCACGTTGCGAGAGCGTGCGCGCGATCAAAAAAGCCCACTCCGCGCGCTCGTAGTCTTGGCCAGCCCGGACTGCGCGTGCGAGCGAGCTTGCCATCTTGGCCGCCTCCGCGGGCGACACGTTATGCGCGTGGACGAGTTGTTGCCGTAGCTTGATTTCATCGACCTGTGCCAGCGCTCGGCGCAGCGAGAGCTCCCATGCGAGTGCTTGCGTGGAGCCACCCGCGATCATGGTTTCGGCCACGACGAGCGCGGCCCGCGGCTCATCGAGCCCAAACATACTCAGCGAAAACAGGCGACGTGCCAGGCCCTCATCGAGCGGATGGACGAGCCGCGCGCGCACGAGCAGTTCGCGCAAAGACAGTAAGCTTTCGCGATGCCCTGCTGGCTCTTCGTGCTCGAGCGCACTGATGCGCGCGTCGACATGGGCGCGCACTTGCTCGGCGTCTGCCACCTCGATCGCATCATCGTGCACCTTGGCAGGCGTTTCGACACCTTGCAGCATCCGCCGCAAGCGTTCCTGATCTTCCACCACGAGCCACAGATCGTCCCAGCTGACGTGGGCCGTCTGCGCCAGGGTTTGACCTTCCACGTGGAACTGCGCTTGCACGGGTACGCCGCCCATGAGCGGCAAATCGTTGTAGCCCGTGACCTGCTTCAGACGTGCTCGCTCGGCGCTTCGAGCGTCCGCGTAAAACCTGCGCTCGACACGCTGCACGCCGGACTCGGTTTTCGTGAGCCAGCGCTCGACGTTGCCAAGCTCGGGGTTCTCGTTGCCACGTCGCGCGCTGACTTCGATCGCCTTCGGAAAACGTTCCAGCAAGCCCAGGCAATCACCGCCGCGACTGCCATCTTCGTAAGGCCAATCGCCCGTGCTCACGCGCACGGTGCGCGCATCGATGAAGCGCGCACGCGCGGCAAAACAGGTCAGCACGTCGTCGCATTGAATGGGCTCGTCATCCCATGTCCATTTGCGGTCCGCGTGTTGCGTAAGGTCTTTGCGCAGCTGCGCAGCCGAGCCTCCCGCAAAACGAATCAGCTCGACTACGCGCCGCCTGTCGCTGCGTGGCGTAAGCTCCGCCCGCGCGTAGGCCGTAACCTGCGTACGTAGTGCCCACGGCAAACGGTCCACTTGGCTGACCAAGGACAGAAGCGGTCGCTCTGCCAGCGCCACGCGACCGGGCAGCACCACCGTGCAGCGCTCGGCATCCCGTGGCAGAGCGCGCGCAAGCTCACGGGCGTCGCGCAGGCTCGCATCATGCAGATCGGCCGTGCTCGATTCAGCGGCTTGCTTCGGATGCGCCGATTGAAGCGCGCGAGGCGCAATGCTCCACGAGCAGGCGGGACTGAAGGCCCACACCAGCGCACAAAACAACAGTCGCTGAGGGAACAGCGGGCGCACAGGTCATAGTACCGTGCGCCGAGGGCGTTCGCTTAGAGGATCTCGTGGCCGGGGAAGAAGTACGAGATCTCGCGCTTGGCGGTCTCTGCAGCATCGGAACCGTGGACTGCGTTTTCGCCCACATCCCTGGCGAACAACTTACGGATCGTGCCCGAATCCGCGTTCTGAGGATTGGTAGCGCCCATCACCTTACGGTATTTGGCGACTGCGTCGTCGGCCTCGAGCACCATCACGACCACGGGGCCGCGCGTCATGAACTCGCACAGCTCGCCAAAGAAGCCGCGCTCGCGGTGCTCGGCGTAGAAGCCCTCGGCCTGACGGCGCGAAAGGTGCGTCATCTTGGCGGCTACGATCTTGAGACCGGCCGCTTCGATCAGCGAGATCACGCCACCGATGTTGCTCTTTTCAACGGTGTCGGGCTTGAGAATGGAAAGAGTGCGCTCGGTGGCCATGGGAGACTCCTTGAAAGCTAAAACCACGTGAAATGCCCGGTTCCGGGGCCGAGGTGTACGCGAAATTGCCGATGGAGCAAGCGGCCGCGCGCCATGCAAGCTTGCGCATGCTGCCGATTCCGAGCGCCCATCGAAAAGATGGCCCAAAGGTGCGGTTTTATCGGGGCTAGCGCGAATGGGCCTTTACGCTGTTCTTGCTGTGATTCGGCGCGAAGCCACGCACTCCGTGCTAGTCAGAGACCCAATATGCGACCACCGGCCGGCACTGCGACTTCTAAAAAGCCGCCCTTGAGCGCACTCCCTGATTCAGAGCGTAAGATGCTCGAGCTGATGTCCCTGGTGGCAGAGCCTTTGCCGCGCTCGAGCTGGGCGCGTTGGCTTGCTGCGGTCGGCATTCGCGATGGCAAAGGCTTGAACTACCAGCATGCGGAGCTGGTGGCGCCGTTTGCGAATTTCACGCGGCTGGGCCTGGTCCGCGAGATCAACTCGCCTTTGCGCAGTCATCCCGAATACGCGGTCGAGCACAAGCGCCTGCACGACGTGCTGCAGCAAGCGCGTGCCCTGGGCGATCTCGATGCGCTCTATCAACGCGTCGCTCGCTATCAAGCAAGCCTCGATGACGCGGACCACAATCCAGCGCGTCAGATTGCGCGGGATGCGCTGGCACTCATGCACGGCTGCAAGATCGATCCGGCCTCCTTAGCCGCACGGGCCGCGAAGGGCTTTCTACGTCGTGACATCGGGCTTGCGTTGATCGCGGTGCTCGGACCGGCTGCACCCGTCGAGCGGCTCAAGGTGCTGCCCGATGAGGTGAGCGCACCTTACCTTCGTGCACTCGCCAATCTGGCGCTCGAGGAATGGATCCCGATGGGTGCGCAGCTTGCCACATGGGCGATGCGACAAGACACGGTCGACCTCGAAGTTCGCGGCATGCTCGCGCTCACGCAAGTGCTGCGCGGTGATGCCACGCGCGTACTGGAAGCCCTGAGCGCCAATACCGAACAAGTGTTCGTGGCCGTACGTGCCGTTGCGCATCTCACGCAGGGACGCTTGGAAGACGCACGCCGTGAAGCGCGCCAAGCCGTCGATCGCACCCAAACCAAAGCACCCAAGAAAGTACGCGGCGTCAAAGGTGTGCCGGGGCTATTCGTGTGGTTGCTACTGACCACGGATCGCAGCTGCGAGCGTGCGATCGTGCTTGCTCAGATCGAAGCCAGCACCGCATCGGATGACCCGGCCACAAAAGCGGGCGCCACAGCCCTGCAAGCCTTCGAGACCTACCGCGAGAGCGAGCTTTGGCCGCACACGCAGGCCGGCGAACGCTGGTGTCCTGCGCGACCGCAGACATGGGTTGAGGCCTTGTGTTGGGGCTTCACCGCGCGCGCGGGCTCTGCAAAATGGGAGAGTACCGGTGCGCGTCTGTACGGGGAGCTTACCGAGGTCACGCAAGTTGCCTCGAGCTTCCTTGCTAACGAGCTGCGCGCGTTGCTCGACGAACACTCAGGTCCGGGCGCGATTCTGCCGACGCTCTATACGCCGGAGGCCAGCTGGGAGCGCGCGCTATCCCAGATCGAAACGGCGATGGCCCAACAGGTCGTCAGCATACCGGAGATAGCGCAGTCGAAAGAACGCTTGGTGTGGTGCATCGTTGTTGATGACAACGAGCAGGACAAAGAGCAGGAGAAGGGCCATGCGACGCTCTCTGCACGCGTGCAAACGCGCACAGCCAAGGGCTTCTCGGTCGGTAAGCGCGTGTCTTGGGCATCGCTGCAGGAGCTCAGCAGTCGCTCTGAGTTGCTCAGCGATCCCGACCGACCCGTGATCCACGCCTTACTATCTACGCTCGGCATGCTCTGGCGTGGTCAGCGCTTCTACGGCGAGGCCGGAGCGCTGCTAGAGCTCGTGGGACATCCGCTGGTTTTCCGTGATGAAGAAGCACGCGAGCCTGTCGAAGTCGTACTCGGCGCACCGCGCTTCGAGGTGCGTGCGGACGGGGAGCTTTTGCGCATCACGGTCGAGCCAAAGGAATGCGCAGAGGGTGAGGTCTTCGCCGAGCGCGAAGGTGAGCGCATCGTGCTGACTGCGTTCGATTCGCGGCAGCGCGCGATCGCGTTAAGCATCGCGCGCGGCGACTTGGTGGTGCCGCTGGCGGCGCGTGATCGCGTGGAGCGCATCGTGGCCGGTGCCCTTGGCAGCTTCTCGGTCAGCTCAGACGTAGGCGCGGCCGCGGCCACCGTGCACCCGATCGAAGCGGATGCGCGCATTCACATCGCCCTTTACCGCCGCACGCGCGGCCTGCGTGTGCGCTTGCGCGTGCGTCCTTTGGCGGGCGGCTCGTTGTTCCGCGCGGGAGAAGGCGGGCAACATGTGCTCGGCGTCGTGATCGACGAAGCAGGCGCAAGGCACGTACAAGCCGAGCGTGATCTCGTGCAAGAGCGCGCCGAGCTCGAGCAGGTGATAGCCCAGGTACCGATTCTCGAAGACGCTCCAATGGCAGAAGACGAGGTCGGTTTCGAAGATCCGTTGATGTGTCTCGAGCTCGTAGATCAGTTGCGTTCGCTTGGCGATCGCAGCGTAGTCGCGTGGCCTGAGGGTCAGCCACTACGCGTGGTTGCCGAACGGAGCGCGCGCGACCTGAGTCTCAAGCTTACCAACGCAGATTATTGGTTGTCGGCAAGCGGCGAGCTCACCATCGACAACGATCTCAAGATCGGTTTACGCGAGCTGCTCGCGCTCTATCAGAAGGCAGAGGGACGCTTCATTCCGCTCGATGCCGAGCGCTACTTGGCACTCGACGAAAGCCTGAGGCGCGAGCTCGAAGGCTTGAGTCAGTTCACGCATGAAAAGGGCAAGAGTCTGCTCATGCATCCACTGGCTCTCGCAGGCCTTTCGACCTGGGCTGTCGACGTGAAGAGCTTCGCCATGGACAAGGGCGTCGAACAACGCCTGACACGCGTCAAAGAAGCCGAGCATCTGGACCCTGCTCCGCCACCCCAGCTCATAGCTGACCTACGACCTTACCAAGTCGAAGGTTATGCGTGGATGAGCCGCCTTGCGCATTGGGGCGCAGGCATGTGCTTGGCGGATGACATGGGTTTGGGCAAGACCTTGCAGACCTTGGCGCTGTTGCTCGAGCATGCCGTCCAAGGTCCTTCGCTCGTGGTTGCGCCCATGTCCGTGTGCCGCAACTGGCTCGATGAGACCGCGAAGTTTGCGCCGTCGTTGCGGGCCGTTCAGCTCACGGGCGACGACCGCGCCACCACCTTGGCCGCGCTCGGGCCTTACGATCTGCTCGTATGCAGCTACGGCATCATGCAGCAAGAGATCGAGCAGCTTCAGGGCGTGACCTTTCGAGTCGTCGTGCTCGACGAAGCGCAGGCCATCAAGAACGCCTCCACGCGCCGCGCGCGCGCTGCCATGCAGCTCATGGGCACCGTGCGTGTCGCTTTGACCGGAACTCCCGTCGAGAATCATCTCGGCGAGATCTGGAGCATCATGACGTTCTTGAATCCTGGACTCCTCGGCGGTGTGAAGGATTTCGAGCGCCGTTTCGCACGGCCCATCCAGCGCGAAGGCGACCTGCGTCAAGCCGAGCGCCTGAAACAGATCATTCGGCCTTTCGTGTTGCGCCGTAAGAAGAGTCAGGTGCTCAAGGAGCTGCCGCCCAAGACGGTGATAACCCTCGAGGTCGAGCCCAGCGAGCAGGAAGCGGCGCTGTTCGCGGCGCTGCGCGAGCAGGCCAAGCAACGCATTGTCGATCCCAGCAAAGCCCATGAGCTGCGCTTTCGTTTGCTTGCCGAAATCACGCGCATGCGCCGCGCCGCGTGTCATCCGGCCCTGGTGGCACCTGAAGCTGGCATCGAAAGCTCCAAGCTCAACACGTTCGAAACCTTACTATCGGAGCTACGCGAAGGTGGTCACCGTGCGCTCGTGTTCAGTCAGTTCGTCGACTATCTGACGCTCGTTCGTAGGCGTTTGGAAGGGCTCAACGTACCTTACCAATACCTGGACGGTAGCTCGACTGCGCGTCAACGCGAAGACGCCGTGCGCAAGTTCCAAGCGGGCGAAGGCGATGTGTTCTTGATCAGCCTCAAGGCAGGTGGCTTCGGGCTCAACCTGACGGCCGCCGACTACGTGATTCATCTGGACCCGTGGTGGAACCCCGCGGTCGAAGACCAAGCATCCGACCGCGCTCACCGCATCGGCCAGACGCGGCCGGTCACCGTTTACAGGCTCGTGATGCGCACGACGATCGAACAGAAGATCCTGAGCCTGCACGAGAACAAGCGCGAGATCGCGGACCAGCTGCTCGAAGGTGCAGAGCAGAGTGGCAAGCTGAGTGTTGAAGACCTCGTTGCATTGTTGCGCGACGACGATCCCTGAGCACTGAGGCCGGCGATGTAAGTGCGCCGTTACTGCGGGCGCATGGAACGCGCGGTGCCGCGGCCCTCGAGATCGGCAAGGCGCTTGCGTGCCATATCCGCCAGCGGATCGAGTGGATAGCGCGCGATCAGATTCTGGAGTGTCACCGACGCAAGGTCCGGGCGGCCTTCATCCTCTTGCACCTGCGCGCCCGCTAGCAAGGCACGCGGCATGGCCGGCGTGTTCGGATAGTGATGGATCAGCAGCTTGGCTGCATCCACCACCACGCGTTTGTCTTTGACCTTGTCGCCCGCGATGAGCACGTTCACGAGCGTCTTCTCTTGCCACTCGAGCGTAGGGATCGCTGTGCGCGTCAGACGATACGCATCACATGCGCTCTGCGGGTCGCTGTGCTGGAGATAGTAAGATATGGCCCACTCGGCTTGCGGCTGAACGTGACTCGGCTCCTTGAGCTCGGCCGCCAACTGAAACAATTGCAGACGCCCTGAAAGATGACCGGGATCGTCCTTCACGAGCCGCGCGAGGTTGTGCAATGCCTCTCGCTTATCGCCGGCCTGCAGATGATCCATCGCCGCGATGAAACGTTGATCCTCTTCCCACTCTTCGGGATCCCACGTACGCGTGTTCGCACCGCTATCATGCTCGGGCGAAATCCTGGCCTTGGGCGTAAACGATGGCCGCTCACCGCGCAGCACCTGCGCAACCGCACCGGTGATGAGCTGCAACTTGCTCGTGCGTTTGGAGGCGTCGAAATCAGTCACATAGCTAGAATACCACCGCTCGTTTGCGCTGATCCACCTGCACTTTTGGCAGCTCTGGCTTGTCACGCAGGCTTGCGGGCACAGAACGAGCGACGAAATGCCAAGCGATCTTACAAACGATGCAAACCACGCGACCGAGGGGCGACTTGATACCTTACTGTCTAGCGCGGAGCTCAGCTGACACTGGCGATGATGTAACTGCGTACCTTGTTGCGTACGCGCAACTCTACATCGTCGCCCAGCGTGCGACCGAGCACCCCGCGCCCCATGGTCGACACAGGCGTGACCACGAGAATGTCTACGCCGTCGACCTGCACTTCCGTGCCTCCACCGTGCGGTGACAGGAACAAGCAGCGCTGGGTGTGGTCATCGCCTTCGAGCAAAATCAAGGCACCGGCGCCGATCGGATCTTCTGCGCCGTAGATGCGCAACGGCATGAAGCGCAGCACGTGCATTTGTTCGGTCATTTCTTGCGCACGCGCTGCTTGTCCCCGCGCGAGATAGCTTTGCTCGAGCGCGCGCGTGTCTTTTTCGTTCTCCGGCTTCGCCTCGGCATGCGTCGCCCCTTCGCGCGTGCGTTGCGCTGCGCCGATCATCTGCGACCACGATTCGTGCATCCGCTCGAGCACGGCATCGAGCACGCGCTTTTTGTCTGGTAACGCCATGTCGCTCCGTCTGCTGACGCGCGATCGTAGCCGATTTTACTCGGCGGGTTGCGGATCCTCGAAACCTTGAACTTGCCACTCGCCGCCGGGCAAACGCTCGCAACTCGGCAGCCACTGCACACTGGGCGAAACCTGCTCGCTCAAGAAGACCTTCATCTCCATGATGCCTGGGATGGGCCAACCGGGATCATCGGTCACACACAACATCTGACGCATGCAATAGGCGTGGTACATGACCACGTCGTAGCGAAACATGGCGACGGTGTAGAGCAGGCTTGCGTCCGTGCAGTGCGTGGCGCGTTCGGCAGCACGTTCCGGATGTTCGAGAATCGCGTCCAGGGCCGGGCGACCATCCGTGACAAGCTCGTGCAAGAACATGCTGAAGCGGAAGTTGCTCGTGAGCTCGATCTTGGGCTTGGCGTCGCGGTAATAGTAAGGTTCGAGGCGCGTGCGCAATAGGATGCAGTAGCGTTCGAGCAGCCGTTCGAAACGGATACGCTGCGCTTGTGGGTACTGCGCACGAAACGCGTCCACGCGTTCGGACAGAGCCTTCCACATCGGGCGCTCGCCCGCGATGAACGGCACGACTTCCGACCAGAAACGCTCGCGTTCGTCAACCGTAAGGTCGCTCGCGACTAGCACGGCTTCATGCACATCGCCGCTCTTGCGATAGGCCTCAGTCATGGCCTTGAGCGCCGGTGCACGGCGCTTGCGGTCGACGTCGTCCGGGTGAAATAGCTCCGGCGGCGGCAAGTTGTCGATGAACGCGCGCGGGTCAAGCACGGTCGCAGGGAACAGAGGGCCCACGTAGCGCCGGCTCCACCATTTGCCTGTGGCCGCGCGTTCCTTGGGCGTGCGCGGCGTGAATGCGTACGTGCTCAAGCGCATGTACTTGGGAGGCGCACCTTCAAACGGATTGGCGCCAAAGCGTGCCAGCACCTGGGGCTCGCCCTGCAGCAGGCGCTGCATCAATTTGTGCGGCCACGAATAGGGCGAGTAGCTCGATAGACCGTAAGGTCTGCCTGTACCCATGATGCTCGACAGTAAGTCCGCGTCCGTCATGCCTGCGCTGATGTAGATCACCGCTTGATCCACGCGCGGATGGAACGGCGACACCATGGGCGGTGCGCTGTCTTCATGCGTGGGCATGAACTTGTACGTGTACGCTTGCCAGTTCTCTCCATCGCGGCTGCCTTCGAAGATAGGCACCATCTTCACGGGCGGGCTCGAATGGGGCGGAAACACACCGTAGGCATTCAGCACGCGCAACGGCGAAATGAAGCGATAGAAACCGATCAAACCGGCCAGCCAGCGGCGATTCCAGGTCACGTCATCGAAGGGCCAATTGATCCACGTCTGCGAGCACCAGCTGTTGAACGGGAAGTACAAGAGCGAGCCCACGAACAGGATCACCATGACCACATTCGAGAACAGATGGTTGAGTGGAAACACTATCGCTGTCCACGGCTGCGCGAAGATATCGAAGAACGACGACTGGGTATCGAACAGCCCGACGCAAGCGAGGATGTAGCCGACGTTGAAGTAGCCCCAGTTGCCCGTGACTTGAATGCCAACCATCAGACCGATCAGACCGAGCGCACCGACGATGCGCAAATCGCCCTGCACGAGCGCAAGACCGGGGCAGATCACTTCAGAGAAAAACATGAACACGAGCGCGCCGCGTAGGGCCCAGCCTGGCAAGTTTTGCATCCACCAGCCGAGGGGGCTCGGCATGGGCATCCACGTCATGAAGCCCTTGAGATAGAGCGAATCACCTGGTTTGGTGCCGACGAACTTGAGCTTGGCAAACCCCCACATCAAACGCGCTACGAGCCAGCGCCACGTGAATGCGACGAGCGGAAGCGGCAGCTCGGCCGCGTGAAGCGATGGTAAGGCTTCCGTGCTTGGTAGAAACAACGCGAGGAAGCCCGCTTCGAGCAGCATGCAATCCCAAGGAAACATCATCGCGCAGACATCGAGCGACAGCGCGCAAAGCCAGGCGATGAACAGGCCCACCCAACCGAGTGGCCCCCCGTAGATCGCCAGCGCTGCACCAACGCAACCCAAGATTGGGATCGCTTGGACCATGGTTTCGCTCGAGCTCAGCCAGAGCAACGTGGGCATCTCGAGGAAGCGGCGCGGGCCTGGGAAATCTTCGGCCATGCGACGCAAGCGAGGTCCGATCGGAGCCACGCCACGCTCGCCCACCATCGCGCGCACTTGGGGAATCATGGCCCCCAGCGCGATCAGATAGAGCAGGCCCAAACAGCGGGGAACGAGTCCCCAGACAAGCCTGGGATCAGGACCTTGGAGGTACGGGATATCCATAAGCCAACTACCGTTAAGCGCGAGAGCAGACGGAGCCCCCGCAGGAGGAGCCCGACTCTAACACCTACGTCCCAGGCCTTGGAAAGAGGCTTGTGCGTCAACCGGCGCCAGTGACCGACGATTGGGTACGCGCGGCCACAACCGAAGCGCGCATTTCCTGCGCTGAGCCTGTTCGCGGAAAAAAGCAGCGTCATCGAAGCGTCTGCCATCCGCGCTGGGGGGTGCGCGCAAACCTTACTGTAGGATCGGACCCGCGCCAATGGTCACGGTTTGTGCGCGAGGGATCGCGGGCAAGGCCCCTTCACCCTGGCAGTTGATGGTGGTCACCCACGACCTCGACGACATAGCTCCTGGACATGCCGAGGGTCTCAGCGTACAAGGCTCTGCTAGCGGCGTTACTCCCCAAGGTAACGTCGTCTTGGTTGTTGGACGCAGGTCCAGCGCGTGTGAACTCCCCCATGCCCGCGCCCTGACGGCGTGCAGGCACTGCTTTGCGTCTCGCGGAGGCTTGTTATGTTTGCTTGGAACGGTTGCGTGCGGTCGATCATCGCTGGTGTGTTGCTTGTCGGGCTCGCGCTTGCAGGGTGCGATGGGGCAGAGCCGGCGGGTGAGTCGGGCGAGAAGGATGACGGCGCGGAAGTCGGCAGCACTCGAGCCGCCCTGGGCTTCGCAGGCGGCCGCACCGTCCGCATAGAGATGTGGGGAGTTGACCCTCAGGCTCTCGAACCTTCGGGCGCGCGCCGTTGGGGGGTGGACGACTTCGCACGTCGCCTCGAGCAAATCTGCCAGGCCGGCGCGGCCCCAAACGAAATGCGAACGGACTTATGCGTGGGCCATTGGGCGATGACGATCGCCGAGACCGTCGCACCCCTTTACATAGGAACCGCCAGTTCCGTAGCCAACGCCGAGCTGAGCATCGGCCTTGCGCGGCCGGCCTATGTTCAGTTTCGTGTTTCGCCGCCATCAGCGACAGATGCAGCCAGCTGGGCGCTCTATGCCACACGGCGGTTCCAAGAGAGCGCACTCGAGGCGACTGAATACGTGACCCAGCGCGACTCCACCGAGTTGTCGTCTGGAGATGGCCCAGAGGTAATTTCGCTCTTGGCAGAAGCCGTATCGGCGATGATGGAGGGAGCGGAGAAAGCGAGCCTTTTCGTTGCCGCCGCGGCAGAAGCCAACGTCTCCCAATCAAACGCGTCGCGCGAAGCCCACCTTCAAGCGTGGAAGGGGCCACTAGACTCACGCTTATCCGTCGCGCGCATCTACGTCGACACCCCGCGCGAACGCTTTCTGAATTCAGGCCGGGTCGGCGTATACCGCGTCTCGGCTCCAGGTAAGACCAGCTTCTACTCATCGTCGAGCAACCTGCTTGAGCCCTACGCACGCCAGGGATCGCCGGTGTTCTGGGCGTACGCGACGAGTATGGCGGGACGGTACGATCAATTCCTACGACTCCATCAGACTGGCATCAACGACTACTGCACCCCGATGTTTGATGCGAGCTGCTTGGCGGGCACTGATGATGAGCCCGACGCTGCCTTGAGCTACGGGCCAAACGTGTTGTTGGGGTACTTTAATCCGGACCAAATGGGTGCCCTTCCATTTGCATTCGCGGACGGCTGGGGCTCGCCCCTCGTCGACTCAGCTGGGCTCCCCCTAGCGTCGTCAGTAGGATACACCGCCTTCGGTTATGTGTTTAGAACAGGATTGAGCGATAAGGCCGAGGAGTGGCCAGTTTACATCGAGGAGGACTTATCCTCGGACGATCGGATCGCTGAGGAACTGATCCGGACGCATCGGCTGAATCCGTTCCAGTCAGGCGATGGTGTGGCGGCTGATCTGCTTACAGTAGTGCGTCGCAGTCACCAGGCTCAGTTGCTTGGGCGAACCCCTGCCCAGTTCGTGACGTCGCTCGGTATAGAGGCGTCAGACCTGGGTCGCGCCGCCTTACGCATCCAGAGCGAGACGCGCGCCCTAGGTCGGGCGATTGTGCCTATTTGGGCTACGAGTTCGCCGCGGCAGTACACGGTGTCGCCGCGTGGCGGCGGCAGCCCCGTGGATGCGGCCTACCTTTACGCACTTAGCGAGGGGTCGAACACGGATCTGGGCCAAGAAGAAGCGCACGAAGACGACCCTCACGAGTTCCCCTCGTTCGACGGAAATGCCGATTACCAGTTCGCGCAGCGCGGCGTTCTTCACACGGCTGAGTACGTCAAGCTCGCGCTCGAGTCTCGAGTGGCCGTTCACGGAGCCTTACCGGCTTCCATGCAACGGGTCGGCGCGCTAGTCGGTAACTATACGAGCGAACTGTCGAGCGGACGTGTCCGCGTACTGCGTCGCACCGACCGCAACCAGTCCCACGTCCTGGATCTTGAAATCTCCATCCCAGAACCAACGGGTTTGGACGCTGCCGCGCTTTCGGGCGCGTACGGAGTTTGGGTCGGCGAAGCCGGCTTGGAATGTGCGCTGACCAAGCAAATCGGAGGCGTCCCCTGCACTAAGGATCATTACCGCTTCAAGGGGGCCCGCTGGGTAGTCACTCCCGGGCGGGCAGCCCTATCCTTGAGCCCCTCAGAGATCTCCCCGGTAGCCTTTGGGAATGCGCCGGGAGCGAGCGCCCTGACCAGCATACCTTTGGCAACGCGACTCTACGTACTTCGAGACGACTTGGCGTCGCCGGTAAGCTTGACCGGTTTTGACCTGCGCTCCGTCAACAACGATATAGAAATGGAAACGGCCGAGTACTTTAGATCGAGAACCTTCCCTGTGATCTCGCATGCCATGCGGGAGGCGCTGGAACGTGCACTCGCCGCGGATCCCAACGCACCGGCTGATGCGGCGATGGGCTGTGAAGGCCTGCCTACAAACGCACGCGTCAAACTCGAGGACGAGCTCATACCTGTCAACACTGAGGACAAGACCGACTCCAGTTTCCAGTACTACCTGACTCAAGCCCGCAAAGCGGCGGACGCCGCTGACCAGCTGGGTGAAGAGCTGATCGATCAGGGCTTGACCATGGATATGCGCGCCGAGGACGCATCGGCTGAGCTCGAGCAGCTTTGCGGAGGAACTATCAACGTTGGCAGACTTCAAGAGCTCGCCTGCGACTTGAATCAATGCGACCTCGCCGAGCTTCTGAACACAGCCACCAAACTTATTTCACCCGAGTTTCAGAGTGAAGTAGAAGGGGCGCGCGATTGCTTCGGAACGCGCGAGAACTCCAGCCCGCAGATGGCGGCGGTAGGGGACCAGGCTCTGTGCGCGTGGCGCTACAAGGGGATAGGTGAAGTGACCGCGAAGTACCAGCCTTGCCAGCCGTGCCCCCCAGGTGCGAACTGTCCTCCTCAATGCCCGTTGCTCGGCGCGCTAAAGTCAACGCGCACCACGAGTGTCCAGGAGCAGTGTGAAGCGAGTCTAGCGAGCTTCACTCAAGTGGAAGCTGTCCCCGTGACTCAAACACTCAACCTGTCAGTGACTGCGCAGGACGAGAAACCTACCCCTGCCGACCTTGGGATGTGGCTCCAAGCCCGCTACATCCTGCACAAAGATCTCCCCACCCTTCTAGCGGCCTCCCAGGATCTGGAGAGTGTGTTTTCTACGATCGCGTATGCCGTCAAGAACGGTCAACAATCGCGCGAAATATGGGGAACCTGGGCTACCCAGTCAAACCTTCGCAACTTTGCGGTGGCGTTGGGATATGTCGAGTCGAACGGGGACCTCGTATTGACTCTGAACAACGTACGTTGGTTCTCGGTTAACGATGTGATCGGGCAGTGGCACTTTGCGCAGACCCATCCGGGGACCGCTGTGCCTTGGCCTTGTTCGGCGTTACCGGAGGTCCGCGCGGCATGTGACCAGTACGGCCAGGACTCGCTACTCTGCGGCGCCTGTGGACCAGGGTTCGGCCCGATTGGGCTCAAGAGTCGTCTCAAGAAGAGCGTCGAGGTGCTCAAGATTCTGACCGGGGCGGGATGGGAAAATACCTATCATGCAGCTTCAGGACTTCGTGCAAAAGACGACCTGCTCAAGCGAGGGGACTTCGCGTACGCTGGTTCCAACCCGACCTGCGCGGAGTGTCCACCGGAGGCCGAGTATACCGTGACCAGCCTCGCGGGAGACCAGCAACTAAAGTGCCATGCGGGAGAATGGTTGAAGGCAACCGCTCATCCCGACATAGTGCCCGACGGACAGCTCCTGTGCAGCTACGTCAATCAGGGCAAGCCTAGCGGCATGACGCCACCGGAGCCCGTATTTCTCTGGGCCACAGGCGTCTGCGGCGGCGCCAAACAGGGATGCGGGGCGATCCCGCGGTTCCTTGCCGGGGAGACCGACTCGCTTCAATGGAATGTTTTGGACGGCGGGCACTACGTTCCCACGTGGAGCCTAAATGGAAAGTCAACGGGGTCCTTCCTCACCACCAGATTTCTTGGCATCTCGGCTCCATCAAAGCCTGCCCCGATTTCGGCCCGCGGCGCCAACGTGACCTTCCACTGGGAACCCGACTATGTCGAGGGCACGCTTTCCGGTACCGCAGTGCTCGACGCGCTTTCTTTGGCCTACCGCGTCCATGCGATGGGGACGGGCGGTTGCGACACGCTTTGGACGGAGGTGCCCAAGATCAATTCCATCCATGACTTTGGTGACGTTCGAAAGGCCTTGAACTGCTCTGCCGACAAGGTCGAGCGCCAGCTCACCCGGATGTTCCTCCCCGGGGTTCCCTCGGATGTGATTGAGGATCTGAGGGCTGGAGTGGTCACGGGGACATTTCCCGATCATCGCGGCGAGTATGGCGATATTTTGGCCCAGCTGCTGGGTACGGCGCAGAACCTCAATCGGCAAACCGATGCTGTCGTCCAGGCCATTCGCGACGTGGGCCTTTCGTTCGACATCGCCTCGACAACACTCCAGGCGCTGGACCTGGATCTCGAATCGAAGGACCTCGATTCTTACATCACAGATCTCCAGAATCAGAATGCCAACATCGACATTGACAACATCGAGCTAGACCAGAAGATCAGCAACCTGCGTAAGGGCCAGGCCATCGCGAACCAGTTGACCTCGTGCCTGACTGCGACTGCCAATGCACTCCCGTCGGTGTCCTGCGGTTTTCCGAGCGGTTGCAGTACCACCGTAGCCGTTGGTGCGATCGTGGCAGCGACCGCGACCTGCGCCAATACCGGTGTCCAAATCGGTCTGGAGTCCGCGATCGGCAATGCGAGTGCTGAGATCTCGCAAGGCGAAAAGGAGAAAGTCCAAAATGAGAAACGCCGACTCAACGCAATCGCACAGCAAATACAGCTCGGTAAGAAGGTAACAGAGCAGGACAAGCGCCTTGCGCTGCTGCAGCTCCAGCAACAAGTGCTGCAGAAAGCCGATGCCGTTAATGAAGCGTCGACGGCGCTCAACGAGACCTATGCGCAGATCCACTCGCTCCTAACCCGTTTGGACACGGTGCGAAGCCGAGCGAGACGTGCCGCGAGTAAGGTCGCCATGCTCGACAACGACGACGTCGGGCGTCAGTTCAACGTCAACACTGTCATGCGAGCCCGGCTCAATACGCTCCGCCTTCGCTACGGCAATGCTCGTCAGGAGGCCATTCGCGCGGCGTACCTGGCTCGGCGTGCGTTAGAGCAGAAGCTTGCAATCGACCTCAGTGACATCAGCAAGCCTGTGGGCTGGATACCGGCGCCCAGTAGCTGGGTTCGCGAATTGTGCGCATTGCCGGCCATCGACTACGAGCGTGTGCGGGATGCTAGTGCGCAGAACAATGCGCCCGAGAGCGCCGCAAGCGGCCAAGCCGGCACCAATACCTTCGAACGCGGCGGCCACAATTATGTCAACGCGTACGTCGGCGAGTACGTCACCAAGCTTGAACAGTTTGTCGAGGCCTACCGCCTTACATACCCCTTTCAAGATGCCGACGACACGATGGTTGTTTCGCTGCGCGATGAGATCTTGGGAATACGCGAGGCATGCGACGTCGAGGGAACCAACCTTCTCTACCAGTCCAGTTCCATGATGGGCAGCGCGTGGGAGGTCGGTTGCTCGGGCGCCTGGTGCCTCGTGCCTCGTGCGGCCGCCGCTGAGCCGTTCATATGCGATGCCACTAATGGCACGGGTGTCGAGCCCGGGCCATCCGGTGACCGGACCTGTCGTGCGATGGGAGGCCTGCGCCCTGTCGAGCTAAAATATGGTGCGGCTCAAGGCGGCCTTCAGGTACCTGGAACCGGTGCCGCGGAAAGTGACCCTCCTGGCGATTCGTTGTACTGGTTTCGCGCGGACGATTGCACGGAGACCACCTTGGGTAGCGGATTCGTCGCATCCTGCCGCGATCGGTCCAACAACAACCGGCCTCTAATTCCTACCGCACCTACTCAGGTGAAGCTCAAGTCCGTTGGTATTGGCGGGAAGCCTACCTTGGAAAACACTAATACTGTCCTGCAGGCGGCGTCATCGAATGTTACTAAGGATACGTTTACCGTTTCATTCGTCTACCGTCTCGGAGGAACGCAGCAGCCGGTCTACTACTTCAATCCGGCCGAGGCGCTTCCGGATGGCACATTTCGCACATCATACATCTACGCGATAAGCTCCTTGGGCACCAGCACCGTCCAGTTTAACTGGGTACAGAATTCGAATCTGGCGACTGCCCCCAAATCAGCGATTCTTGCCAATGCACAGCGAGCCACGGAAGTACGACCAGACATAGGGAGCATAGTCACGCTAGTCGTCGACGGACCGCGTGGCATGAAGCTCTACGTAAACGGTGCCTTGCGCAGTACCAGTGCAATGACAGCTCCTTCCATGAAGTTGAACGGCCGGACTATGCAGGCCGCAAATGGCGGTTCAGGCGAGTTGGCGGAGCACTTGACCTACGCGCGAGCTTTAGCTCCCGCGGAGCTAACGAAGCTGCACGCATACTTGGCTGCTCGTTACAGTATCCCTCTCGGCGCGCCCGCCATTTGGCTAGATCCGAGCGACATCGCCGCTGCACGAAACGGCGGAGGGACCAGCCCGGTATCGGGTTATACGCGCGCACTTGACGTCATCTATGACCGGGTGCGCGGCAACACGATAGCAACGCAAACGGCGGGGACCGCCAACATGCCGCAGGGCCCGACTTTCTTCTCAGCAGGCACAGAAAGTAAATACGCACTGTCGTTTGACGGCGGAGATACTTTGTGGACCCAGGCCCTGGGTCAAGTCGTAGACCAGCCGGTTGGAAACGCGGGCAACTGGCAGCCAGCTGTAGATCCCGCGGACTACTTGGTCACAACAGTCGCGCGTGTGGACAACATTGCGGGGACATCGGGCCTCGTGGACCTGTATGTCGCCGATGGCGCGCTTGGCGTGCAGGTCGATGCCGCTTCGGGTGCCGTTAGGCTATTGCGCTACCTGACGGCGAGCGGTGCCACTACCACGTACAGCACCGAAGGCGGAGTAGTTTCCGTCGGAGTCCCGTTCATTCTGTCCATGGCTGTAACCAAAGCCAGCAACCAGCTTGCCCTCTTCATCAATGGGAAGAAGAACCTGAATTTGCCCGCAATTTCAGCACCCACACAGATAGTACTAGGCTCTGCCCGCTCGCAGACGTGGGTAGGCGCGATCGCGGAATATATGGTTCATCCGTTCGGCTTCTCAGACGCCGGCGTCGGCAAGCTCCACGCGGAGTTCGGCTCAAAGTATGGTATCCAGACCACACCCGTCGGGCAGAGCCCCATCGTCGGCGGCAACACCGCCCCAACGGGTTCTCCCCAGTACGCCCAAGCGGTCAATGTTAGTAGAGGCGACCACTGGCTCAGTTGGTATGAGAAGACGCCATGCTCGTCAGCTACGAGCGTTCGCGCGTATGTGGGAACGCAGACCCAGCCCTCTAAGGAGGTACTCGCGACAGGGTGCATCGAGGCCCCGCCCGCGGGATTGTCGCCACTATATGGCGAGGACCGATGGATGGCGGCTGGTTGGAGTCGAAGATTTGGTTTGGCGACTTTCGAGGCGGATGCCACGACTAACCTAGTATTCACGCTGCGTGCCGCACCGATAAGCGGAACCGACCCTTCACTGCAGCCGTCTGCGCTGCTCGCCGGCAGCCAGCTCGAAAGGCTTGCAAGCCCCGCTTCGGTCGAGCCAAATCAGTACTTCCCCACCGATGAGAATCTGAGTGCTCCTCTAGGAACTTGCCAGGATTCCGATGGCGACTCGTTCAGGGGAAATGGCCGGTGGACCTACGAGTGCGAGTACTACTGTCCCAGCGTCTTGGGCACGGGCTGCGAGTCGCTGGTGGACAAGAAAGAGCTGCCTCAGCGTTGTTACTGGGAGCTTCCCTTCATGGTCACGCTATCGGACATCGAGTCCGGCAAGCTGATTCCCAACGGGGGATTCGCACGGGGCAACTTCAACTATCGCCACAACTCGCTTGCGGTGAATGTCGTAGGGACTGCCGTCAAGAACTGCTCAGACACAGAGCTAGCGTCGACCTGCTATGCGAACAATTTCCTCCAGTTCACGTTGCACCATGACGATCCATTCAGGACCCGTGACTACAACGGTAATGATGTGTATCTGCCCCTCTACCCCGGTCGAATTCAGCAAGGTAAGGCGTTGCTCGCGGAAAGGTATCTGACGAACCCGCTCTCCAGTGCGGATCGCGGGTTGCTTACCGACTACTGGCGCACCGAGTTCAGGGGTCGTCCGCTGGAGGGATCCTATACTCTCAGAGTCTATGATACGCCTGAACTGGACTGGTCAAAGCTGGAAGACGTGCAGTTGCTGGTGAACTACCGCTACTGGACCCGACTGAACTGATCCCCGCGCAGCTTCAGTTCCCGTCCTTTCGTGGAGTTTCGTCATGAGTCGTCCCCTGGTGCAACGATTGTGCGCGACCTTGCTCGCTACCCTCAGCTTCTGGACGCCTTTCAGCGTCACCGCGGCGCGCGCGCATGACCTTGCGCCAGCGGTGCAAGAGGCCGTTTCGACTAATGTCGGCGACGATGTGGCTAGGCATGTCGCTCGTGATGCGAGTCGGGCTGGCACAACGCCGACTACAGAGACGATCGAAGAGAGCGCTGGAGCAAATTGGTCAGCGAAGGATTTGTCACAGATTACTAGCAGCACCAGCTCGGAGGACGCGGCGCCCATAGACCAGCCGGATGGAAACACAGAGGCGGACTTAGGATCTCTGACACCGCTTAACCTCCCATCGGGGCCCGGCAAGACGGCCGTGACCCCGCAGCAGATTGCTTTGCCTAAAGGTGAGGGTTCGATTGAAGGTATGGGGGAAAGCTTCACCCCTAACCTCTCGAGCGGTACCGGAACGTTCAGCGTGCCTATCGCACTGCCCAAAGGGCGCGCGGGTGTGCAACCAAGTCTTGCGTTTTCCTATGCCACCAGCGGTGGCAATGGCCCGGTCGGGATCGGCTGGTCGTTGGCAACCCCTTTCATCTCACGCCAAACCGACAAAGGGTTGCCGCGCTTCGTGGATCTAGAGAGATGGCACGGCCAGGAAGACACGTTCATGTACAACGGTGGGCAAGAGCTCGTACCCATCGACAGCACCGCCGCAACGCGGCTGGAGGGAGCACCGGTCCCGGCCGAGCTGAGCAACTGGCAACAGTATCGCGCCCGCGTGGAGGGCGGATTCATGCGCTTTTTCCGCGCACCAGACTCCGCGCGTTGGGTGGTGCAGAGCAAGGACGGTACGCGTTTCGATTTTGGCCAAGTTCCAAATGGATCTGATGAGACCCGCGCAGTGCAAGCCGATCCCGAGCACCCGGAGCGTGTGTTCTCATGGCAGCTAGTGCGCATGAGCGATGCGCACGGTTCGACGGTACACTACCGCTATACTCGGAACGCGGGAGCGTTGTTCCCAGCCAGCATTTACTACACTTCCCCCGCTCGCTGCGCATCGAGCAATCCGCTGCAGGCCCGCGAATGTGTGGCACCGCTTGCGCAGTATGCCCATCGCGTTCTGTTCGTATATGAGAGCCGTCCGGACGTGAGCTCTAGTTACATAACCTCCTGGCGAGTTGAGCAGGGCCTGCGAATCAAGAGAGTTGAGATTACTAGTGCGGGTGATGCTGGCGGCGCGCGCTTTCTCGTTCGCCGTTACCATCTTAGTTATGCGCCCGATAGCTACCACTCGTTGCTCGCGAGCGTTCAGGTCGAGGGTAGACCCTCCCACCTCGATGGAGCGCTTGAAGTGCTAGTGGGTGACGCAGCGGTGCCGGAGGCGAGTCTCGGCGGGTCCATCGTGGGCGACCTGCTACCCCCCATGCGCTTCGGCTACACGCAGCCCACCGCGACCTCGGAAAAAGTCGCAGGCTTTGGCGGCATCGATGCCACGGTCCACACTGCAGGGGCGAGTCCCGACCACTCAGCAGACGAGGGGCGAACTGACTTCTTTGACGTGAACTCGGATGGTTTGCCTGACCTCTTGGTGACCGATCCCGCCCACTATTCAAATGGCGCGGGCGTGTATTTTAACGGCTTCTCCGGAGGCAGACCGGGGCGGGCGGGCTCGTTTTCAACAGGACAGCGCGTCGACATCCCGGCGGGGCTCGCAGGCACGCTAAGTCTATCGAACCTGAACATCTTACCTATGGATGTCGATGGGGATGGCCGTGTCGATGTGCTGCACATGCCGCGGGCCGCAAGCTACGGCTACTTCGTACTGAGTAAGACGCCTACTGCCACTGGCGGCGCGTACGCTCCGCTCAAGGACTGGTCATTTCACCACGTCACCGACCTCCTGCCGCCAGGGGTCACCGATCCCCGTATCGACCTGGGCAAAGACGCAGAGACGATCAAGACTTTAGACGTCAACAACGACCACCTCATCGACGTGGTGCGCACGACTGGGTCTGGGGTTCAGACGTGGCTCAACCTTGGTCACTATCCGAAAGGAGATGGTCGTTTCGGTTCGGCGAGCTTTGGCGGGGGCAGCTGGACTCTGAGCACACTTCCTGTTGAGAGTTGTCTACCCTTCGCGGGTCGCAGCCTGGACTTTGGTGACTCGGGCGTGCGTATAGCCGATATGAACGGTGACGGTCTGCAAGACATCGTAAGGATCGCACCGGATGAGGTAGTATGGTGGCCGGGCCGTGGTGAAGGTGCTTGGGGAGAGGGACCCCGTGATTGCACCACCGAAAGCAAAGCTAAGCGGGAGCTGCGCATGGCCAACCCCCCGCAAGAGCTCAATGCCGAGCTCGCGGGTCTGCACTTTCTGGACGTGAACGAGGACGGGGCGGCAGACGTGGTGCAGGTGGGTTTCGAACACCTGAGTGTTTGGTTCAATCAAGGCGGGGATAGCTTCACAAGACGAATCGTAGCGAAAGGCACTCCGGTTGCGAACGACTCGCTCAACCGCGTGCGCATCGCGGACATTGATGGCTCCGCGACGTCGGACATCGTATTTGCCGACAGCGGGAATTATCGTTGGATCGATCCGATGGGCGGCGTCAAACCTAGACTCCTCAATCGTGTCGATAACGGTTTGGGGGCGCTTACTACCCTGAGCTACTCGTCAAGCATCGTTGACTACCTCCGGGTAGTAAGCGCCCCCAAACCTAGACTCCTCAATCGTGTCGATAACGGTTTGGGGG
>JBKJIA010000469.1:0-4300 GCA_046598735.1 Polyangiales bacterium
CCAGCAGCACCACGAGCACCCGCACGACGATCGCCGTGAACGTGCTCAAAGGCTGATGGGAGCGGACCATTCAGCTCAATAGTCTCATGCTTTCGTTACGAGTACGGATGAAGCACGTGTGATCCGTCGTGCTGAGGCTTGTCATGACGATCGCGGCGCGCGATACCTTGGCCGTGATCGTTGTCGTTGCCGAGAAACCGTCCGTTGCCCGCGATATCGCGCGCGTGCTCGGCGCCTCGCAACGGCGCGATGGTTACCTCGAAGGCAGTGGCTACGCCGTCACTTGGGCCGTGGGTCACTTGGTCACGCTCTGCGAGCCCGAAGGCATGGACGCGCGCTGGAAGGGTTGGCGCCTCGCGAGCCTTCCCATGTTGCCGTCGGTATGGCCACTCCAAGTAATCGAACAAACACGCGATCAATTTCAAGTCATCTCGCGGCTAATGCATGACGCGAGCACGCACGAAGTCGTGTGCGCTACGGATGCGGGACGTGAAGGGGAGCTCATCTTTCGTTTGATTGCCGAAGCGGCGCGGTGCGTCAGACCGGTCAAACGCTTGTGGATCTCGTCGCTCACTGAGTCCGCTATTCGCGATGGTTTTGCGCGCCTGAAGGAAGGGCGCCAATACGATGCGCTGGCCGCGGCCGCGCGCGGTCGAAGTCGAGCCGATTGGCTCGTGGGCATGAACCTGACGCGCGCCTATACCTTATGCGCACGCAGTACCGAGAACGCACGACAGGTCTATTCCGTAGGTCGCGTGCAGACACCGACGCTTGCCATCCTGGTCGAGCGCGATCGTTTGATCCGAAACTTTGTACCCGAAGACTATTTGGAAGTGGCGCTCGACCTTACCGTCCACGACGACCCCGCCGAGACTAGCTTCGAAGCCCGCTACGTACGGGCAGACAAGCCCGACACGATCGCACGCTTGGCGGCAGACGGCGTGGAAGCGAACCAGCTTGCCGAGCGTGCTCGTAAGGGGCAGACGCAAGTCCACGCGGTCGAACGTGAAGAAAAGCGCGCGCGTCCGCAGCTGCTTTACGATCTGACGGAGCTGCAACGTCATGCTCATCGTCTGTACGGATTGTCGGCCAGCCGTACGCTCGAAGTGGCCCAGCGTCTGTACGAAGAGCACAAGCTGATAAGCTACCCGCGTACGGACAGTCGCCATTTGTCGAGCGATATCGCAGAGACGCTGCCTGAGATTGTACGCGCCATCGCGGCCCCCTATCGCGAGCTGCTCGAGGAAGGCACTGGCGAGCGAGCGCTAGGCAAACGCTTTGTCGACGACACTCAGGTCAGCGATCACCACGCGCTCATTCCAACGGGCAAAACCTCGCGCCTGAGCTTGAGTAGCGATGAAGGTAAGCTTTACGATCTGATCTGCCGGCGTCTGCTGGCTGCCTGGCAAAAAGACCACGTCTGGGCCGTCACGCGCGTGCGGATTCAGGTCAGCAAAAACAGTAAGGCCAGCAATGCCAGCAAAACCAAAGCCAGCAAGACGACCAAGCAGGCCGCGGCCGACGTGGTCGAGCTCATAGATCATTACTTGGCCACTGGGCAGACGGTGCTCGAGGAAGGCCATCGCAAGCTCGACGTCAAGACGCGTAAGCCTAGCGAGCTGAGCCTTGAGCCTGAGATCCCGCCGCTCGAAGCGGGCCAGCCACTGCATGTCCGTCAAGCGCGGGTGGACGCCAAACGCACGCGCCCGCCGCTGCATCACACTGAAGCGAGCTTACTGACGGCCATGGAAACCGCTGGACGTACGCTCGATGATCGCGAGCTGTCCGCCGCCATGCGCGAGCGTGGTCTCGGCACACCCGCCACACGGGCTGCCACGATCGAAACCTTACTCTCGCGCGAATACATCCTGCGCGTGAACAAGTCACTGCATGCCACGGACAAAGGCGAGGCGCTGATCGACTTGGTGCATCCGCACGTGAAGAGCCCGGCCATGACGGGTGAGTGGGAACACCGCCTGCGCGAGATCGAACGCGGGCGCAGCGAGCTCGATGCCTTCATGCGCGACATCGAGCAATACGTGCGGGAAGTGGTCGCAGGGCTCGGCGGCACCGGCGATGGCCAACAACATCCGCCAGCAGCTGACGGTCTGGTCACGATGCAGCGTCCGTGCAACCAGGGCAGTCAGGGGAACCAGCGCCCGTCAGGATCTCAAAACACCTGGCCCAGCATGAACCTTACCGTGCCAACGAGCGCCCCGACCAAACGCCGCGCCGGCACGGCAGACCTCGACTTAGTGTTGCGTGAAGACTTCGGATTTTCGCAGTTTCGCCCGCATCAACGTGCGGTTTGCGCACAAATCGTGGCCGGCCGCGACGTGCTTTTGGTGATGCCCACGGGAGCCGGCAAATCACTTTGCTATCAACTGCCCGGCGTTGCGCGCGGTGGCACGACCTTGGTGATAAGTCCGCTTATCGCGCTGATGGAAGATCAGTTCACGAAGTTGCGCGCGCTCGGCTTCTCGGCGGCGCGCATTCACTCGGGCCTAGCGCGCGAAGATTCTCGCGAAGCATGCCGCCAGTACTTGCGCGGCGATCTGAGCTTTCTCTTCATCGCGCCGGAACGTTTACGCGTGCCAGGGTTTGCCGAGCTACTCGCCAAGCGTCCGCCAACGCTTATCGCGATCGATGAAGCACACTGCATTTCGCAATGGGGCCATGACTTCCGACCTGACTATCGCATGTTGCGCGATCGCTTGCCGCGACCTGAGGGTTGCCCCGTGGTGGCATTGACCGCTACCGCCACACCGGCCGTGCAGCGGGACATTTTGGAGCAGCTCGATATTCGCGATGCCGTACGTTCAATTCACGGCTTTCGCCGCACGAACCTGGCGGTGCAAATCGTGGAGTCGATGCCGCGCACACGCTCGAGCACTGCGCACAGCGTGCTCAAGCAGCCCGGACGCCTGCCGGCGATCGTGTACGCACCCACGCGCAAGCATGCGGATGAGCTGGCAGGCGAGCTTGCTGGGAGCTTCCGCGCCGCGGCTTACCATGCCGGCAAGGATGCCGCGCTGCGTGATCGCGTACAGACGCAATTTCTAGAAGGTAAGCTCGACGTGGTCGTGGCGACGATCGCTTTTGGCATGGGCGTCGACAAAGCAGACGTGCGAACCGTGCTGCATTTGGCCGGCCCCTCCACGGTCGAGAGCTACTACCAAGAGATCGGACGAGCCGGTCGCGATGGCAAACAGTCGCTGGCACTGATGCTGTGTTCGGGCGCGGACCGCCGCATGCATCAGTTCTTCTTCGAGCGCGACTATCCCGCCCTGAGCGAGCTCGAGCGTGTGTATGCCGCACTCGAACACGGGCCGTCGTTCAAAGGCTCGCTGTCGCGTTTGCTCAAGCTCGACGACGAAGTTCTGGATCGCATGCTCGACAAGCTTTGGGTCCACGGCGCCGTGCGCATTGACCCCGACGATCGTGTGGTGCGCGGCACGCATGATTTTCGCCGCGCCTATCCCGTCCAGCGCCGTAATCGCGAAGCGCAGCTCAGCGCGATGACGCACTTCTTGTACGCCGATAGCTGCCGCATGCTCGCGCTCGTACGCCACTTCGGCGACGAAGAAGACAATGGTAAGCCTTGCGGCCTGTGCGACCGCTGTCGCCCGCAAGATGCGGTAGTCAGCGAGCGCATGCAGCACCCCGAAGTCCGTAGCGAGAAGTACGTTCGTCACTCGAAGCCGAGCGCAAAGCCCCGCATCAAGACGCGCGTACTGAGTGATGCAGTGGAAAGCGATGCTCCCACGCGGCTCGTGGACGCCTTGCGCAACTTTCGCCGCGGTGAAGCGCAAACGCGCTCGATCCCGGCCTTTCGTGTGCTCACCGATCGGGTATTGATCGCGGTCGCACGCGAACAGCCGCGGAGCGAGTCCGAGCTACTTGCGATCTCCGGCATTGGGCCTTCGATCGTGCGCAAGTACGGCACTGAGCTTTTAGGGATCGTGCGCGGTCATCACTGAGCGCGGGCGCGAAGCCGCTCAATGTGTAGGTGCGCCCGCGCGTTCGCATACTCGACCTGAGTCTTACGCACGTCGTTTGGTAAGGCTCAGCACGCGGCGAGCTCTCCCGTTCTTGCCGCCGCGAGAGGGTTCGCCTCTCGGGGCCTGCTCGTTGTTAGAATCAGACACAGCGTTCTTGCCGCGGGGGGCATGGCTCAAGAAAGCAAAAATTTGAGCGTTTTGAGCGAGGCCGAAGGCATGACCTTTGTTACGCCGCATGGCGACACTCAGGCCTCGCTCGCCGAGTTGCGCGAGAGCGAAAAGCGCTTTCGTGTGCTGAC
>JBKJIA010000543.1:0-23390 GCA_046598735.1 Polyangiales bacterium
TACAGGAGTCTCCATGGCTACGACGGCGAAGATTGCAACGAACGAAAAGCGCAAGAAGCTCTCCAAGAAGTACGCGGCAAAGCGCGCGGAGCTGAAAGCGATCGTTGTAAGCCCGAAAGCTTCGGATGCAGACAAGCTCAAGGCGGGCATCGCGCTGAACAAGCTGCCCCGTAACTCGAACCGTAACCGCGTGCGCAATCGTTGCGTGCTCACCGGCCGTTCGCGCGGCGTGTACCGTAAGTTCGGCCTGTCGCGTATCGCCATCCGCGAGAAGGGTCTCGCTGGCGAGATTCCTGGCCTTACCAAGTCCAGCTGGTAAGCAGCACTCTGCAGCACGATCTGTCGGATCGTCCCTCGCAGCAACAAAGGCGTGTCTTCGGACGCGCCTTTTGTCGTTCCGTCTGAGCTCGCGGGTGCGTGTGACTCAAGCAAGCAGGCGGTAGCTTGCGTGCTCAATAGCCCGACAAGCGTGCAAAGCGATCACGATGGTAGTTGCCATCGCCGAGCAATAGTTCCGTGACCCGTGCACGCTTGTAGAACAGGCCGATGTCGTGCTCATCGGTGACGCCGATGCCGCCATGCATCTGCACGCCTTCAGCGGCCACGCGGATGAACAGATCGCTCAAGCGCGCTTTGGCCATGCTCGCGACCTGAGCATGATCGGCACGCTTGGCATCGAGCCCGCACAAGGCATCTGCCACCACCGATCGCGCGAGTGCGAGCTCCGTATACAGATCGGCAGCGCGATGTTTGAGCCCCTGGAAGGTGCCGATCAACACACCGAACTGGCGACGCATCTTGAGGTAATCGATCGTCAGCTCGAACGCAGCGCTCGCGCTGCCCAGCATCTCGGCGCTCAACAGCACGCAGGCACGGTCGAAGACGCCATCGAGAATTTCGCTCGCCTGATCGATGGCGCCGATCACGGCCGCGGGCTTGACCACAACCCCGTCGAGTACGACGTGAGCCGCATTGCGCGCATCCACCATCCCAAGCCGCTGCAGCTCAAGGCCTGCGCTGCCATGCTCGACCGCAAACAAAGTAAGGCCCGCACGCGAGCCTGTGTCGCCTGACGTGCGAGCCAGCACGAGAATGCGGTCGGCGATCTGGGCATCGAGTACGAAAGCCTTGCGGCCCCGCAACACGTAACCATCAGCGGCTCGCTCCGCGCGCGCGGCACACACGTGAGGCGCATGGTGTGGCCCTTCGTTGTAGGCGAGCGCGAGCAGCAGGCGGCCGGCGGCTACATCCTTCAACCACGCCTGTTGCGAGGCACTGCCGGCGCGAAGCAGCACTTCACCCGCAAGCACGATGCTCGACATGAAGGGTGTCGCTGCAAGCGTACGACCGAGCTCTTCCAGCACAAGACCGAGCTCCGCATAGCCCAGATCCGAGCCCCCTAACGCTTCGGGCCAAGCCACGGCGGGCAGGCCGAGCTCGCACATTTCCCGCCAAAACGCACGATCGAAACCGTCAGGTTTGTGCTCATCACGCAGGCGACGCAGCGCTGCGATCGGTGCGCGCTCGCGTACGAGCTCGCGCGCCGTACGCGCCAACATCTGTCGATCTTCGGTCATTTCCAAGCTCGCCATCGCGCGTATTCCCTTCAGTCCGGTAGGCCGAGCACACGCTTGGCGATCACATTCAGCTGAATCTCGGCCGTGCCGCCTTCGATCGAGTTGGCGCGCGCACGCAGCCAACTCGTGGTGGCAAGCTGCTCCGCTTCCGAGAAGTGCACGGCATCTTCGAAGCCGCAGCCGGCAAGACCCATGATTCGTACGCGCAAATCGTGATTGCGTTTGTTGAGCTCGGCATAGGTGTACTTGAGGATCGAGGCTTCATCGCCCGGCCCCTTGCCACTCTGCACGGCCAAGCTTACCCTTTCGTTCGTAAGCTCGTGGGCGCGTTGGTCCATCGCAAGCCGCGCGATTTCTAGGCGTAAGGCCGCATTCGGCAGCTCCCCGCCAGGCGCAGCCAAGTAAGCCCGTGCCACATCCTCGAGCCGCGATTCGGAATCGCGCATTCGTACCCGTTCGCTCTGCGCAGCGATCGTGGTGCGCTCGTGCGCGAGTAGGTTCTTTGCAATGTCCCAGCCTAAGTTCTCGTCTCCCACGCGCTGCGTCACGGGCACGCGCACGTTGTCTAGAAAGGTCTCGCAAAAGGGTGACCCACCACTTATCAATTTGATCGGCCGCGTGGAAACACCAGGCAAGCGCATGTCGATCAGCAGCATGCTGATGCCGAGATGCTTGGAAGCGCTCGGGTCTGTGCGCACCAAACAAAACATCCAGTCGGCTTTGTTCGCATAACTGGTCCATACCTTTTGGCCGGACACGAGATACTCGTCACCTTCGCGAACTGCGCGCGTTTGCAGGCCGGCCAAGTCCGAGCCGTAGCCCGGTTCGCTGTAGCCCTGACACCAGCGAACCTTACCTTGTACGATCCCGGGCAGGTGTTGTTGTTGTTGCGCGCGCGTGCCGTAGCGCAGCAAGACTGGGCCGATCATGCCGAGTCCAAAGATGCCCATCACCGGCGGACGACAGCCCAGGCGCACCATCTCTTCCCAGAATACCTTACCTTCTGCTTCGCTCAGTCCGGCCCCTCCCACTTCCTTGGGCCACGTGGCAGCCGTATAACCGCGCTTCACGCAGCGCTCAAGCCACACTTGTTGTCCCGGTAAGAAGGCGTCACCGCCCCAAAAGAACTCGTGCTCTCCTGCGAACGGCGCACGCATCTCCGGCGGACAATTTTCGACCAACCAGGCGGCAACTTCGCGGCGAAACAGCTCCAAATCAGACATCGAAAGCGCCTCGCATGCGTCAGGTTCAGAAATCCAGAAATCGAATCGTGCACTTGCGTGAAGTCGGGCGGGCTTGGCAAGCGAGCACGTAACCCTTCTTCTTCTCTTCTGCGGTCAGCGCGTCATCTTCCTGCATCTCCACTTGCCCGTCGAGCAGACGCGCGGTGCATGAGCCGCAAAATCCCTCTTCGCACGAATAGGGAGCATCGAGGCCCGCGGCGAGTGCCGCCTTGAGCAGCGTTTGACCGCGCACGTAAGGAACATCGATGGCTTTGCCTTGCAGCTCCACGCGCACGTGCTCGGGCACATCACCGGTTTGCACGTTTTCCTCGGCGCCCGTCTCCGCCTGCTTGTCGACGGGGGACACGAAGCGTTCGATATGCAAGCGCTCGCCACTGACGCCCGCCGCAAGCAAGCCCGTTTCGACGGTTTGCATGAACCCGTGGGGCCCGCACAGAAAGTACTCCCCATCCACGCGCCCCTCGAGCAAGCGCCCGATGTCGCCGATGCGAAAGAAACCATCCACGTTATCGAGCCGCTGCGTCACGCGCAAGCGCTGCGAATAGCGGACCGTAAGCTCGGCAAGCTCCGCCGCAAAAATCACGGCGTCCGCATTCCGGTTCGCATAGATCAAACGAATAGCGCGCGTGGTCGTGGCAAGCGCCGTCTTGATGATCGAAATCACCGGTGTGATGCCGCTGCCACCCGCGAATAGGACCATGTGTTCGGCTTCACAACGCATCACGAAGCGACCCTCAGGTGCCTGCACCTGGATTGTGTCGCCCGCTTTGACGTGCTCGTGAATCCAGTTGGAGACGCGCCCGCCATCCACACGCTTGATCGTAACCTTATGTTCACTCTCCGTATCGGGCGAGCTTGCGAGCGAGTAGCAACGCCGCAATAGGCCGCCCTGGTATGGCACTTCGAGCGTCAAGAACTGCCCCGCGCGGTAGGCGAACATGTCCCGCAGCGCCGGCGGAATCTCGAACACGAGCGAACAAGAGTCGGCCGTTTCGCGGATTACGCGCGCCACTTTCAACGGGTGAAACGCATGCTTTTGCTGCGATTGTTCAGAAACCGTCATGGCCCGCTCTCAGCGTTGTTACGCGTGAAACACGTTCTATTTTGCGAAACTATCCGAATCCCGAAGGCTCCGCAAGAGCTCGCTCGTGACCGGCAGCTTACCGTTGGGTTAGCGCGCAACCATGTATTTCTCGAGCCACTTCGCGATCTCATGCACATCGATGTGCTTCTTGATCACGCGGTTGAGGATGAAGCGCTCTGCGACGCTCGCTGACAGATGCAGCTTATGCCCGTTGATGCGCAAAAAAACGTCTGCTGCGAGCCATGCGACGCGCTTGTTGCCATCGATAAAGGCGTGATTGCCCGCAAAGCTCTGCAGCAGCGACGCCGCCTGCTCAGACAACGATTCGTAATAGCCGGACTTGGGACGAGCGAGCGCACTTTCGACCAACCCCATATCACGCACGCCATCGCTGCCACCGTGCAACACAAGAGCGCGCCGATGGAGCTCAAGTAGCTCTTCAAGCGTTAGATATCGTGTCAGCTTCACGTTGCGCCCCTTACTTTGCGAGCCGGCGCAACAGTTCCTCGTGCTCCGCCAGGCTCTCATCGATCGCCTGCAACACATCTGGGCGCACATGCTGACGGGCCACGTACTCGGCGACCGCCTCGCTCACGATCGATGAAACCGTACGGCCACTTACTTCGGCGTAGCTCTTGAGCTCTTTCAAGACCTTACGATCGATCTTGGTGCTGAATTTGTCCGCGTCAGACATCCAGAGATTCTGCCACCGGTTCAAAGCCGCGTCAAGACACGTCATGATTTGTCATGACGGCAATTTTTCGGCAAATAGGCAGTATTTTCGCCTATTCGGCAGGACCGCCGCGCGCTTCCGTCAACGCTTGCGGCCACTCGCGTAGGGGCAGCTCCACCTTTGGACTTTCGACTTTGGCACTTTCAACGACATCGGCTTCGCTGAGCGTTTCAGGTGGATAGAACTGCTTCACGTACTTACGGAACATCATGATCTGATTGTCGCCATCACACAGCAGCGGCTTCTCGCGGAAGAGCTTGTTCTCCCAAATGGGAATGTCTGCTTCGAGCTGACGCTTACTGTCTTGGGCAGCGCTGTCGCGCATGCTAATCGCGATCTTGCGCGCTTTTTCTACGGGCCACTTGTCCGTGCGAATTTCCGTGCGCAAACTGAAACGCAGCTCCGTGGTCTCTTCATCCACCGGCGTCGAGGTCGCGAGCTGAATGAAGTGCAGATCACCCATGATCTCTTCTGCCACGCCTATGCCCAAGCCATGACCCTCGAAGTCGAGTACCACGGTGGCGGTGCGACCCGGATGACCGTGTTGACCAAGCTCGAAGTCGCTCGTGGCCACGCCCTTGATCCGCGGCCCTTCGGTCCAAGCTTTGATCTGCGAGCTTATCGCCTTGTGCACGTGCACGAAGTGCGGGTTGTCGACGATGTTCTCGCGAAACTCTTGGCAATGCATGCGCGCTTGAAACGTGACGCGCGCAGGCTCGCTCCATTTCGTCAGATCTAAGTAGTTGGGGATTTCAGGAATGCGCCAGTTGCCCGGGCCCTTCCCTTCGGGATCGTACCAGGTCAGCACAAGGCCGTTCTTCTCTTCCACGGTCCAAGCACGCACCTTGGCGCGCGGTGGTATCTTGGAAGCGTAAGGTACGTTGGCGCACTCGCCGTCCTTGCCGATTTCCCAGGCGTGAAACGGGCACTGAATGCTCTCGCCGCAGACCTTACCGCCGTAGCCAAGGTGGGCACCTAAGTGCGGACAATAAGCATCGAGCAACACGGCTTGGCCCGCTTCGCTGCGGTACAGTACCAAGTCTTGTCCAAAGTACTTGAGCGGCTTGACCTGACCTATCGCGAGCTCATCCGAATCGGCCACGCAGAACCAGCCACGCGGGAAGGCTGGAAAAGGGTAACGGTAGCCGTGGTGCGTCTGCTGCATGCAAATCCCCTGCCTGTGCGTAGTGAAAGGGCGCCTCAAGCGTGCGCGGCAGCGTAGAACTGGGAAGCCCAACGTCGGTACTTCATGAAGTCGCCATCGCCTTGGGTAAGCTCGGGTCGCTGGCGGTAGATCTTGGCTTCCCAGATCGCGATGTCTTGATCGAAGAGCCGAATCGTCTCGCTGTTGGTGCCGAGCAAGATCCGGCGACTTAGCTCGTCGTTCTTGATGCGCTTGACCAAGGTGGTGAAGCGAACCTGAACGGTGTCTTGATCGATGGGCGTGTACATAAGTAACTGGCAGTTCTCGATGCCGCCCGGATTCTTGGTGTGCACGTAACCGAAGCTAATGCCCGACCACTTCCAGGTAAGCTCGGCGGCTTGCCCGCCCGGCTCCATCACGAAGCGACCTTCCATGCTCAGGGCCGGCCCGTCGGCCTGCATGTTGAACACCTGCGCTGAAGGCAGACTGTGAACACTCAGGAAGTGACTCTGATCGACTGCGTTCTCGACCAACTCTTGAATGTGCGACTTGATCTGCCAACTCGCGTGCGCTTCTTCGCCAAACCAATCCTGCTGGCTGAAGAAGGGGACCTCAGGGATCTCCCAGGCAGGCGACGCTTTGTCAGCATCGTACCAGGTCATGATCACTCCGTTCTTTTCCACGACCGGCCAGCATGGAACCTGGGCACGCGGCGGGATCTTACTCGCGTAAGGAATCTCTACGCATTGGCCTGACGTATCGTAGCGCCAAGCATGAAACGGGCAGACTAAGCTTTCGCCTTGGACTTTACCGCCGTAACCGAGATGCGCGCCCAAGTGTGGACAGTGCGCATCGAGCAAGGTGGCAACGCCCGCTTCGGTGCGAAACAACACGAGCGCCTTGCCGAAATAGACAAGTGGCTTGACCGTGCCGGGCAGTAGCTCGGAAGACCAAGCGACCGTGAACCAACCGCGCGGATACGACGTGAACGGGAAACGCGACATCGTGCCTTTTCTCCGGCAGGGCGACACAAAATAGAACATGTTTCACAGAGTGGGTCAAGGCTTGACTTGGCAATTGAAACACGTTTCACTCCGCCCACTATGGCCATCGTCGAATCCATCGCCGCCACCGAAAAAACGCGTCGCACCATTCGCGTACGAAACCCAGCGAATCTGGAGCTTATCGGCGAAGTGCCGGTGATGACGCGCGAAGAAGTTAACGCCGCGATGCTGCGCGCGCGTGCGGCGCAAAAGCTGTGGGCCGCGCGTCCGTTGAAAGAGCGCGCGAAGGTGCTCGTGCGGGCGCTCGAAATCGTGATCGCGCGCCAAGACGAGATCATCGATATCATAGGCCGCGAAACAGGCCGCAGCGCCGTCGAGACGCTGATGATGGAAGTGCTGTCGGTCTGCGACATGCTGAATCACTACGCGAAGACTGCGGCCAAGCAGCTCGGCGACCGCGACGTTTCGATTGGCGCACTCTATAAGATGAAGAAGCTGCGCATCACCTATCGGCCCCTCGGCGTGCTCGCGGTGATCACCCCTTGGAACGGCCCGTTCGTGATGGGTATGAATCCAACCGCGCAGGCCCTCGTGGCCGGGAACGCCGTCTTATTGAAGCCGTCCGAGGTCACGCCGTTTGCAGGCGCGTTGGCAGCCGAGATCTTCCATTCCGCAGGTGTCCCCAAGGATCTAGTACAAGTGATTTCGGGCGACGGCGAAGCTGGACGTTACTTACTCGAAGCACGTCCAGACAAGGTGAGCTTTACCGGGTCCACGGCCACCGGGCGTAAGGTCGGCGAGTTTTGTGGGCGCGAGCTGATACCCGTCAGCCTCGAGCTCGGTGGTAAGGATCCGATGATCGTATGTGCGGATGCCGACCTGGAGCGCGCAGCGGGCGGAGCGGTATTCGGCGCCATGTTCAACACCGGACAGTACTGCTCGTCGCTCGAGCGCTGTTACGTGGTGGAACCGGTCGCCGATCGCTTCATCGAGCTGGTGGTGAACGAGGTCAAGCAGCTCAAGATGGGAAGCAGCGGTCACTACGATATCTCGCCCATGATCTGGGATAGGCAGCTCGAAAAAGTAGACGAGCAAGTTCAAGATGCGATCGCCAAAGGTGCCAAGGCATTGGTCGGCGGCAAGCGTGTCGGTCCGTTTTTCGAGCCCACGGTCTTGGTGGATGTGACCCACGACATGCGCATCATGCGCGAAGAAACCTTTGGCCCGGTGTTGCCCATCATGCGCGCCACGGACGACGAGCACGCGCTCGAGCTGGCCAATGACTGCGAGTACGGTCTGTCCGCAACCGTATGGTCCAAGGACGTCGCCAAGGCCTGCGAGCTAGCCAAGCGCGTGGAATCCGGAAACCTTACGGTTAACGATTCCGCTTTTTCCTACGGCATTCATCAGGCACCCTTTGGTGGCGTCAAGTCGAGCGGCGTGGGTCAAGTGCACGGCGAAAACGGCCTGCGTCGCTATGCGTTCGAGCTACCGATCGTAATCGATCGCTTCGGCATGAAGCGCGAGGGAGGCTGGTACCCTTACGATGAGAAGAAGCACGAGGGCATGAAGAAAGCCCTCAAGGTTCTATTCGGGTCGGTGCTACGCAGGATCGTCTAAGACTGGGATGTCCGGCGCGGGCGACGATGCGCCTGCCACGAACTCCTTGCGAACGGGTGGTGGGGTGAGGTTACACGGTAAGGTGGCGGCAGTGACAGGGGCAGGGGCAGGCATCGGCCGCGCCATCGCCTTACGCTTTGCGCGCGAGGGCGCCAAGGTCGTGGTCAGCGATCGGGATGCTGCGGCCGCGGAGACTACGTGCAGCGAGATTCAAGCGGCAGGAGGCGTGGCGTGCGCGCTCGGTTGCGACGTGAGCCGCGAAGACGAGGTCGCGCAGCTGGTCAGCGAAGCCGTCAAACACTTTGACCATCTCGACGTGTTCGTCAACAACGCCGCCTTCGTCCGGCATGCGCCGCTGGCCGAGACGGACACTAAGCGCTGGAAGAAGAGCCTCGAGGTCACCCTCGACGGGACCTTCTACGGGTTGCGGGCGGCGTTGGGCGTGATGATCCCGCGGCGCTCGGGTGTGATCCTCAACATTACCTCCGGGGCCGGCCTCGGAGGCGAGCCACTTCACAATGCGTACGGCGCGGCCAAAGCGGCAGTGCACAACTTGACGCAGCTCGCTTGTGTCGAAAACGCACAGCATGGTATTCGCGTCAATGCTTTGTGTCCGGGGCCGATCGACACGGCTACCTTGCGTTCCGCACTGGCGCAGCGCCCGGGCGGACTTGCGGGTTTCATCGCGCAAATCCCGGCCGCACGTTTGGGAATGGCAGAGGAAATCGCCAGTGCAGCCGTGTTTCTGGCCTCGGACGAAGCAGCTTATATCAACGGCGCGATCCTTACGGTGGACGGCGGCATCGCCGCGCGCACCGGCTCCCCACGCTGAGCGCGACCGCGGGAAGAATCGCCAAACGACATGCCGTAGCCAGGCCCCATGAGATCGCCTGAGCGGACCGTCGGAATAGCGCGAGCTCGCGGGCTCGTTCAATCGAAGCGTGCCAAAGCAAGCGTACATCTCGATGTTGCTGGCGTACACATATCCGTGTAGTCTGCGCCCGCCTTCCGGCCCTGACCAGACCATGTTAGGACGCGGCTCAGCGCCGTCAGCCGGGAGCCTCGCCCCCGTTCGTGGAACAGTAAGACGACACACCCGACACGCCCGCGCCGACCATTCGGGCCGGGCCGATGCCGACCCAAGGAGACTAAGATGACTTCGTTCAAAAAGACTTCGTTCATGCTCATGATTGCACTCGGCCTGCTCGGAGCCGCCTGCGGTGATGATGACAAGAAGAGCACTGGCAAGGAGGACGCTGGCGGCGACAACGGCGGCGAAAATACCGACGCTGGCGGCGACAGCAACATGTGCATCAGCGCTTACGAAGGCTTCACATCCGATGAGCTCACCGCCAACATCAAGGACGCGGGTGCCTGCACCGGCGCCGCAGACATCGAAGGCGTGTGCAAGCTAGCTCCTTCCGACAAGGCCGCCACCGTGGGCCGCGCATGTTTCCTGGCGTTCGCGGGCGATAAGACGCTGACCGATGAAGAGAAGGCCATGATGACCGGCGACTGCGCCCTCAATGGCAAAGGCAATCAGGTCGGCCTCAAGGACATGCTCAAGACCATGAGTACCGGTTGCTTGAACTGTTACATCGGCGCCGTGGTCTGCGCTGCAACGAAGTGCATTTCGACCTGTGTGGGGGGCGGCGTGCCCTGCGACGAGTGCCGCGAAAAGGAAGGCTGCACGGGCGGCTTCTTCACGTGCAGCGGCTTGCCCACCGGTGAAGAGATCGAGGCTGCGAAGTGAGAGCAAAGCTCGCTTCCCTTTCGATCGCGGTGCTCGCTCTAAGCGTCACGACATCGGTCCAAGCAGGCGGCTACGACACACCGATTTTGTACAGCGCACGCCACATCGGCATGGGTGGTACGGCGGTCAGCTACGTCAGCGACCCATCAGCGCTCTTCCACAACCCTGCAGGTTTGCAGGGTACTAAGCGCTGGTCGCTGATTGGCGACGTGTCGCCCTTGATGGGTAAGATCCGCGCAACGCCCAACGACCCTGTGGCCTACCCGACCGCGAAGGATACCGAGTCGAGCTATAAGCTCGCGCCGTTCTTCTTGGTGGGTGGTGCTTACCGCTTCACGGACATGATCACCGTCGGTATGGGTGTCTATCCGGTCGCTTCCGCGGGTGCAGAGTTTTCCTATGAGAACTCGATCGGCGACAAGTTTGAAGACCGCACGAAGCTCGTTTTCATAGAGGCTGCCCCAGGTATCTCGGTACAGCTACCCGCCAACGTCACGCTGGGCCTGACCTACCGCATGACGTACGTGGATCTGGACCGAGTCCAGGGCACCGAGAAAAGTAAGGTGCTCGATTTCCAGATGAGCGGGATCAACTGGCTTGGCTTCAAGCTTGGCCTGCAGTGGAAACCGATTAATGAGCTGAAGGTCGGGGCCACCTATCGCCACAAGACCGTCACCACGATAGAGAACAGCAAGGGCGTCGCTCTAGCGCAGGATTTCACGGACATCTCAACTAAATTCACCCTGCCCTCGCGCTTCATCGTGGGCGGACGCTACGACCTGGCCCAGATCCCCCTGTCGTTCTCCTCGGACGTGGAATACGCACTCAATTCGCAGAACAAGGAGGCGGACTTCAGGGGTAAGGATGCAAGTGGCGCATCCCAAGCCGTTCCCAACGTGTTCCGTTGGGACAATGCTTTCACCGTTCGCGGTGGCGTTGAATATCGCCTTGTGGACCAGAAGCTGCCGGTGCGCATCGGTGGCGCTTGGGATCAGAAAACGTCCAATGCAAACTATCCCACCGCCTTCGGTACCCCTCCGGGTGACACGTGGATTGCCACGGCCGGCGCGGGTTGGGTAGAAGAGCGCTGGCAGGTGAACGTGGCGAGCGCTTACCGAACCGGAGAAGGTAAGCCCACCATTACCAACGGCCCCGATCACAACATGCAGTGCGCTTTCTGCGGTTACACCGGCGATAAGCCATACCAAATCACCCTCATTGGCCTGTACATCGACGGCAGCGTGAATTTCGACTGATGGTGCTTTAGTCTCTTGATCAAGAAATATTGGCCTGCGCCCGGCGGCGCGAGGAGTTCCTTATGAATTCAGCAAAAAATGTATGGCTCGTTTCAGCGCTCGTTGCGACGCTCGCATCTGCTTGTAGCGATAGTGGAGGCAGCAACGATGGTGACGGCACGAACGGTAATGGCAATGGAGCGACGACTAACGGCGCCGAGGACGCCGCCGTCGATTCCGCCACGCCCCCGTCAGGTCCAGGGCCCGACGACGTGACCGCGAAACAATGCGGGGCGCAGGCTGACGGTACGCCCTTGGACACCAGTAAGAAGGGCGGTTGCTACTACTTCTACTGCTACCAGACCAAGGAGAGTCTTCTCGCGCAGTCTACTGCGAATGGAGCCTGTGTGAGCAATGCCGATGTGGCGTTGCAGTGCGAGGGTCAACCGGTTCGAACCGTGGCGGCCTGCGCACGCGAGAAAGCAGGCGTGCTCGCCGTGGATGGCGAAGCGAAGTTTGCGGAAGCAGTTACGACCTGTGCACGGAATGACACCAAGCTCGCTGCGTTCAGCAACGCCTGCCTCGCCTGCAACGTGAACTCATCCCTGTGCGCAGCGCGCAAGTGCTTGATCGAGTGCGTGACTGGCGACAGCCAGCGCTGCGATCAGTGCCGCGAGGAGAACAAGTGCACACCCGACTTTTACACCTGTGCGGGCTTGCCCAACCCACTCGACTGAATTGTCAACCTGCTCGGCAATTCAGCTCGCACGCTAGAAGCGGTAGTTGCCCTGCAGCGATACAATGTCGATCTGGGAGGTATAGGTACCTTCGTTTGCGGCGAGCGCCTTGTCGGCGAACAACGCCGTCACCTCTTTGACGTTACCCTTGCCCACTTCGACGATGACCGTCTCGTTGAACATGTGGGCATACGCAACGGTAAGGTCGAACTGGTGAACGATGCGCCACGTGGCGCCGACGTGGAGTGCGGTCTTGGCAACCGGCCAATAGTCGATGTTCATGTTCTTGAGCGGGACGCCACGCGTCTCGTAGGCCACGCCTGCCCGCACCGCTAGGACACCGGGCAGCACGTTGTAATCGCCCCCGAAACGCACACCGTACGTGTCGTTCCAACCGTGCGGGAGACTTGCCTTGGCGGGCAGCGAGGAAGCGTTGTCCTGATTGGGTGCGGTGGAGAACGCGACGGAAGGCCACGTGTCGCTGGGTTTGGTCTTGTCGTAGAGAGTCAACGAGTAACTATCGACATGGGCGGTGTTGAGCCAATAGGCATCGAGCTCCACATCCCAAGTCTCCTGACTCATGGGATCGAGAAGCTGCTCACGAGGCTTATCACGATCGGCGTAGCGTATGCCTATGTTCGCCTCGTAGCGTTGGTAAGGAACACTCAGCTCCACATCGTCGATGCGGCAGTGGGGCCCCGGCGTCGCTCGGCCCGCGGTGCGGTTAAAGCAACTCTTACGCGGGGCTCCCTGAACCCCGTTGGCTGTAACGTCAACATACCCCTCTGCTTTGATATCGTCGTTGAACGTGAAGCTGGCCATCACATCGATGGAATCGATCGGCGTGAGCGCCACGCTGCCCGTCGCGCGCGGAATGAAGAGATCGCGCGCGTTCACATCGTTCAGCACTTCCTGATCTTGAAAGCCAGGTCCAAGCGAAGCGAAGTTGCGATACTTCACGTCCGCAAAGCCGGCTGCCAAGGTAAGACCAACGCGCAGCATGGGGATCGGAGAATAACCCACACCCACAGCCAAGAATGCGGCGAGCACCGTACGATCCAACAGTAAGAAGCGATTCGGGCTGAGCTTGCCGCCTGCCGTGGTCGGATACATCTCGCCAGGCTTAGGGGATACCGTCGGCTGATTGTCGTCGCCGAACTTAAGGTTACCGACACCCGCGGGCGTGAAGATACCCACACCTATCCCCAATTGCTCACCGATGGGCATGGAGAAACCAAGGTTGCCCGCTGGCAAGAGAGGAGCTTCGTTGCAGACTTCGTTGAAGTCCTCCTCCGGTCGGTACTGGATGCCTGGGGTGCCGTTGTCATCCTGGTCCAGCGGCGTGCCATCGGGCTTGGTCGTGCGATTGTCTTTGGCGCGATCAAAGCACGCATTGAAGAAGGGAACGCGCAGCTCCGCGCCCACATTCCTGGGCGCCAGGGCGAGGTTTGCGGGGTTTTGCCAGATCGCCATGAAATCATTCACGCGCGCGTAATTCGCCCCGCGCCCCAGGCCTACCGCACCGCTGACCGTGTCCTCGACACCGCCTGCGTGAGCGGTCTCGGGCATCGCGAGACAAGTCCCCGCCAGCAGCCCTGCTACCACCGTCCATTGCGCGCCCTGCTCGAGCGCCTGTCTAAGCATTCCCATCTGTCCTCCTAGGCGGCGCGGAGAATAAACGAAGTGCGAGCGAAAATGGCTACTCACGTGACGCCGTTAGCGACGAAACAGGGCTTGAGGCGCATGCCGCCGACTATTTTTGCAACGCTTGGCGATCTCTCGATCCCGCGAGCGGCCAAAGGGCTACTGGGCCACCGTCAACCTTAGATAGCGAAACCTGTCGCGTGCGTTTCGCAACGCATCCTCGCTCGCATCTGCGCGCACGCCGAACGTGCGTTGGAACGCCTTGAACGTCGTCTTATACAGTTCGAATACCCGCGCGATCTCCGCCGCATCCGTGATCTCGCGGGACGTTACTCTTTGCTCATGGCTTTTGATATTGATGCGCGCCTCGCCGTTGGCGAGCGTGTTCTTGAACCAGTTGGACCGGCCGCTTCCGCTGATGGCGATGAGGTCCGCGCCGTCGCGTAAGTAAGCTATCGGCGTGGCAAATGTATTGCCCGTCTTGCGGCCGCGATGCTCGACGACCATGCAGAAATCGCCCATGGGACCGGCGATGTTCTTGCGCAGCAAGAAGACCTGCGCCGCGAGCGCGGCTTTGATCGCGAGCGATTTGACAGGGGTGCGTTCGGTCGACGGGACGGTGGCCATGCAAAAAGCTCCTTCTAAGTTGCCTCGCATGCCATGGATACTGCGGCCGGTCACGCGGCCCGTGATGTAGACGGCGCAGCCTTCCAGTCCGCATTCACAGCTTGAACACGCGCTTGGCATTCTCACGCAGGAACTTCGGCCAGACCTCGTCCTTGAACGGCACGTCCGGTAGTTCCTTGAAAATGCGATCGTAAGACAGACCCATCGGGAAATAGCCGGCAAACATGATGCGGTCACTGCCGCGCGAGTTCGCGAAATCGACCACGTTCTTAGGATAATAGCGTGGCGCAAACGCACTGGTCGAATAGTAAAGGTTCGGCCACTTGACCATTAGCTTGATGATCAAATCCGTCCACGGCTCGCAACCGTGACGTGTGACGAATTTGAGCTCCGGAAAGAACCAGCAGACTTCATCGATCAGCTCCACGTGTTGCGGCGCCATGGGCAAGCGTGGCCCCGGCACGCCTGCGCAGACGCAGATCGGAATGTCGAGCTCGATGCACTTGGCGTAGATCGGGAAGAACTTCTTGTCGTTGATCGGCACTTGCGGACACAGGCCCGCAGGAAATGCCGTGGCCGCCACGATGCCCAGCTCTTCACGACAGCGCACCAGCTTACGCACTTCGTCCATGCCGCGATTGGGATTGACCTCGTAACTACCCACCAAACGGTCAGGATGATTCTTCAACGCCTTGGCGCGCGCAGGATGATCCGGGTCGACACCGATCATGGCTTTCTCGATGCCGTGTCGATCCATTTCCGTGATCAAGAGGCGCTCGTAATCATCGCTGGTAGGATGCGACGGGATGTCCTTGAACATGTACTGCGCGGGCATCGTGAACGTCTGTCGGCTCTCTTCATCCATCAACAAAGGCTTGATGAATTCGTACCATTGGCTCTTCTCGTCGTCGGGTGCGGGCAGCGCGACCATCAGGTCGATAATCCCGATTCCCTGGGGCATTGGCATGGGTTTATAGAGCACGTCCATACGCGTTGACGCAACAAATGAAACGTGTTCTAGTCGCTGAATGATAAAGGTCACCAAGCGCCGTTATCCCATGACGCCCTATCCAGACGGTTGGTTTCGCGTGGCTCACAGCGACGAGATCAAGCCGGGCGAGGTCATGCCGTTGAAGTTGCTCGGCCAAGATCTCGTTCTGTTTCGCACCGAGTCTGGCCGCGCGTCCGTGCTCGATGCTTTTTGTCCGCACTTGGGTGCCCACTTGGGCCACGGTGGCAGCGTCAAAGGCGAGCTCTTACAGTGCCCGTTTCATGCCTGGCAACTCGATGCCGACGGCAACGTTGCGCACATTCCTTACGCCACGAAGATCCCGCCGCGCGCCAAGACCGTATGTCATGCCGTGAGTGAGCACAGCGGCATGATCTTCCTTTGGCATCACCACCAAAAACTCGCGCCTACGTTCGAGATCCCGAAGATCGATGAGTACTACGACGAGAAGTACACGGAGTATCGTGACTTCCGTTTGAAGCTGCGTACACACATACAGGAGACTGCAGAAAATGGCGTCGATACGGCCCATCTGCACGTGGTGCACGAAGTGATCGATCCGGTCGCGACGGCCGAAGCACAGGGCACGCAGCTCAAAGTGCACGTCGACATGAAGGCGAAAATGTTGGGCGGCGCGGGCGTGATCTCGGGCACGATTAACATGCAGTATTTCGGACTCGGCGTCACCACCGCACGCGTCGACGTCGGCCCCGTCAAGTATCTGTTCTTGACCACCGTCACGCCCATCGACGATGAGTACGTGGACGCGCGCTTCATCGTGACGATGAAGAAGAAGGGTGGCCCCGAGGTCACCGAAATGATCTTCAAACGCATCATGGAAGACGAGGAGCAACAGGTGCGCCGGGACATTCAGATCTGGGAAAACAAGTCCTTTCCGAATCCGCCCTTACTGTGTGACGGGGATGGCCCCGTGGGTATGTTCCGAAAGTGGGCCAAGCAGTTCTATGGGCCATGGAATGAGGGCAATGAAGGCAATCAGGGCAATCAGGGCAGCGACAAACCTACCCTCACCCAAGCCGTCACAGCAGCCGAGTAAGATCTTATGGACGCTCCCATCCTCACTGCCCAGTTCTGCCTTGAATACACCTTCAAACGCAGCTTGGGGCCCGTGCTGTCCGCGTTCTTTACGGGCCTGCGGGACCGTCAAATCATCGGCATCCGCGCCCAGGATGGCCGCGTGCTCGTGCCACCTTGCGAGTACGATCCGCGTACGGCTGCCGAGCTGTCGGAGCTTGTACCGGTCGCGTCAGAAGGTGTGGTCACAAGCTACGCCTGGGTGTCGACGCCGCGGCCCAAGCACCCGCTCGAGCGCCCTTTTGCGTTCGCGCTGATCAAGCTCGATGGAGCAGACACCGCCATGCTGCATGTAGTCGATGCCATCGATCCCGACCGCATGCGGACGGGCATGCGCGTGCGCGTGCAATGGGCCGACGAACGCGTGGGCGCCATCACCGATATCGCGAGCTTTGTGCCGGAGGAAACCGCCTGATGGAGCCCGTCAGCCAGCAAAATACGCACATCCGCTTGGACTATAAGATCCTTGCCTCGGAAACCTTAGCGCTGTTTCTGACTGGCCTGAAGGAAGGTAAGATCTACGCGCGCAAGGATCCGGCCACCTCTCGCGTGTACTGTCCACCGCGCGCGGGTTCGCCCACCCATGGCACGGATATGGGCGAGATCCTCGAAGTGTCCGACTGCGGCACGCTCACCACCTTCTGCGTGGTCAATGTCGCGTTCGAAGGTCAGATCATGAAGGTGCCGTACGTGTACGGCGCGATCTTACTCGATGGTGCAGACACACCCTTTTTGCACTTGGTCAACATGCCCGCTCATGAAGCGCGCATGGGCTTGCGCGTGCGCGCCGACTGGAAGCCCAAGGCGGAACGCGAAGGCAGCTTCACGGACATCTTATACTTCTCGCCGACCGGTGAGGCAGACGCAGCGTTTGAACGATATGAGGAGTACCTGTGATGCAAGAGGTGGCGATCATCTCCTTTGCGCAAACTCCGCTCGTAGGCGGCAATCCGTTGACCGACGAAGTGGAGCTCGTGCGTTCGGCGCTCAACCAAGCGCTCGCCCAAGCAGCCCTGACGCGCAAAGATATCGGCTTCTTTTGCTCGGGCAGTTGCGACTACGTACAAGGCGTTCCGTTCTCGTTCGTGGCGGCCGTCGATGCACTCGGTGCCTGGCCCCCGATCGAAGAATCCCACGTGGAAATGGATGGCGCCTGGGCACTATACGAAGCCTATATCCGCCTGCAGCATGGCGACATCGACACCGCAGTCGTGTTCGCTTTCGGTCGACCGTCGTTGGGTGAGCCTGCCGACGTGTTTGCCCAGCAGCTCGATCCCTACACGATGAGTCCGCTTTGGATCGATCCAGACAGCCTAGCGGGATTGCAAGCGCGGGCGCTGATCGATGCAGGAAAGATGAGCGAGCAGCCAGCTACGCACAGTACCTTCGCGGACGGCGCAGCCTGTCTTATCCTCGCTACCCGCGAGAAAGCCATCGAACTAGGCAAGCGCCTTGACCGTCAACCCGCGTTCATCCGCGGTATCGACCATCGTGTGGAATCCATGCAGCTCGGACTGCGCGACCTTACGGTGTGCGAATCGGCGAAGATCGCTGGCAGAAAGGCCCGCATCAGCGAGCACAAGCTCGACATCGCCGAGCTGCACACGCGCTACGAGCACGAGAACGTCATCTTACGTGAAGCGTTGGGGCTCGGCCCTGAGGTCAAGCTCAACCCTTCCGGTGGCTGTTTGACCACGAGCGTTCCCATGGTGTCCGGCCTCGCACGCATCGGCGAAGTCGCCGATCGCATTTTGCGTAGGCAAGCCAAGAGCGGCGTGGCGCACGCAACCAGTGGCCCGTGTCTGCAACAGAATCTTATCTGCGTTCTAGAGGGTGGCTGACATGGCGGAGCGTTGTGCCGTAATCGGCGTCGGGCAGACCAAGCACGCGGCGCGCCGCGGCGATGTATCCATGCCCGGCATGCTGCGTGAAGCGGCGATCCGTGCGCTGGAAGATGCAGACCTTACCTTTGCAGACATCGATGCTGTGGTATTCGGCAAAGGCCCCGACATGTTCGAAGGCGTGGTCATGCCGGACTTGTTCCTGGCGGACGCGCTGGGCGCCGTGGGTAAGCCCATGTTGCGCGTTCATACTGCTGGCAGCGTGGGTGGTTCCACCGCCGTCGTGGCAAGCCACCTCATCTCATCGGGCACGCACGGCGCGGTGCTCGCCATCGGTTGGCAAAAGCAGAGCGAAAGCAACGCCATGTGGGCGCTCAGCGCGCAGCGTCCGTTTCAACCGCCGCTGATGGCGGGTGCAGGTGGTTACTTTGCGCCGCTGATTCGCGCCTATATCAAGCGCAGCGGCGCACCGGACGACGTGGGGCTCAAGGTCGCCGTCAAAGACCGTAAGAATGCGCTCAAGAACCCTTACGCGCATTTGCAGCTACCCGACATTAGTGAAGAGACGGTGCGCGCTTCGCCCATGTTGTGGGATCCGATTCGTCACCTCGAGACTTGTCCATCGTCAGACGGGGCATGCGCGATCGTGCTGGGCAACGACAAGCTCGCCAAACGCGCCAAGCGTCCGGCCTGGATTCGCGGCACCGGGTTACGTAGCGAGCCCACCATGTTTGCGGCGCGCGATCAGGTGAACCCTCAGGCCGGGCAAGACTGTGCACGCGCGGCCTATGCGCAAGCCGGCATCCGCGATCCGCAACGCGAAGTCGATTGCGCCGAGCTCTATGTTCCATTCAGTTGGTTTGAGCCGATGTGGCTCAAAACTTAGGTTTTGCGGAACAAGGTCAGGGCTGGAAACTGACCAGAGAGGGCGAGACCGAAATCGGTGGCAAGCTACCGATCAACATGTCGGGTGGCGTGTTGTCGTCCAATGCGATCGGCGCATCCGGCATCTTACGCTTTGCAGAAGCCGCATTGCAGGTACGCGGCATGGCGGGCGAGCACCAGGTCGACGGGGCCAAGACTGCTGTGGGTCACGCGTTTGGAGGCGGCGCGCAATTTTTCGCTGTCTGGGTAGTCAGCAACGAACAACCATAGCGGTGGCGCTGATCGCGACCGCTCATCGTGCAAGGTCGCGCCGGTCGCGGCCGTTCCATAGGGTCAGATCCAATGCAATTCAATCTTGCAGACTTGTTCGAAAGCGTCGTCGATGTGGTGCCAGATCGGGAGGCGTTGGTCTGCGAAGACACGCGACTCACGTTCGCCCAGCTTGAGGCGCGCGCCAATCGCGTCGCGCACGTGTTGAAGAAGCACGGCATCGGCCCCGGCGATCACGTGGGGGCTTACCTTTACAACGGACCTGAGTTTCTGGAGATCGTGCTGGGCGCGCTCAAGGTGCGCGCGGTCCCGATCAACATCAATTACCGCTACGTCGCCGACGAGCTCACCTACATGATCGACAACGCCGATCTCAAGGCGTTGTTCTTTCAGAGGGAGCTCACGAACATCGTGGGCGAGTCGACGCGTAAATTTCCCGCGCTCAAGGCGCTGTTTGCGGTGGAAGACGCGAGTGCTGCGGACTTCGCGAGCATTGGCGCCACCGCGTACGAGACCGCGCTTTCGCAAGCACCCGACAAGCGAGACTTTGCGCAGCGCAGCGGTGACGATCTCTACATCGTCTACACGGGTGGCACCACGGGCATGCCCAAGGGCGTGATGTGGCGCCAAGAAGACGTGTTCTTTGCAGGCTTGCAAGGCGGCAATCCCGGCGGCCCGCCGATCAAGGCAGCAGAGGATCTCGGGCCACTCGTCAAGGGTAAGGCCATGGCGATGACGTTCATGCCGCTCGCACCGTTCATTCACGGCGCAGCACAGTGGGCGGCGCTGATCGCATTCTTTCAGGGTGGTAAGGTCGTGATCACGCCCGGCCGCAGCTTCCAACCCAAGCGGGTATGGCAACTTGTGGAGCGCGAAAAGGTAAACACCTTGACCATGGTGGGTGACGCGATGGCCCGCCCCTTGATCGACGCGTATGACCTGGAAAAAAAGCCGCCGAGCTTGATGATCATCGCTTCCGCGGGAGCGGTGCTTTCAGACACCGTGAAAGAGCAGCTAGTCAAGACCTTAGGCTCCGTGATGGTGATCAACAGCTTTGGCTCGAGCGAGTCGGGTCACGCGGGTCATGCATTGCCCGGCATGGACAAAGGTAAGGACGGTCGCACCAGCTTCAAGATGGATGATACAGCCACCGTGCTTGACGAAACCTCCTGGCAGCCTTTGGAAAAAGGCTCAGGCATCGTGGGCAAGTACGCACGCACAGGTCGCCTGCCGATTGGTTACTACAAAGACGAAGCCAAGACGGCCGACACCTTCCGCATCGTCAATGGCAAGCGCTTTTGCATTCCTGGCGACTACGCCACGATCGAGGCCGATGGTCGCATTACCTTGCTCGGGCGCGGCGCCGTCTGCATCAACAGCGGTGGTGAGAAGATTTTCCCGGAAGAAGTCGAATCGGTGCTCAAGGCTCATCCAAGCGTGATGGACGTGCTCGTGGTGGGCCTAGCCGACGAACGCTGGGGACAGCGCGTGGCCGCCGTCGTCGAAGCACGCAGCGATGCGACCTTGGACGTAGCGAGCCTCGACGCTTTCGCCCGCAAACACCTGGCTGGATACAAGTGCCCCAAGCAGCTGTTCGTGTGCGAGAAGGTGGAGCGTCAGCCCAGTGGCAAGCCCGACTATAAGTGGGCCCACGAGTTTGCGCTGAGGGCGACGCCTCTATGAAGCTGAATGGTAAGGTGGCCGTGATCACGGGCGCTGCTGCCGGCATCGGGCGCGCCATCGCAAGCCGCTATGCCAAAGAGGGCGCCAAGCTGGTGCTCGGTGATTTCGACGAAGGCTCCCTGCGCGCAACATGTGATGCGCTCAAAGCTGAAGGTGCAGAAGTACGCGCGATCATTTCGAACGTGACCCAGCGCGACGATGTGGAGCGCCTACTTGGCGCAGCCACGGAGCAGTACGGTCGGCTCGATGTGCTCGTCAATAATGCAGGTGTATTGGACGGTCTAACCCCGCTTGAAGACGCGAGCGACGAGATGTTCGAGAAGGTTATCGCAGTCAACCTGCGCGGCCCCTTCCTTACTTGTCGCAAAGCAGTCTCGATCATGCTGCTGCAAGGGGGCGGCTCGATCATCAACATCGCTTCGCTCGCGGGGCTTCACGGCGGTCGCGGTGGGGCTGTCTACACCATGAGTAAACATGGCGTGGTGGGTCTTACCAAGAGCATCGCGTTTCACTATGGCGAGCGCGGCATTCGTTCGAATGCGATTTGTCCCGGCGGCGTGGAAACCGAAATTTTCAAGCGTACGCAGCTGCACGAAGCGGGGCTCAAAAAGGCGAGCTCACATTTCAAGACCACCCCACGTCAAGGTAAGGTCGAAGAGATCGCGAGCTGCGCCGTATTTCTTGCGTCTGATGACGCAAGCTACGTCAACGGCACCACGCTCGTGGTGGACGGCGGCTGGACAGCCCACTGAGTTTTTGATCTGAGGGCACCATGTACATCGAGCTCACTGCGGCCCAGCGCGCGTTCCGAGAAGAGGTCCGCGCCTACCTGGCACGCCTCATCACCCCGGAGGTAATCGACGAAGTAAGGTCGGGTCCCGGTGGCGGAGGGCCGCTCTACCATCGCGTGCTCCAGCAAATGGGTAAGGATGGCTGGCTTGGCATCTCGTGGCCCAAAGCGTATGGCGGCCAAGAACGTCCCGCGGTCGAGCAATACATCTTCTTCGACGAGGTACAGCGCGCGGGTTTCGCCCTGCCCTTTTTGACGCTCAACACGGTCGGCCCCACTCTGATGAAGTTCGGCACGGAGCTGCAGCGGTCCAAGTTCTTGACCAATATTCTGGCTGGAAAGTGCCATTTTTCGATTGGCTACACCGAACCGAACGCAGGCACCGATCTGGCGTCATTGACCACCCGCGCCGAACGCGATGGCGATCATTTCGTGATCAATGGCCAAAAGGTGTTCACCAGTCTTGCGAGCTATGCCGATTACATTTGGCTGGCCGTCCGTACGGATCCTTCGCTGCCCAAGCACAAGGGTATCTCGATCTTCATGGTGGATACAAAACTGCCTGGTGTTGAAATCACACCCATCCACACGCTGGGCGGCCATCCAACCTATGCGACGTATTACGAGAACGTGCGCGTGCCGGCCGATATGTTGGTGGGCGAGCTCAACGCCGGCTGGAAGCTGATTACGAATCAGCTCAACCACGAGCGCATCGCGCTCTCGAGCTTTGGGCATGTGGCGCGTCATTTCGAAGAGACCGTGCAGTGGGCCAAGACCCATAAGCTCGAAGGCGGCAGACGTGTGATCGATGAGCCGTGGGTACAGACCAATCTTGCCAAGGTCTACGCCCACCTCGAAACACTCAGACTCCATTGCTTTCGTCAGGCTTTCAACGTGGAGCGCGGCGTGCTCGACCCTGCGCAAGCCTCGGCGGTCAAGGTATGGAGCACGGAAGGCTTCATGACGACCTATAAACTGCTGCTTGAGGTAGTGGGCGCAGGTGGAACCATCGGCCGCGGCTCGCCCGATACTTACCTTTCCGGTTGGCTCGAGAATATGTACCGGGGTGCCTTGGTGCTTACCTTTGGCGGCGGAACCAACGAAGTGCAACGTGACATCATCGCCGGCGCTGGCTTGCGCATGCCGCGGGATAGGTAGCAGGCGCCATGGACTTCGAATGGAGCGAAGAGGCTCGGACCGTCGCCGAGCTTGCCAATAAGATCCTAGGCGCTGAAGTCTCCGAAGCGAGCCTGCGCGAGATTGATCAATCGGGCACGTTCTTCCATGCGCGCGCTTGGTCCAAGCTTGCAGAAGCTGGCCTGCTCGGGGTCGCTGTATCGAGCGAGCACGGCGGTATGGGCGGCGGCATCGCCGAGCTCTGCGCGTTGTGTACCAGTCTAGGCCGGCACGTGGCG
>JBKJIA010000070.1:0-6229 GCA_046598735.1 Polyangiales bacterium
TCAAGGGGTCCCATGAAGCTCAAGAGCCTCGAGATTTGCGGCTTCAAGTCATTCGTCGATCGCACGATCGTGCGCTTCGACCATGACGTGACCGGCGTGGTCGGCCCGAACGGCTGCGGCAAATCCAACATCGTCGACGCCATCCGTTGGTCGATGGGCGAGCAGTCCGCCAAACACTTGCGCGGCAAGCACATGGACGACGTCATCTTCAACGGCTCCGAAGCGCGCGGTCCGCACAGCTTCGCCGAGGTGACGATCACCTTCGACAACGCCGATGGCAACTGCCCGATCGAGTACAAGGATTACGCCGAGCTTGCGGTCACGCGTCGTCTTACGCGCGATGGTGAAAGCACGTACATGATCAACAAAGCGGCCGTGCGCTTGATGGATGTGACGGCGCTTTTTCTCGGTACCGGCGTGGGCACCAAGGCTTATTCGATCATCGAGCAGGGCCGTATTGGTTTGATCGTCACGGCCAAGCCCGAAGAGCGTCGCCACCTGATCGAGGAAGCAGCGGGCATCACCAAGTTCAAAGCGCACAAGCAAAAGGCTGAGCGCAAGATGGACCAAACCCGCCAGAATTTGCAGCGTATTGCCGACATTCTCGGCGAGCTGGAGAAGAGCCTCTCGTCGCTCAAGCGTCAGGCGCAGAAGGCTGAACGCTACAAGACCTATCGCGATGAGCAGCGTGACCTGGAGCTGTGGGTCGGCACCCATCGCTATCTCGAGTTGCACGTGACGCGCCGCGCCATCTCCACGCAGCTGGAAACGGCCGAGGCCGAGATGGAAGGTTTGCGTGCAGGCCTTACTGTGATCGAAGCGGAGCTCGAGGCAGAGCGCCTTACCCTGTCGGTCGAGGAGCTTGCTGTCCAAGAGGCAAGCACGCGCTCGCATCAGCTCGACAGCTCCGTGCGCATGCTCGAAGCGCAGGTGAAGCACACCATCGAACGCTTGTCGCAGCTGCGGCATGCGGAGGTGGCGGCCGAGCGCGAGCTGTCAGAGATCGAAAGCCAGCGTGCGCGTTTTACCAGCGAGCAACAGCAGCTTGAGCAGAGCTTGGCCGAGCTCGAGGAGGTCGCGTCTGCCGAAGGGGACGTGCTGGAGCGTGAGACCGAGCTGCTCGAGCAACGTAAGCGTTCTGCTCACGACGCCGATCAAGCGGTGAACGTGGCACGAGCGCGCGTATCTGAGGCGGCCACCCGCATTGCTCGCGCCGAGGCCGTGCTCAGCGGCTTCGAGCGCCGTCGTACGGATGCTTACCAGCGGCTTGAGCGTTTGCGTACGGAGCGCGAAACGCTGGAGATGCGCGCCGTCGAGCTCCACGAGCAGACGCGTGAGCTTGCGGCGCGGCTCGAGGGCCTGCGCGGCGACAAGCAGTCGACGGCAGAGCGTAAGGTCGAGCTAGACAAGTCTCTTGACCAGTTGCGCAAGGATCAACGCGAGAGCGAAAAGAAGACGGACGAAGTGCGTTCGGAGCTTGCGGACAAGCGCTCCCGTCTGCGTTCGCTCGAGCAGATTCAGCAGCGCTTCGAAGGCGTGGGCGCTGGCGTCCGGGCGTTGATGCAGCGCGCGCAAAGCGACGGATCCTTGGGCGTGCTCGGCCTGCTTGTCGATCGTTTGGATTGCCCGTCCGAGCTCACGCAGGCTTTGGCAGGCGCGCTCGGCGAACGTCTCCAGTACGTGGTCGTGGAGGACTTTGCGGCGGGAGCGCGCGCGGTCGGTGCGTTGCGCGAGCAGAAGAAGGGCCGCGCCACGGTCATGCCGCGTTCACCTCGTCCGCGCGCCAGCGTGTCGTCTGCGCTGCTGGGCCACGAGGGTGTGATCGGTTGTCTGGCAGATTTGGTGCGCGTTGCCCCTGAGGACGAGACACTCGCGCGCAACCTGTTGTGGGATGTGTTGGTGGTCGAAGACCTGAGTGTTGCCCAGCGCTTCTACGAGGACGGCGCGTTTGAAGGCACGCTTGTCACACGTCAGGGCGAGCTCGTTGGTGCCGATGGCCGGATCACAGGCGGCAGCGGTGAAGATGCGGGCGCGCACATGCTCGAGGTCAAGCGCGAGATCCGCGAGCTTGTGCCGGTGGTGGCGCGCCTCGAGCAGGAGCTTGTGGCTTGCCAGACGCGTGTGAGTGAGCTGCGGACTTCGATCGCCCGCGATCAAGCCGAGCTCGACTCCACCCGCACCGAGGGCCACGACGCCGAGCTTGCGATCGTGCGCGCTGAAAAGGACTTGAAGCGTGCGGAGGAAGAGCTTGCACGGGCACGGGATCGCGTGGAGCAGCTGGCGTTCGAGACCGATGATTTGTCATCGAGCTTGGCCGAGGCGAGCCACGAAGAGACCGAATCACGCTCGGAAATCGAAGGCGCGCGCGTGGCGCGTGCGAGCGCAGAAGCCGACCTTGAAGGCTTTGCGCAAATCAGCAGCGAGCGTCGTCAACAGGTTGAAGCGCAGACCACGGTGGTGACCGAAATTCGCGTGCGCGCCGCGGAAGCACGTCAGCGCGTGCAGAGTGATCGCACGTCGCTCGATCGTGTGCAGCGTGGCCTTGCGGACTTGCAGCTGCGCTTTTTGCGCGTGGAAAGCGAGCTTGTCGACAACGTCGAAAAGCAAGGGCAGGGCGCGGCGCAGGTGCTGCTCAATCGCGAGGAGCTCGGCAACAAGGTCGGCGCGGCCAAGGAAGCGAGCGACCTGTTGAGCGAAGCGCGCGCTGCCTACGACGCGAAGAAGCTTGCGCTGAGTGGACGCGAGTCCGGCATCAAGGAACTGCGCAGCCGCATCGATACGACAGTGAAGAACGCGAACAAGCTTGCGATTTCGGAGCGCGAGCTTTCGATGTCGATCTCGCGTTTGATCGAACAGATCTCGGAGCGTCATCGCACCGACGTGCGCCTTGTGCTCACGACCTATCACGCGCGTGAGCTGCCCGATGCAGCCACGACCGAGCGCATCCATGAGCTTGATCGTCTGCTCGAGCGTATGGGGCCGATCAACCTCACAGCGATCGATGAGTACGAAGAGCAGTCCAAGCGCTATGAGTATTTGATTGCGCAGAAGACCGATCTCGAGACGGCGCTGGAGCAGCTCGAAGCGGCGATAAAGCAGATGAATCGCGAGAGTAAGAAGCTGTTCCGAGCGACGTTTGATTCGGTCGCAGCACGCTTTCAGCAGATCTTCCCCAAGCTTTTCGGCGGGGGGCATGGCGAGCTCAAGCTTACTAATCCGGATGATATGCTCGAGACCGGCATCGAGATCATCGCGCAGCCGCCAGGCAAGCGCATCGGTGCCATGGAGCTCATGAGCGGCGGCGAGAAGGCGTTGACCGCGGTGTCGCTTATCTTCGCGCTCTTTCAACACAAGCCGAGTCCGTTCTGCTTGCTCGATGAAGTCGATGCACCCCTCGACGAAGCCAACATCGGGCGATTCGCAGACGCCGTGCGCGCCATGACGAGTCACTCGCAATTCATCGTGATCACGCACTCCAAGCGCACGATGGAAGTCGCGGATGTCCTGTACGGCGTGACCATGGAGAGGCCTGGTATTTCCTCGCTCGTAAGCGTGGAGCTGCGTCAGGGGTCGCAGAAGCGCGCGGCGAATCCGGAAGCTGCCGTCGCCTGATTTGTGGCTCGCCTCGCCTCCACCTAGGGCCCGGGACGAAACAATCAGATCGCCTCGACGCCGATGCATCCCCGTCACCAGCGCTGAAAATTCTCCAGATACAGCGAGTATCCTTGCGAATTTTCATCACTGCCGACGGGGCGCCTCGACGCCGATCCGACCTGATTGTTTCGTCCCGGGCCCTTACCGTTGTGTGCGCATCCATCCGTAAGCTAGGGAATCACCCCTAGTGGCACGGCCGTTGCGTTATGAGGGATGCTGGCGAAGTGCTGGCACACTTCGGCACGAACGTTAGGCCGCGCCGCACGCAGCGCGGTTCTGAAGGAGGAAATATGGCCCGGAATAACGCAGTTTTTGCTGCAGCGCTGCTCGGCTTGAGTGGACTATCCTCGATTGCACAAGCGCAAACTTGTGAGGACGACTTCGATTGCGCGCAGGGCTATCGCTGCGAGTACGAAGGCGGCGGTGATGTTGCGGTCGATGCCCCGTCAGGCGCCGCGGCGCCGGCGTGTGACGGTGTGGGCTGCATCAAGCCTGACCCGGATCCGCAGCCGCAACCGACCACGGGTACGTGTACGCCGCTGCCCAAGGGCTTGTGCTTGGACCAAGCCGGTTGCTCGACGGGTCTTACTTGCGTCATCGGCACGATCGGGACCGCTTGTGCGGAGCCAGCGCCAGCGGATCCCTCAGGAGCACCGCGTCCAAGCGACCAGCCAGCAGAATGCACGCCGTCTGAGCAGCCGGCACCTTACGGTGTCTGCGCTTTGCCCGAAACCAAATGCACAACCGACGCGCAGTGTCTGCTTGGTCTCAAATGCGTGGAATCTCAGTCCTCGGATGGTTCGCCTGGCCTTGTGGCGCCAGCCTGTCCGCCCAACACACCTGACTGTGTTGCAGACCCTGCCCCTGAGCCTGCGCCCCAGCCGGTGGATGCCGTGTCGACTTGTCAGGTCGCGTTCGACGATTGCACCACCAACGCCCAGTGCGCTGCGGGCTACGAGTGCGTGGAGAAGGAAGTCAGCTGCAGCTCGCAAGGCAGCGGCGGCGGCACGGTTGACACAGGAACCAACCCCGTCAGTCCGGGGGGCACGATCGAAAAGCAGACGGATCCCAACTGCGCGTACGAATCGAAGTGTCTGCCCAAGTTCGTGGCGTGCGATGCCGACGTGCAATGCCAGGCCAACTGGACTTGCTACGCGTACGACGCGAACAGCGGTGTGGGCGAGCTTTGGGACAAGGAAGCCGCAGGCAAAGCATGCTTGCCGAAGGGGCTCGCACTGGCGGCCGAGGCAGCCGCAGGTTTAAGTGCCGACGGACGCGGCCTCAACGACGACAGCACCAGTGCGCCCGAAACGGCGAGCGATAGCGACAAGAATGCCGCCGCCGGAGCAGGAGGCAGCAGCAGTTGCGCCGTAGCCGTTGGAGCGGGCGCGCAGGGCGCGGCCTGGCTGATGGCTATCGCGCTTGGGATGTTGGTACGTCGTCGCCGTGGCTGATCAACTTCACTGACCAACAAGCAACGCCGACCCAGCACATGGCGTCGGCGTTTGCGCTTTGTGTTCAATCGTCGCCACTTACGCGTCCGCGGCCCTGCTTTTTGTCTGACTGTTTGCTCTTGTCGTTTAGGCGTCTGCGCTTGGCCGCCTTGCTAGGTGTGGTGGCGATTCGGCGCTTGGGCCGCACCAATGCGCGCTGCACAAGGTCGGCCAGCTTGGCGCGCGCATTGTCCAGGTTGCGCGGCTGCTCGCGATGCTCCTGGCTTACGATTAGGATGCAGCCTCCCGAGTCCACATTACGTCCCGATAGCGCCACGATGCGCAGACGAGTTCCCTCGTCCAACCACGGTACGGCGCGGGGGTCGAAGGTGAGCTGAATCTTACTCTCCGTGCGATTGACATGCTGGCCGCCTGGGCCGGAGGCGCGCGCCGTCTTGTACGTGATCGATAGGCCAGGCAGCACGCGCCCCGCGTCGATACGAAGGTCCTCAGACATGGCGAGCAGCATAACACCCGAACGCCGCACAGGTCGCGCGTCAAAGGCGGTTGAGTGCGTCCACCACTTTGAACAAGTCGCCGTGCTCGTAGAAGTCGACTGCAACGTAGTTCGGTAGTTGCCCGGTCTCGACCTGACACTTGCGTACGCGCGCATAAAGCACGTCGTACGTGTTGACCCGCTTGGCGCCATCTTCGCTCGGTAGAAACACCGAAGCCAAGCCGCTCGAGATCCAGTGATTGACGAGGAAAAGCGGGTTCGTTTTGGCCCCGCGATTCAGGTCGCAGTTGAAGTCGTTGGCGTTGCGAAACTCATAGGGCGTGTCCCAAGCGACATTCCATACGTGCTGAAACCATGCGGGTGGAGGGCGGCCATTTTCCGCCGTCACGACCAGGCGCGTGTTGGCCTCGATCATTTGCAGGAGCGTGGGCCATTCGCTGCCCACGGTGTAGGTATATAGGTAAGGTTCGAGTCCCGCGGCCGCGAAGTCGCCGGCAATCTGATCGGCAGCCAAGTCATCTTGATAGATGATCGTGATGACCTCGCGTGGGTGCGAGGCGAGAAACGCTTTGAGCGTATGGAGCCAGTCGAGGTGGGGCGTGTTCTTCAACTGGCAGGGGCCGTG
>JBKJIA010000166.1:0-3411 GCA_046598735.1 Polyangiales bacterium
AGGCACCTGCCCACAGACACCATGGCAAATAGAGCCGCCGAGACCGAGAAGACGCCTATGGACTACGACCTGACCTCCGAATGGCAGCGCAAAGGCGCGACGCTCAGTGACAAGACCGCTCGAAAGGAGTTCGGGCTTACCCAGCCGCAGATCGTACAGGCGGTGCACGCTGGCAAACTCCAATGTCGAGTCAACTCCGCGCATGGGAACCCTTACCTGCGGCTCCTGCGACGTGAAGTAGTAGCCCTGGTCAAGGCGGAGCGGGGAGGCGCGTTCCTGAAGCAGGCAGAGGCCAGGGCAGAGCTGTCGCGAATCGAGCAGGCGCTCAAGCGGCTGCGTGCCGAGGTAAAAGACCTCGAAATCCGCAAGGCCCGACTGGAGCGCTCCTCGAAAGGCTAGCGAGAACGCTCGAGCATTGGAAAGCGCTTTCCCGTACACACATGACAACAGTAGCGGCCCTCGCGCACGCTGTAACCGCCCTGTGCGAGGCGGATGACCGCGTCGCATTCGGCGCAGCGCTTGGGCTCAAAGGGTGGCGGATTGGCCAAGCGCTCGAAGTTGTACCCGTTCGTCGCCGCGTCTGCGTAGAGCTCTGCCTCCGTCGCGGAGCGGCACTGCGCGCACTCCTGCCAGCGACCGTCATGCTCCTCGGCGTAGTGCTGACCGCACACGGTGTAGCGATGGTGGTTGCGGAAGCAGCTGTTCCGCGCGTAGGAGAAGAGCTGGTACTCGCCTTCGTCGTCGCAGATCCAGTTGCCGCAGCACTGTGTTCGCGTGAGCCTGCGAGTTGCACCGCACAGCCCGCAGCGAGCCTGACTTACACTCTTCGTCGCGGCCGTCCGCCGCAGCTTTCTCGCGATCGACGCCATGGCCAACCTGGTAGGCGGCTCCGTCTCGTTGGCAAGGACCGCAACCTGCTCGATCGCGCGGAGTATCAGCGAGCCCCGAGTAGACGGTGGGGGGTCGCGCGGTTGTACGAAGACCTCGGTCGACTCGACTCACGGGCGACGCGCGGCCAGCATCTGGCCATCCTATGGCACGCAAGGCGTACTCCACCTCAACCTGCACCTCGGACGATCGCCTCGTCCCTTGGCTCGCCGCGGAGGGGCCGCTTGCGTACACGCCCGAGTCGCCGCCCTTGCGCAACAGCCTGTTCCAGTACGGATGGGTCTTGCCGCAAGTGTGCAGACCCGGCCTGCGGCAGCACCTCTATTTCGGCGCGACGCGGCGAGACGACGCGTGCGAGCTGTTCGCGTTCTGGGAGAACGCCCGCCACGGGAGAGCGCAACGTGTTGCTCTCGAACAGGGCAGGCTTTCGGGCGGCAGCCTCGAGGCGCCCATCGCGGTGTATCGGCACGACACGCGACTCGGTGGCAGGTGCTACCTCCTGATTCAACACGGCAGTCATCAGTGGGTGCCGATCGAGGAACAGCCTGAACTCGAGGCGGGGTACGTGCATCTGCATCGCGGCATCGGCGAGGCCCATGCCTTTCGCTTCTGGGGACCCTTTCGAACCGGAACGGCTCCGCAGCTCACGAGCGCGTGGGAGCAGTACGTGCAGCTGCAGTTCGACATCCTCTCGCGGTCCGACCTTTCCTTCAACTCGATCCACGATCGCGCGAAGCGCTCGGAGACGTGCCACATCCACGATGGCACCTGGATGACAGACGCGCTCGCCGCTCAGCGAGGGCTGGACATCAAGCACGACCCGTGGACGCGTGCACTCTGGGCAGCCGCCCACCAGAGCTTTGCGCTAAGACGCTGGGTGAGCGAGAACAAGTTCGGTCCGAATCGCGTCGTCTGCCGCACGCCGCTCACCAACATTCGCATCACCAGCTTCTTCGCGGGCGAGCACGAAGTTCGCATCGTCGATCCGGACCGAGTGGAACTCATTGCTGCAATCGGGTGCGAAGTGATGAAGGCGGAGTAGGTAAGCCAGAGCCCGATCAGTTCCTCGCCGTCTGCGTCGCCCGACAGCAACGCTTGTACTTTCGTCCGCTGCCGCAAACGCACGGGTCGTTCGCGCCTACTTTGGCTTCGGCCCGCCGTACCGGTGCGGACGTTGGGAAGGCGGCGCGGAACGACGAGTCGTCGTGGTACCCGCTGCGCACCACGGAGTGGCCGGGATGATCTGCATCGTCAACAGCCTCCTTCCACATCCTGTAGTGCTTGATGAGCCGCGCTCGGTAGACGGCATCCACACCGATCATCTGCTCGAAGAACTTCAACAGCGCCGACGACGCCTCGGACTGCGGGTTCAGAGGGTCGAGCGTGATCTGCGGATAGTCATCGGACGGCTCGAACGCATAGTTGATCGTCGCCGCAACGCGACGTCGGTCGACATCCATGATTTGCAAGATCACGCGACGGCAGTCGCAGCGCGGTTCGGTGCAGTAGAGTTCACGGAACAGGTAGTGACCTGCCGGCACCTGCCCCCCACTCTCGTCGGGCACACGAATCGAGCGCGTCTCCTCCTCCGCCACGGAAAGAAACAGGAGGTCGAATGGCATCATGCCACCGGGCGCTGAAGGGATCCTCCCTTTCGCCTTCGTGTTCCCCTTGCGCACGTGTGGCTGCTGCGTTCGCGCGGCCGGCAGCGAGTCCTGGGAATTCGCGCGGGGCACATAGGCCTTGGCCGTGACGATGACCTCGTCGGCAGTCTCGCCCGTTACATCAGCGATCACCGCGAACGGTACGTCCGCAAAGCGCGTGCGGCGGTCCTGCAGCATGCACTCAAGCGCGCCGCGCAGTTCGGCCGACGCCCTCGCCATCGCATCTTCGACCGCGCGCATGAACAGCCCCTCGCCCAGCTCGTCATACAGCCGCGCGTTCCAGCACACGCTCGCGAGCTGCATGATATGTCGAAGACGTTCTGACGTCCTGGGCCCGGGTTCCATCTGCAGCAGCGGCTCTGCAAACTCGAGCATCATCGCGGAGACTTTGGCCGGTTCCCAGGCGTCGCCCTCGCGCGAACGAGTCATGATCTGAGGCTTCGTGCTGTCCATGCCTCGTTCGTTGGCACAAAGCAGGTCGGGAGCGCAATCACACCGCGGAAACGAGCACTTGCCTATGCACGTAATCGTTCATTTTTGCTGTGGGACGGCCTCAACTTTCCGCAGGGAGTCGCGATCGTGCCGCCGCGCGCCCGTCATTCTCCGTCACTCTCCGTCGCCATTCTCCGTCGCGATTCTCCGTCGCCCTTCCGCCCCCGAGCGCGCCACCTTGTCGCACGGGGTCGTGCTCTTCGATCGGCGCGCCAGCACAAGATCGGACACCAAGCGGGTCGCATCACTCGCTCGCCCCCGGCCAAGTTAAGAGTAAATTCGGTATATCGTCGCTTTCGAAGTGCGAAGCGCACACCGAATGTTAGCGATCTGTATAAAACACCCATTCTCGCTCTTGCCCCGGAGA
>JBKJIA010000171.1:0-4218 GCA_046598735.1 Polyangiales bacterium
CTGCTCTTGTTCTTGTACGCGTCGGTGAACTTGATGCGCAGCAGAATGTCGAGGCGTGAACGTGCGACCGGATCTGCAAACCGGATTTCGCCCGACCCCTCGAGCTCTACATCCTTACCATCTGTCGAGAGCTTTTTGACGGTTCCCACGCCCTCTTTGACGTCGAGCTCCATCGTGACCGTGCCAGCCTCGATCGGATCAATGGTAAGGCCGCCCATGGCGCCAAGCTTGAATTTAGCCTTACCATCTCCGACCGTCAGGCCACCGATGGTGAGTTTGACGTTGCCGCTGCTCTTGGTGGGCTCTTTGCCCAAGGTCAGGTCGAACTCTCCGCCTACCTCACCTTTGACGGGCAACGAGATGACTGAATCCAGCACGCCCAACTTGCCGATATCTAGCTTGGACAGCGTGGCATCTAGATGCTTGGTCTCGCCGGACTCTTCGTACTCGCCTTCGAGTGCTCCCTGTTCGAGCTCCGCATCGAAGCTGACTGCGCGGTTGCCGATCAGGAGCGACAACATACTAAGACGTGCACGCGCCTCGCGTACTTTGAACGCGTCATCTTCGGCTTTGGGATCTAAAGCGGCCGCAAGCGCCGTGGGATTAGTACGACGCAACTTGACGTCCTCGAGCTCCACGCCCGTAAGCCAATACGGTGCAAGCGATCCAATCTCCAAACTGTAGCCGGAATCACTCTGATCCACGCGATCGGTAAGGTAGGCGGCGACGCGATCGTAGGGAAAGGTCCAGTAAGCAAACAGTGCGAACCACGCCCAGAAGAATGCGCCGTAGCCTGCTGCAGTGAGTAGCTGCGTCCGATTCATTGCTGTGGCTCCGCGGCTTCGCTGCCTTGACCCTTGGCCGCGGCCTTCTTCTTCTCCTCGAATGCGATCACGCCGATCTCGACCTTGTAGGTGTCGCCCTGCTGATAGTGCTCGATCAGCAAACGCTCGATCGCCAAAGGCATCTGCTCGCTCTCGAGGCTTGATAGGAAGCGCATGACGGGCCTCAGCGACACGCCCGTGAAGTGGATGCGCACGTTCTGTCGCCTGTAACCGTTGATATCCTTTTCCGGCTGCTCGACCACCTGCCGCGATTCCATGCCTTCTTCTTTGGCTTTGTTCTCTAGAAACGCCGCTAGCGCGGGCGGACGGTTCTGAAAACGGGCCTCCATTGCCAGCCGTTCTGCGTCGCGCTTGGCGAGGATTTCGCTCGAGCGACTGATGTCGCTCAACACCTTACGGATCTGGTCGCGTTCTTCTTGCACGTCTGCCACGGCGGACGACGACGCCCACACCGCTACGAAGATCACCAGCACGCAGGCCACGCTGCCCATGAGACTCAGCAGCTTGCGCTCGCGCTCGGAGAGCTTGTCCCAGCTCTCCCGGATGGAGTCTAAAATCTGACTCATGGGTTTCCTCCGCGTTTAGCTGGTGTGCCTTTTTTACCCTTGGGAATGCTGCCAGGGCATGCGACCAGACCTTCCAGCGTGTAGGTCTTACGGTCTTCGCCTGGCGCGCTCGAGGTCCTGCCCCGCTCGATCTCTTGGATGCATTCGTTGGCTTCGAGCGCGTCTGCGATCTGATCGCGTGCGGTCAGGTCCGGAACCTTACCATCGATCTGAAACTTGCCCGTCTGTCCGAGCTCATCGAGCTGAATCTCGAGCTTGCGCGCGTCGTGAAGCACGCCAGCCGGCACTGCGGCCGAGATAGCGGCCAACGTGCGAAACGCATCATAGCGAGGGAGCGGGCCTGTTGTCTTGCCGCCCCCTTCCAGTAACTCTCGCGCGCGTTTAGGGCTGCTGGTCGCGTCGCGAAAATGTTGTTCGGTGACTTGCTCAAGTTGCTTGGCAAGTGAATCGCGCTCCTCGGAAACCACCCGATATTGCGCCCAGATACTGAATACGTAGCTGCCTACCAAGGCGAGCGCGCACACGGCTGCAAGCAACGCATGCTCCCGTAGCTGACTTACGCCACGCGGAACCGCGAACCTGCCACGACGCAAATCGAGACGCTTGCCCTTACGTGATGTGCGCGCCGCAAGCGCCCAAGCCTTACCGAACACGGCGGACGCTGGAGTGATGCTACCCTTGGCGGGCGGCAACACGAGCTCTTCGCCCTCTGCGCCGACGACGCTCGCAATCCAGCCCGTAAGGTTGGGATCCTCTGTGCCCTCTCCCAGGACCACCACCTTAGAGATGAGCGGGCCGCCGTCGGCACGGTACTTCATCACGCTGTGGCTCAAGTTGTGCTTCATCGCCTGCGGGCGTGCGCGAATCGCCTCCATGCCCTCGTCGATCGTGCGAGCAAGCTCGCAGGCGCCGTTTCGCACTACGCACACATCGGTATGGTTCTGACCGATATCGAGCAATAGCCAGGCTTCACCAGCAGGTGGGTTCAGCGTTGCCAAAAGTCCATCGAGCGCGGCCGCGCCCACGGCGAGCTCGCGTGGATTGAGGCCCACTTCGGCAAGCTGCGCGAGCGCTTCTTCCACCACTCCTTCCGGCACGCAGGCCGTTAGTAAATCGAGTTGACCATCCCGAATCTCTACTTCCTGATAGTCCACCACGGCTTCGTCGACGGGGAAGGGTAAGAGCGGATCGAGCTCGAACGGTAAGACCTCCTGCGTGCGCTTGCGTGCCGCCTCCGGGATCTTCACGCGGCGCAGCGAAATACGTGAGCCGTCAATGGCGGCGATGATGCCATCGGGAGCGCTAGGCAACGATGCCAGCAGCTCGGCAATCGCGGCATTCACGCCCGCCATGGGCGGAGAGTCTGGTGCCAAGTCCATGCGCGGCACCTCGAGGTAACGCTCCGTTTCGAGGGTGCGCAGCGAGGTCTTGAGCAACGCGCCGCGCACACTGCGCGCGCCGATGTCGATTCCCAGGATAAGTGCCATGAAGGAGAGCCTTTCGAGAGTCAGTCGATGCGGTAGTAATAGAAGACCCCAAGCGGCGGCATGGCGCCTGCGTTGGGCGGAGGCGGAACCCAGGCCGGGTCGCGCTGCACGACGGTGCGCAGACGAGTCTGAGCGCGTCCGGCGCGGCCCGTCACCTCGATGGTAAGGATCTGAGCGCGTGTGGTGAAGGACCGCCGCATGCGCCGCGGGAAATCGTTGTCCTCGGGGATGGTCATGGGCGCGAACAACATCGTGGCGTTGCCCATGGTCTGGACGAACGACTGCAGCTTGCCGTAAAGCCCGTCTGGCTTGCCCTCGAGAAAGTCGACGAAGTCGCGCCCGCGCGAAAACCACGGAATGGGTGCGATCGAGCGAGCGAAGCCGATCAGCGTCATGAATTTCTGTGGCTCGGCGCCGGTTGGATCGGTGCACATGAGTTGCTTTTGCAGCTCAGGAAAAGAGCAGACGCGCGCCAAGATGACGGCGGGCTCCGCCTCGTTCGGATTTAGCGCACCGGCGCCGTAAATGGTGACTTGACGTGCGCGCGGATCATCGGGATTGGGTTCCACGAACGTGGCCCAGAAGTCGTCGTTCACGCCACGTACCAAGCGCATTTCTTCGAGCGTGTCGAAGGGTGCATTCTTGATCGAGTAAGGATCGCGCAGCGAGCTGTAGTACGCCGTATCTTCTCCACCTGCTGACGTCGTGGTCGCAAGCGCCGGATCGAACTGGGTGCGCTGATCGTCCAAATCCCACCAATCCACGACGTTGGCGATCACATCAAGGCGCGTGGTCAGCCTTCCCCGTTCGTCGAATTGCGAAAACAGCGGGTCATACTTGTTGGGGCTCGGCTGATAACCACCGGTCAACGAGTAGAGCAGCATCGCAACTTGGGTCTGCGAGCCTGCCGAATCACGCAACGAGCGAAAGTTGATGTTGACCTTACTATTCTCGGCTACGGCAAACACTTCGAACGTGCCGCCCGTGGCTCCGAGACCTTGGGCAAGATCTAAGTCATAGCCCGCAGCCGAGACATCCTCTTTCGAGCCTTCGAAGTTGGCAAAAGGCTTGAGGATGGTATCCGCGAATTGCCACACCGGAATTTGTGGTGCGCGACGGCCGGTGAGCCCTTTGTACAAAGGATCGACGAGCTTACGGAGGGCGGGCTCCTGGCCCAGCAGCATGCGTGTCAGATTGACGCCGCTCTTGGCGAGGTACTCCGCCCTCATCCGATCACGTTGCGCATTGGCAGCAGCAAAGCCCATGCCGGTGGCTTCGTGCAGATCCGTAATCATGACGGCTAAGATCGCGATCGCCACC
>JBKJIA010000176.1:0-3583 GCA_046598735.1 Polyangiales bacterium
CGTGACCCTCGGTGCGCGTTTCGATCGGCTCTTTGCTGGCCGCGATGGCGTTGAGATTTCGACTGGCTTGGCTCGCGCGCTCGGCAAGCTTGGGATCAGGTGCCGCGCTGCGCAGCGTGAAGACCGTGGTGCCGTGGAGCGTGACGGCTGCTTCATTGACGGGTTTTGGCGCGTCTGCCGAAGCTGCGCTCGCAAAAGCTACAAAGGTGCCGAGCGTCCATGCGAACAGCCGCGCGAACAGCCACGCAACGCACCGGGCACGGTACGGTTTGAAACGCCGTCCGCCTGCAAGCTTAGGATGCTGATCGAGCGAGGTGCGCTTCATGGGTACGGGTAGCCTCGCTGCTTCGGCGCTGCGAATCAACCGAGTTCGTATGCCGCGGCCTTTGCTTTCGACCCTTAGTCAACGGGCTTGACTGCTCCCATATACAGCAGCAGCAACGCGTCGCGCACGGGCTGCTCCGGATCTTCGCCATTGGCGATGACGAGCACGAGCTCTGCGGCGGTGCGCGGTTTGTCGAGCACACTCAGAATTCGCTTGAGGCGTTGGGGCAAAGATGCGCGGATTTGTGTCAGAAGCGGCCCCGATGCTGGCACGAGACCGCGCGAGCGCAGCTGCACGATGCGCCGATCTTCGAGCCCCGTGTCGATGCGCCTGCGCAACCCTTCGTCCAGCACGTCCCAGGCGTCGATGTTCAATGGGAAGCCGCTCGGGGGCGGGGCGACGCCGTGATAGTAAGTGCAGCTGCCGGTCTCCCACAGGAAGAGATCGAGCAGTTTGTCGCGCACTTGTTCGCCAATATGACGAAACAGAACCACAGGCTCGACCAGGCCTAGACCTGACAGTGTATCGCCCAGGCGGCCTTCAAAGCGCGGCATCACGGCCAATGCCATGTCGAGCTCCCCGCGCGTGATAACGCCTTTGGTAAACAAGTACTCGCCCAACAGCTCACCCGAAAGATTCGAGGTGACGAACGCGGGCACGCCATCCTTGAGGTAGACCTCCTTGCGGATTTCGCCGAGCTCGCACAGTAGCAATGCAGTCACGCGCTCGACCGCTGCGCGCGCCAACGCGACCACGATGCCGCCGTCTTCTAGCGGCATAAATTCACCTGAAAAACGTACGTGGCCCGCGTCGGTGACGATGCTGTTGGTGGTGGTGGTGGAGGAGGGCAAGTGTCGCGCGAGCTCCGGCAAATCACCGAGCGGTCGCATGGGCGCGCGATCTACGCTGACGCGATCGCGCGGACCGAGCTGGCCGGTGGAAATAGACTGCACGATCTGCGCGAACGTCCACGGACCTAGCCGCTTGCCCGCGGAGGTTTTCACTTCGTACATGGGGCCAGTTGATGTGGGCGTGGCCTCGATAGAAGGTAAGGGTAGTCCACGCAGCGGCGTGGCAAAGTCGCTGTCGCCGAGGAGCGCGCCAGGGTTCGACATCGTGCGCGTAGGCGTAAATTGCAGCGGCATAGGCGTGGGCCCATTTTCCATGGCGGCGCGCACGAGCTTGGCTACTGAATCGCGCAGCTGCTCGGACGGCTGATCTTGAAACGCGAGCAAACGCGCCGAGAAGTGTTCGGCCGTGGGATGACGACGCGCAGTCTTTTGCGCGAGCGCCTCGACCACTGCCTCACCAAGGCCCCTTGGCAACGCGGCCGCGAACTCGAGGAACGGGTGAATCTTGGAGTCGCGAATCGCCAGCAACACGGCAAGCTCACTACCCCCTGCAAACAGCGGCCTTCCCATCAGCATTTCTGCAATCACGACGCCTGCGGAGAAGATGTCCGCGCGCCTGTCGGATTCGCCGCCGCGTACTTGCTCTGGTGCGAGATAGCCGAGCTTACCTTTGGCGCGCTCGCTCATCGCGGTGTTGGGAAAGCGTGCGCGTAGATGCGTACGCGCGATGCCGAGGTCGCCGAGCTTGATCTCCCCGTGCACGGACAGCAGCACATTCGAAGGGCTCACGTCGCGATGCACGACGCCCAGTCGCACGCCGTTTTCGTCGGCGGACTCATGGACTGCGTGCAGGCCCGTTAGCATTTCACGGGCGATGAACATGGCCTGCGGCACCGAAAGCGATTGCCCGGTGCGCGTTAGAAACCGCATCAAGCGCCATAGGTCCACGCCCTGCACGAACTCGAGCGCAAGAAACGGGCTGTCGTTCTCCTCGCCGAACTCGATCACTTGCACCACGTTCGGATGACGGATGTGACTACCGAGCCGTGCCTCTTCCGAAAACATGTTGCGCGCGCTGGGATCACTCGCGAGCCGCGGCAGCATGCGTTTGACGACCACGATGCGTTCGGCGCCCGCAGCCTGAGCGAGCGATGCGCGATACACCTCGGCCATGCCGCCGACAGCAATGCGGTCCATTAGTTTGTAGCGCCCGACGGAAGACGGGACGGGCGGGTCGGACGGTAGCGACACCGCCCTATCCTACCTGGCAATCGGCACGGAGAGCGAAGTGTGGTAGGGCCCAAACGGAGGTTTTTGACATGGCCGACGCTAACTCACGCACTGGAACACGTTATGCGACACCGGAGGTGTTCGATTACGTGGCCCGTCTCCATGCGGCGCACGATGGCGCTCTGGCTGCTGCCTTCGATGCCCCAGTCGAACACGGCATGCCTGCCATCCAAGTTGGCCCGAGTGAGGGCAAATTACTCACGATGCTGCTCAAGCTGGCTGGCGCCAAGAAGGTCGTGGAGATCGGTACCCTGGCGGGCTATTCGGCCTTACGCATGGCGCAGGCACTACCCCAAGACGGGCACCTATGGACGCTCGAGAGCGATCCCAAACATCATCAAGTAGCGAGCGAGCGCATCGCCGCGGCAGGATTCGCGGACCGCGTCCATTGCGTGTTAGGCAAGGCGCTTGACCATTTGGACGATCTCGCCGCTAAGCACGGCCCGTTCGACGCCGTATTCATCGATGCCGACAAAGGCAACTACGACAAATACGGCCGCTGGGCCGCCAAGCACTTGCGAACGGGCGGCCTGTTGTTGGGCGATAACGCATTCTTTTTCGGCAAGCTCCTTGACGATCAACCGGATGCCGCCGCCATGCGTCGCTTCCACGAGGAAGCCGCGCTGGCGTTTGAATGCGTGTGTATCCCTACGCCAGACGGGTTGTTGCTGGGCGTGAAGCGCTGAGTGGACTCACGAGGAGCCGAGAGCGGGCAGCGCGCAGAAGGTTCGTCCCTAATCGCAACTCAGCTTAGATCTGCCTGCGGAGATCCTTGTGGCCCAGTCGGGGTGCTGACGAACGACATCACGGATCAGAGCGCGCCGGCCTTCGCAAAACATACCCTTGTCATCGAGGGCTTGATCTGCGGCAAGGGCTATGTCCAAGCGACCTCGCGCAAGGTTCACCGCAAGAACGTCGTAGAGGACGAAGGGGTCGTCAGGGTGTCTTCGCTGCAAGTCCGCAAGGACTGCGAGTGCCTCGTCCGTCCGGCCCATGCGACCCAGCATAGTGGCGAGTTTGCTGGCGGGCGCATTCGTGGAACGAGTATCACGTGACGATTTACCTCCTGCGATCGCCAGCAAACTCGCCACTATGCTGGGTCGCATGGGCCGGACGG
>JBKJIA010000393.1:0-12778 GCA_046598735.1 Polyangiales bacterium
GACCGCGTCGACCAAGCGTCCGATCGCCACGCCGCGTAGCTTGTGCAGTTGCTCGTCGCGATCGAGCAGCGGATCGGGCGGCTTGCCTGCAATCTCGGCGAGCACGTCCACCGCGTCGCGATGATCGACCAAGCCTGCATCGTGACCATCTTCGAGATCGACGATCGCATAACAGATGTCGTCCGCCGCTTCTGTCAGATAAGCGAGCGGATGACGCGTGCTGTCCGCAAGGCCCAAGCCTTCGTGTAGCTCGTCCACGTAAGCACGTTCTGCACAAAAGAAACCAGGCTTTCGCGCCGCGATGCGAGCGCGCGTGGCATCGCGATCGAGCGCGGTGACTCCGTACTTCATGAACGCGCCCAGCGTGGCGTGCGTAAGCCTCAGGCCACCATCGAAGCGATAGTTCTCGAGCTCAGTGAGAATGCGAAAGCCCTGAGCATTGCCATCGAACCACAGCAAGTCTTCGCGCTCGCCCGCCGACAGACTCTCCAGCAGCTTGGGATGCGCACGGAACCACCCTTGAATGGCGTCTTCACCACCGTGACCAAATGGGGGATTGCCGATGTCGTGCGCGAGACACGCGGCGTGCACAATCTCCGCGAACGCGTGACACTGCGACAGGTCGAGACCACGCCGTTGTTGCAGACCGTGGGCCGCCGCTGTGCCGAGTGAACGTCCGACCGAGGCTACCTCGATGCTGTGCGTAAGGCGTGTACGCACATGACCGCCCTCACTCAACGGCTGTACTTGCGTCTTGTCCTGCAGTCTTCTGAATGCTGCCGCGAATACGACGAGATCGGCATCTTGTTGAAATGCGCTCCGATTCGGTGACGCCTTACCTTCCGGTCGACGTAGCCTTCGCGGGGACAACAATTGATTCCAGTCCATTCGTAGTGTTCCGTCTCTCACGGTGTCACGAAATTCGCGCAAGAGAAATCTTGACGAGGCCCGATAGAACGTTGTTTGGTCGCGCGAGGGGGTGAGCGAATGAGTCCAGATTTCTGGTGGGGCGTTGTGGCCGCAACTGGAGCATGGATGGGGGTTGCCTGCACGACTGCAGTCGGCTTCGCTTGGGTGCTGGCGAAAGATGGCCGCAGCGAGTGATCCCGGGCAAACGTAAGAAAGGCGAAGCGGTCAAGCTCTACTGCGCGCGCTGTACTTGGAGCACCGACGTACCGATGTCGGACACGGCCGCAAGCCAAGTCATCGAGTGCGTGCACTGCGCTGCGCTTCTTTACTGGCATCGCTGTCCGAGCTGCGCGCTTTGCTACGCAGGCTCAGAGGCACCGAGTTGTCCGGTGTGTGATGACGCAAGCCTCGATGATGTCAGTTTCGACTGAGTGTTGCCGACCACATCACCACAGGCCGCCTTATTCTCGCGCGGGGTTGACCGCGGGACCTCGTGCGCGAAACTCGCGCCCATGTCGCTGTTGCCACCTGCGGAAATCGTCCAGCGCGCCAAAGAACACGGCGCAGACCTGAGCGCTGATTTGGGCGCGCGCATGGGTCAGTATCTCGCGCTGCTGCTGGATGCGAACCGAGAGTTCAACCTGACCGCGATCGAACAAGTCGACAGTGCCTGGGAAAAACACGTTCTCGACAGTCTGAGCTTGTTGCAGGAGCTTTCGGATCTCGCCGCTGGCGACTCCGTGATCGACGTCGGATCCGGCGGGGGACTGCCTGCGATTCCCCTTGCGATCATGCTGCCGGCGCTGCGCTTCACGTTGCTCGAATCGACGGGGAAGAAAGCCCAATTCCTACAAGACACGGTGCAGTCGCTCGGCCTTTCCAACGTCACAGTGGTCAGCGATCGCGCAGAGTCTTACGGACAGGGCAAGGGCCGTGCGCAGTTTGCGGCAGCAACCGCGCGCGCGGTGTCTCGTTTGCCGGTTTTGCTCGAGCTAACGCTGCCGCTGGTGCGCGTAGGGGGCCGCGTGCTTGCGATCAAAGGCGAGCAGGCCGAGCAGGAGGTTCAAGAATCCGCAGCCGCTCTGAGTATTCTCAAAGGTGCAGTAGCCAGCGTGCGGCGTACCGCAACGGGGACCGTGGTTCGCATCGAGAAAATCGCCCTCACGCCCATTCATTATCCGCGTCGGCCGGGCGAGCCAAAGCGCAGCCCTTTACGATAAGCATCGCGTTGAAAGCGGTCGCGTAAGCTTCCCCTGCCGGTTCTACGATGCGCGTGGTAAGTGGCTTAGATGAAGGACGCTACGCCTGTCATCATCCGTCGTGAAGATTACCGGCCTCCCGCCTATTCCATCGAACGCGTCGACCTCGAGCTTGACCTAGACGAGGACAAGACGCGCGTCAGCGCCACTTCCACCGTGGTGCGCAATGCGGGCACGCCCGATGACGCGCCGCTCGTGCTCGATGGTCAAGACATCGAACTTATTTCGGTGAGTGTCGATGGCGTGGAGCTGACGCCGGCTGCGTACACGTTGCAGACAGATTCGCTGACGCTTTTGCGCGTACCTGCGCGCTTTGTGCTGAACACAGTGGGCCACGTGAGCCCCAAGCAAAACCGTGCACTCGAAGGCTTGTATGTGTCGAGCGGAAGCTTTTGCACGCAATGCGAAGCGGAAGGCTTTCGTCGCATCACGTGGTTTCTCGATCGACCCGATGTCATGGCGCGCTATCGCACGACGCTGCGTGCAGACAGAGCCCGCTACCCCATGTTGCTGTCGAACGGCAATCTGATCGACAGCGGCGAGCTTGCGCCAGTGGACGGGGTGGCCAAACATTTCGCGGTGTGGGAAGACCCGTTCCCCAAGCCTTGTTACTTGTTCGCGCTCGTTGCCGGCAAGCTTTCGCGCAAGGAAGACAGCTTCGTCACACGCTCGGGCCGTAAGGTCACGCTGCATATCTACGTAGACGAAGAGCACCTCGATCAGACCGATCACTGCATGGATTCGCTGAAGCGCTCGATGAAGTGGGACGAAGAAACCTTTGGTCGCGAGTACGACCTCGACATCTACATGATCGTCGCCGTACGCGACTTCAACATGGGTGCCATGGAGAACAAAGGCTTGAACGTCTTCAACACGAAGTACGTTTTGGCGCGCCCAGACACCGCAACGGACGCAGATTTTCAGAATGTAGAAGCAGTCGTGGCACACGAATACTTCCACAACTGGAGCGGCAATCGCGTCACCTGTCGCGATTGGTTTCAGCTCAGTCTCAAGGAAGGTTTTACGGTCTTTCGCGACCAGGAGTTCTCGTCCGATGTGGGGTCGCGCGCCCTGAAACGCGTGCAAGACGTGCAGCGCCTTTTGTCCGTGCAGTTCCCAGAAGACGCCGGCCCGACCGCGCACCCCGTGCGACCTGACTCGTACGTGGAAATCAACAACTTCTATACGGCGACGGTCTACGAAAAGGGCGCAGAAGTCGTGCGCATGATGCAGACGTTGCTGGGCCGGGAACGCTTTCGCGCGGGCACCGATCTGTACTTCGAAAGACATGACGGTCAGGCCGTGACCTGCGACGATTTCGTGCGCGCTATGGAAGATGCGAGTGGCGTCGATCTCAAGCAGTTTCGCCGCTGGTACAGCCAAGCAGGCACGCCGATCATTCGCGCCACAGGGCGCTACGACGCGGGCCACAAAACCTACCAACTCGATCTCACGCAGGACCTCCCCAAGCCTCAGGGTCAGAAAGAAACCCTGCCCTTGCACATTCCCATTCGCATGGGTCTGCTCGGCGCAGATGGTAAGGATCTGCCGCTGCGCCTGGAAGACGAGCCCAAGGCGGTTGGCCATACGCGCTTGCTCGAGCTGCGCGAAACCAAGCAACGCTTTACGTTCGTAGATGTACCCAGCGCTCCGGCCGCATCCTTGTTGCGCGGGTTTTCAGCGCCCGTACGCCTCGAGAGCGACAGCAGCGACGCAGGCTTACTGTTGCGCATGGCCCACGACAGCGACTCTTACGGTCGCTGGGAGGCGAGCCAAACGCTGGCGCAGCGTCGCGTGTTGTCGGTGCTCGAGGCCATGCAGCAAGGCGTGAGCCCGGCCGTAGACAACGCGTTCAGCAGCGCATTTTGCCGCGCGCTCGAGAGCGAAGCGGACCCACAACTTCTTGCGCAAGCGCTCGCCCTACCCGCCGAAACGGTGATAAGCGACCGACTCGACAGCGTGGATCCCACACAGGTGCACGCCGCCCGTGCGTTCGTGGAGCAAGCGCTCGCGAACGCGGCCAAGACCATCCTGCGTGCACGTTACGATGCGCTCACCGACAGCGGAACGTACGCGCGCGATGCCACCTCGATGGGCCGGCGGAGCCTACGAAATTTGTGTTTGCGCTACTTGATGTCGATTCATGATCGCAGCGACGGCGGCCTGGCGCGCGAACAACTCGAACGGGCCACGAACCTTACGGACATGATCGCGGCGCTCGCGGCCCTATCGAACGTGGAAGGTCCTGACCGCGTGGAAGCGTTGCAGACCTTTTATGCGCGCTACGAGCGCGAGGCGCTGGTTATCGACAAGTGGTTCGCGATCCAAGCCATGTCGCAGCGCCCGTCCACACTTGAGGACGTGCGTCGTTTGCTTGGTCACCCCGCGTTCGATCTCGGAAACCCGAATCGCGCCCGAGCGTTGATCGACAGCTTCGCGGGGGGCAACGCCCTGCGCTTCCACGAGCCGTCGGGGGCCGGCTACGCATTTCTGGCGGACCGCGTGATAGAGATCGATCGCTTCAACCCTCAGGTTGCCGCGCGCATGACCACGCCATTGACCCGTTTTGAGCGCTTCGAACCTACGCGGCGATCGCGGATGATCGAAGAAGTGCGCCGGGTGCTGGCCGTGCCCACGCTCTCTCGCGACGTGTACGAGCAAGCTTCAAAAGCGCTGCAATCCGCGGGACCTACCAAATGAACGGAGTTTTCGCGATCTCGCCCACTGAGCTACACCCTACCTTTCGTGCACGCGGCCTGCAGTGTGCGGCAATGCATCGACAACAACTACCGAAGCAGGGCTGCAAAACCACTTGCAGGAATGTCCTTCCTTGGCGAAGATTGACGCAGGGCGGACCGGACATGTGTCTTCGTACGTCTGCAATTAAATGAGCAGCGCCAGCCAGCAAGCACAGCCAGACGAGTTGATCGGTCGTGTCATCAACGACCGCTTCCGCATCATCAGCGAAATCGCGCGCGGTGGTATGGGACGCGTTTACCGGGCCGAGCAGGTGCCGCTCGGTCGCATCATCGCAGTCAAGACGCTCGACCCGCGCAACAACGGCACGGAGGGCGATCCGCAATTTCAGCAGCGCTTCTTCCTCGAAGCTTCAGTGGCTTCCAAGCTGCAGCATCCCAACACGGTCACGGTGTTCGACTACGGCCGAACCTCAGACGGTGTTTTCTTCATTGCGATGGAGCTGGTCGAGGGCCAGTCGCTGTTCTCCGTGATTCGCGAAAACGGCAAGCTCGATCCGGCACGCACCACGCACATCGCGCTGCAAATTGCGCGCTCGCTGCGCGAAGCGCATCGGCTTGACGTCATCCATCGCGACCTCAAGCCAGGCAACGTGCTGCTCACTCACCACGGAGACGAAGACGACTTCGTCAAGGTGCTTGACTTTGGGCTCGTCAAACACATCGAGAACGACGAAGCCGAAGGGTTCACGAAGGCAGGCCTGTTCATGGGCTCGCCCAAGTATATGTCGCCAGAACAGATTCGCGGCGACCACGTAGACGCGCGCTGCGACATCTACGCGCTCGGCGTGTGCATGTACGAAATGCTCACGGGCAAGGTGCCTTTCGATCGGGAAAACACCGTCAAAATCTTGATGGCTCACATGCACGAAGGCGTGCAGCCCATCACCGATCCGGCCGTGCCGCCCGCGCTCAACCATCTCGTGATGCGTTGTCTTTCCAAACAGGAAAACGGGCGCCCCGCGTCCATGGACGAAGTCATCCTGTTGCTCAAGCAGTCCACGGGCGGCCCCATGCTGATGAGCGGGCAGTTCCCGCTCTCGCAAGAGGTGCGGCTGGGCACGATGTCGGGCGCGCTCTCGCCCAACGCCATGCGTATGAGTGGTACGCCTTCGCAGTCGTTCGTGGGGGGCACGCATCCGCTCGTGGGAACGCCCTCCGCGGGCTTTCAGCACGGCATGCTCACGCCGAGCATGCTGCCGCAGCAAGTCGTCCCGGCTCATCTGCCACAAGTCGCTTCCGTACCGCCGCCCAGCAGCTGGCTGCCCAAGGCGGGTTTTGTCGCGGCCCTGGCCATCGCGGCCGGCTTTCTATCCTTGAAGTTCTCAGAGAAAAGCACGGTGAGCATGGTGCCCACGCAACCAGTGCAGACGTCACCTGCGGCGGTCGACCAACCTGTCGTGCCCACAACGGTCCCACAACCGAGCGTCGAACCTACGCCTGAGCCTGTGGTCGAGCCGGCGCCGCAACACCACGCGGTGGTGCGCATCACGTCCACGCCTGCCGGTGCCAACGTGTCGATCGACGGCAAACCGTATGGGACCACGCCGGCCGATGTCGAGCTCTGGGGCGATGCGGCCGCGCCTGGCCGCGAAGTGCGCTTTCAGTTTCATAAGCCTGGCTTTGAAAACTATTTGGTGACGCGCGTCGTGCGTGGCGAGGAAATCTCCATCGATGCGATATTGCAACGCTCAGGTCCGGCGCCGCGTGCGTCCAGGCCGCGAGCTGCGGCGCCGAACGTGATCAACAAGCCGGTCGTCATCGAAGAGAACTTCAAGGAAGACCCTTACTGAGCACGCAGACTGCGCCCGCCCCGCGAACCTAATGCTAATGCAACGGGACGCGAGGGGGCGCCACCGAGCGGGCGGCTTCATCGGATTCCGAGCGGGCCGTCCAGAACGTAGATGCGTCGCCTATCCGTGCTGCGACGCCGTATGCTTCAGCATCTAGCAAGACTGCCGCCACGCCCCGCTTTCGTAGGATTGCCTCGCGACGTCGTGCGATTTCGGGGCCGGTATAGGTGTCTGCGCTGACGACCCACAACACGCGGTCCGCTATTTCAGCCGCGCGTTTCACGCCGGGGCCCGCGCAGTCGCCCGCCCACGCTTGTGCGATCGTGACGCGCGCGCCGGTCATGGTGCGAAAGTGGCGCTGGGCGCGACCATTGAGCTGCGAGGCAACACTCAGCGCGAGCGGACGCTCCAAGTCCGTCAACGGGAGCACGAGCGTAGTGCCGGGCGCGTCGAGGGCGGATTCGGCGAGCTCGTCGATCAACGCCTCGAGCCTATCGGGATGGCCGGGCCATTCGGAGCGTGCGACCACCGGCGCTTGCAACCAATGGGCGAGCTCCGTCGTGGCGCAGATGCGAAAATCACGCACTTCGTTGGCCACGATCATGCCGATCGCAAGCAGCAGCGCGAGCAACGGTGCAAGGAGTGCGGCGAGTGCGCGGGCGCTGCGATTGGACACGGATGCGACCGACGCGCGGGCATGAACTTCGGCGGCGCCCAGATCCCGAACGCCAGTGCCCGGAGCGCGCTCGATTTTCGCGACCCGCTCGCGGGCCAAATCACGGGCAGACAACAACGGGGACAAGCGCTGCGCAATCGCGCTCAGGCGGACGATGATGTCGCGTTGCAGCGCGGCCTCGCGCTCCAGCTGATTCGCGCGCGCAGTCTCAGCGCGTGCCTCCGCGCGGTTGCCCATGGCCACCGCCCCCGGCGCAACCATACGGCTTTGCAGGCGACGAATGCGGTCCGTCAATGCGCGCACATCGGGATGCTGCGCATCGTGTTGGGCCAGCAAGGTACTCAACGCACGCTGAGCCTCGACCAGTGCTTGCGTGGAACTTTTGGTACCCTTACTGAGGCTTACATCGCGCAAGATCTCACCGTGCGCTTCAGCGGCCGTGGCGCGTACGCGTGCGGCCCCGATGGCGGACTCGAGCTCGGACAAACGCGTGCGCGCCTGACTGAGTGTCAGGTCGAGATCGCTCACGCCCTCCACGTTTGATGCGCGTGATAGATCGCCGTCGGCGCGCTCGAGCTCGGCCTGGGCTGTAGCGAGGTCAACCTTACGATCTGCCTCGGCCTTGGCACGCTCTTGTGCGGTGTGCTTCAGGAGCTCGGCCACGAATGCGGCGGACACCGCGTCGGACAGGGCCATCGCTTGCTCGCTGGACGTCGCATGAGCCGTGACGCCGAGCCGCCTGGTACTCATGGGGGTCATCTCGATGCGCTTGCGTAGGACCGTGACCGGCTCGCCCTCGCGGGCCAGCATGCGCGCGGTCTCGAGCACGCGATCGGATTCGACCCAGGACATGGCGGCGACAGCGCCCTGCGCATCGACCTGCACGACACTGCGCGCGGCATAGTCCAACGTGACGGCGAAGCGCGCGACCAACGCCCCCCCGAACAGCCCCAACAGACCGACCGCAAGCAGCAGCTTAATCTGGCTGCGCAGCGCTTGGACGACGCGCCTGCGCTCGAAAGGACGCGCGAGATCCCGCGCGATTGGCGGGCCTTTGGCGGCGGCTAGCTGCCCGACGTTCGCGTTCACCTGGCGTCTCCTACCGCGACTTGCGCTGTGCGTGTCCTAACCGACACCATACGAACGCCGCGAGCGCTTTCTCCCCGTCCCTTTTCAGGAGCGCGCTGCCGGGGTCGAAAGCACCGAAAAAGGTGCCCCAAATCGATCGTCTTGGGAACCATACATCGAGCAATTGGCCGCCAAATTCCGACATGGTTTCGTAAGAGACCGCTATTTTCTGGGGCTCACGCACAGGCCAGGCTTGCTCTTCGCCGCGTAGACCACTACTCGCTGAGCCACGATGGATTCGAATTCGCTCGCGCCCGACATACTCGCGCAGCGCGGAGGCGCACTCGGTACCGCACTGATTCCGGCTCCGCGCTCAGGGGGGAGCATAGAGCCCGAGCGGGCCGTGTCTCAGAACCCCGCTGAAGTGCTCGCCGCGCTGATGGACTTCCCAGGCAGCGTGGCGTTGGCCGAGCTGCTCGAAAGCGGTGATTCCAACGTTGCGCCCAATCCGAATGCGGGCAGCTTGGGAGAGCGCTTGCTCGAAGACGTGCGGGCGCGCCTGGATGCCCTCGAGCCTACCGCCCTGCGGCCGATTCTCGGGCGTCGTGCGCCGCGCATACCCACCGTGGATGAGTTGATCGCGATTGTGGCGCGCCATGGCGTTGCGGGTGATCGATCCGAAACCGTGGTGCAGCGCTTGGCGAATGAGCTGAGCGGGCCTTTTCGCGATGCGTTCAGCACGAGCTTGCGGCAGGCGCAGGCGCACGTGGCCACCTTACGGTGGGAGATTGTGCACGACGTGCGCGCACTCGGGCCCAGGGCCGACAAGCTTGAGCGTTTGGATGCGGCCCTGACGCGCAGCATGCAAGCCAAGATGAGCGAGCTGTACGACCGGATGGAGCACGCGGCATACCTTACCTTTGTGCGCGCTTGTGCCCACGCCGTCGAGGCACTGGACGCGGAGATCACACACGACACGTTGCTGTCGTGGACCGACGAAGACGGTTGGATCGAGCGCTATCGCGAGCGCTGCGTACGCATGGCCAAGGCGTTGTTTGGCCACATGCGGCGGGGACTCGAAGGCCTGGTGCGCGCAGCCGCCCACGCGGAGGAAACATGAAGCAAGCAGCAAAGCTCTCGTCGACCGGAGCCCGTTTCATCGCGGTGGGACTGCCCGGTGCCTTGGGCATGCTCGTGATCGTCCGTACCGCCGGCATCTACCTCGGCAGTGACGTACTGGCGCTGAGTATCGTCGCGGCCATGGGTGTGGGCTTTGCGCTCGGCTTCGTGGAGTTGTTCACGCGCTTGGTGCGTGCGGCCGACATCGAAACCGAAACGCAGCGCTTGCCCGTGCCTGCGACCGATGACGCGGTGGATGCAGCAAGCCCTGGTTTGAAGGCGTTTTTGCGCGCACGCATCGAACACGCCTCCACGCCGCCCGTGCGTGAGAGCTTCACACCTTACCTTGTGGGCTTGATGGTCATGCTCGGCTTGCTCGGCACGTTGCTGGGTCTGTTCGAGACCTTGCGCGGTGCTGGCTTAGCGCTGACGGAGAGCACGAACGTCGATGCGTTGCGCACTGGACTGTCAGGTCCCATGCGTGGTTTGACGCGTAGCTTTGGTTGTTCGGCCGCGGGCGTGATGGCGTCGGCCATGCTCGGCCTGGCGGCGGTAGTGGTGCGCCGTGCAGAAGCGCGTGCGCTCGCGTTCGTGCATGCGTATGCCAATGGTCCCCTGCGCGGCTTGTCGCCCTTGCGCAGACAGCTCGATTCTCTCGACAAGCTGGCAGAGCAGGGCGAAGCGTTGCCGATCGCGGCAAGCTCCCTTGCCAAAGCAGCCGGCACGCTCGATACGTTGGCTGCTCGCTGGGAGAGCGCGCATGCCGCCGCGGCCGAGTCACAGCGTAAGGCGATCGTGGATGCTGTGAGTCGTTTGGGCGATGACCTGGGCAAGTCGGCGTCGCTTGCTGCCAAGAGCATGCACGACACCGTCGCCCCGCTCATCAAACAGTCGGTTGCGCAGACGGGCGAAGCGGCGGCGCGCCATATGAACGCAGTGCTCGAAGCACTCGAGCGCGATATCAAAGGTCGCCGCGAAGCCGACGAAGGCATGCGTAAAGCCGTGCGCGACGAGCTGCTTTCGATGCGCGAATGGGTCGAGCAGGATGCCAGCGCACGCGGGATCGAAGCGCAAAACCGGCTTGAGGTCGTGGACACGATGCTGCGCCGCCATGCGGAAGATCAGGCTCAAGTCTTGGGCCTGCATCGTGAGCAAGCGACTGCGCACGTGGCTGCGATTGCAGCTGCGGCCCGTGGGCTGAACACGCAGCTGAGCGACGATGCGGCGGCGCGACGTGCAGAGGCGAGCACGTTGCTCGGGGATCTCGCACAACGCATGGAAGACACCGCCAAAGAGCACGCAAGCCAGGGCCGCGAAGAGCTCGCAGCCATCGCCAAACTGGGCGAACGATTCATTCAAGATGCTCAGGCCCGGGAGCTTGCAATGTCGACGCGCTGGGAACGACTTGCAAAGTCGGCTGAAGAATCTGACCTTCTGCGCACCGAACACACCGAGCAGGTCACACAACGGCTCAACGATAGCTTGGGTGGTACGGCGCTACGCATCGACGAAGTGCTGGCTCAACGCGCCCAATCCGATGCGGACCAAGCAGAGCGTGCCAAGGCCGCGTTCGAGGCGTTGACGTCGGGCGCGCAGGGTCTGCAGCAGGTGCTCGCGTCGCTCGAAGTACACCAGACCGGCCACGCAAAAGCCCTCTCGGACGAGCTCAACGCGCATGCGCAGGGCCTCGGCAAGAGTCTGGAAAGCACCACGACACTCGTCCATGAAGCCGCAAGCGTGCTCAAGGCCAACAGCATCGAGATGGCGGCCGTCGCGGAGATGTTTGCGGCCAGCGTCGAACGTCAGCGCGAAGCCGCGAAGACTTGGATCGAGAGCCTGGGTGAGATCGAAGGCGCAGTGGAGCGTGCCGGTCGTGGTGCTGCGGCGGATGCACTAGGTGATCAGTTGGCATCGACGCAGGAAGTGTTCGCACGTCAGCTGCAGTTCCAGCGCGAGCTGTTCGAACAGCTACGAACCTTGCGCGTGTCGTCTACTACACAAGGCCAGGGAACGGGCGAGCACGCGCACGCGGAGCACTCCGATGTTTCCGCCTGACGAAGATGCGAATGCATCGTTGCCGATCTGGACGGCCTTTGGCGATCTGATGGCGTGTTTGCTTGGCGTGTTCGTGCTGTTTTTCGTATGGATCGTGAGCTTTGACGTGAGCATGGCCCACGACCTTGCGAACGAACGTGCTGAGCGTCAGGTCGCAACCAAGCGCCTGAGTCAGCTTGAAACCGCGCTGGCCGGTCCACTGCGCGCGGGGCTGATTACGTTCACCGAGGGTCGCATCGGGATTCGCGGCAGCGTGTTGTTCGCGCTCAACTCGGCCGAATTGCGCGGCGAAGGCCAGCGCTTGTTGCGAGAGATGGCGCCGCCGCTTGCTACGTACCTCGCCTCGAAGAGTGAATCTTTGATGGTCAGCGGCTTTACCGACGACCTGCAAATGCGCGGTGCCATGCGCAGTTACCAAGACAATTGGGAGCTGAGTATGCAGCGAGCGCTCACGGTCGTACGCGGTCTGCGCGAAGCGGGTGTGCCGCAAGAGGCCCTGTTTGCGGCCGGCTTTGGCGAAAACCATCCCGTCGCGCCGAACGATACAGACGACAATCGCGCCAAGAATCGGCGCGTGGAAATGTCGCCTGTACCGCGCCCTCAACCGCTGCGAGCTCAGGGGAACGCGCCTTAGATGGACCTGGTTTCCCTCGAAGGGGCCCTCGATGCGCTCGAGTCGGATGGTGCTCGCGGCTTCGATGCACCGGCATGTGACTGCGTGCGCAAGCTCATCACGCAGGCCGAGGAGCTAGGTGGTGCAGTCGCCGATAGGTTGGCCGTGCGCGCCGAGGCGCACCTGGATTCGCTGTCTGAGGGTTTGAAAGCAGACCGCTTGCGCGTGCACGCGCAGCTCGCGGCCCTGGAAGCTCGCAATGAAGAGGCTCTACCCGAGCTTCACAAGCAGCTCGAGCGCGGAGAAACCACACGGGTGGCGCGCACATTGCGAAGGATCCGCACGCGTCCGCCTCGCATCGTGCTTGCGCCTTCGACCGCACTTGCGCGCATCGATCACAGCGGCTCAGCGAGCGGCGCATCCGCACGCGGCCTGGGACCACGCAGTCGGATCAGTGTCAGACAGAAGCAGGCCGCGTGCGGATGCGCCGCTCGCTGAGCCGCTGTGATCGATGCGCGCAAGTGCGGTCG
>JBKJIA010000599.1:0-2909 GCA_046598735.1 Polyangiales bacterium
CTAGCGCACGCTAGACGAGCCGACAGCGGTGAAGCTTTTGGACACCCAGTGACATATAGAACGATGCGCATCGAACTGGCTGGGTGCCTAGCCAATTTTCTGGTGTTGTTGGTGGCAAGCCTGAGCTCCTTTGGATGCCACATTCCCGAAGTCGACCTGACCGGCAAGCGATGTCCCTGTAGTGCTGGCTGGACCTGCGACACGGACACCAAGCGCTGTGTGCTGGGTGCGCTGAGCCAGTCCGATGCGGGTCAGCCTCCGTCGCCGGGCAGCGCAAGGGACGGCTCCGAGCCACAGGCCCCCGATTCAACGGTTACCTGTCCGGTTGGCACCAAGCCCCTGCGCGGCGGCGGCTGTGAGGCGACTCCGCGCGACGCCGGAGAAGGAGACGCTGCAATAGCCAAGGATGCCGGAGCAGCCTTCCGGTGCGAGCCGAGCGACGCTGGCTGCCTGGACCCGGATGGCGATGACATCTCGAGTGATGGCGACCGGTCCGGCGTGAAAGGCGATGCTCCGTGCCGCGATGGCGTTCGCGAGGGATGTGACGACAACTGTGCGCTTGCAGCTAATCCTTGGCAGGATGACGGAGACAATGACAGCGTGGGCGACGCTTGCGATCCCAGCTTCTGTCGCTCGTCGTCGATGTTGGTGGCGGTCGGCTATGGCGATCAAGTTCACGTCAGCACCGACCATGGCCAAACTTGGTCCAACCGCACTCCGGGTGCAAAGGCAGGAGTTACGAGGTCGCCCAACTGGGAAGACGTCGTTCACCAGCGAGGAACCTGGCTTGTCAACAACTCAAACGGCAATGACGTAACCTGGGCACGGTCCGTGGACGGGGCGACTTGGACGGTCAAGCCGCTGAACCATTGGCAAGGCATCACCAGCGCGCAGGGCGTCGGATATGCAGACGGCCTGTGGTTTCTCGGTTCCGAGGATGGCCGGCTCGCGGTGTCCTACGACGACGGGCTCAGCTTCGGGTCGACCGGCGAGCCTAAAGGCTGGAACGGCACGTCGATCGAGAGCTTTGCGTACCATGCCGGACGGTTGATCGCGGTGGGTGACGCGGGTCAGATTTCATACTCCGACGACCCCGAGGTGGTGTCGAGTTGGCACACCCAGACATTAGGGACCGGCGACTTCAAACAGATCGTGGTCGTGGCGGACCGCTGGGTCGCGGCAGGCAAGAGCACCTGTTACTACTCCGATACGCGCGGAGAGCAGTGGACCAGCTGCGGTGCACCACCGGGTACTTACTACGGCCTCCACTACTCCAACGGACTTTGGATGTTGGGCAACCTGAGCTCAGGAGCCTGGGTGTCGCGCGGCAGCCCGGACAATTGGAGTGAGCAGGTCTTTGCCGCTAGCGGCGGCGCCTGGCCAGTCTACGGCGATTGCGGCTCAAAGCGCTGGTTCGCCGGGCACCGTATGGGGGACCCGTCGGATCATGGCCTTCGCGTCTCCGTGACTGAGGGTCGCGGCACGGAGCCAATCCGCATAATCGGCGGAAACGCGCTGCCGCTTTACGGCATCACCGGCAACTGATGATCAAGGGGGTGCCGCCGAGTTGATTAACTACGGCGTAAGAACCTCGTGCCGGAGCATCTCCCTACTAACCGCATCCAAGCCGCCGAGCACGTGCAGCTTGCCCTTCCTTGTACACCTGGGGCGTGGCGTCGATCGCCAGCGCTGGTTGGTAGTCGACGTTCGTGACCGCGTCGGTCTCAGAGTAAACAAGGCGACCGAAGCGCCGATTGAACTGGCCATCCCCGCGTACCCGCTTCGCCCACGCGGCAAGTGGCCCCTCCGAAGCCGCCGCGATGATGCGGATGTGACTTGTCACGTATGCAGAACCGTCCCCATTATGCGGAGGCCACTCGAAACGTTTCACGAGGGCGGCCCGATGCGGGGAGGCGACTCCCAGACATCGGGCGCGAAAAGCGACGACGACCAAAGGGTCGTCGTTGTCTACCTTAGTGAATCCCAAGGCCCATACGGCCAGGTCTTCTTACTCCAGTCGATAAGGCTGCTGACTACGGCGGAGGGCACGCCGATCTCACGCAGTCTCGGAATCACGCGGTAGGTGTTGCGACCCTGGAACTTATCGGTGTCGAAGGTGGTGCCGGTACTGAAATCCGTGCTGTCCCAGTCTTGCACTGCGCTATTGTTGACAGCGGCCTCCCATTCCGCCCGGGTCGCACGGTTTGCGTCCGCGACGAAGTCTTGCACCATGGCTTGGGCGAGATAACCCCAGAGCGGCTGACCCACAGAGGCCTGCGTCTGCGAGGTGCCATTGCGGTTGGCCTTGTAGTAGACGTGAGGCTGGGAAGTGCGTAGATCGTTGCCGGTCTCGGCGCCATACAAGCCATTCGTCTGAACCTGGCGCTGCTTGATCATGGAAGCCCAGAATCGGAAGCCTTGGTCAACACCCGACTCGGCCTGCAGGATCTCGACGTGACTGCAAACGTAGGCAAAGTGGCTGGGCGCCATGATGCGATAGCCGGGATTGAGGATCATGTTGAGGTGGTACCAGGAGCTCGTTTCGGCGACGCCGGTCACGATGTCTTGCCCGTAGAAGTTCCGCGAGTTGTGTCCGGTGAAATGAGGCGGACGGTCGAACACGTTGCGCCCTGCAACGACCCAACCTCGCTCGCGTGCGTCTACGCAGGCTGAGGAGCAAACACTGTCGCTACTCAGCGTGCGACTACCACCCGTGTAGGGGACAGTCGCTGTTTGCGTCTTCTTGCCTTCGTCTTCCAGGCTCTTGCCGTGCACGATCTCCCACTGCTTCACGGCGATCCATGCAGCGAGCCCGCGCTTGCTGAGCTCGTACGCTTCTTCGTCCGCGCGGGTCCTGTTCTCCTTCGGGATGCAAGTGCTGTATGTCCTCTTGGGCAGCTTGATCGCGT
>JBKJIA010000307.1:0-5884 GCA_046598735.1 Polyangiales bacterium
TGCCACCTGTCGGCGGTTTGCACGCCGGTCGGGCCTACGACCGCATCTTCCGTCAACGTCATGGTCGGACTTTGAGCGGCTCCGGTCCACCACTCCGGCGTATGGCCCATCGCTTCCGACCACACGACGCGGTTGGTCCGCGGTCCTTCGAACAGCGCTACGCGCCCGTTGCCATCGCCACGATCCTCGTAACGAAGCTGGTCACCGCGTGCGACCGCGACCTTATTCGCTCCGACTTGATAAGTAGCGATGCTGCCGCGCGTGAACGAGCCCTTGGAAAAACTTAGTACCTCAAGCGCGGGCGGAGTTACCTGGCTGCCCAGCGTGCATCCTTGAGAGCAGACATTCGTGCACGAGCCGCACGGTCCGCCGCAATCGAGTTCGGTCTCTAGTGGGTCCTTTACCTTATTCTCGCAACTCGGTATCCAACACGCGTTGCTGCCGGCAGCCTTACCAAAGCGCGCGCCAATGCCAACACCACATATTAGTTGTGGCTCGCACTCAGTGTCAGTGGTACAGGTGGCACCTGCAGGCAGTAAGGCCGTCGGGGCGTTCAAGCCCACCGAACGAATCCAGTTGTCATCGCCTCCCACGATTAACTGCCCGCGAGAAATCACAGCCGATGACCGCACGCCGGCGAGGGCACCGTTCGGCATCACATGCTTGAAGAAGATCTTCCCCGCCGAGCTTACTCCCAGGACTACGCCGTCGTTAGCTCCGAAGTAGGACGAGTCGTTGGCATCAAGGACTGGCGTGGTTTCGATGCCCCCGAGTGTCGGCACGCTCCAGATAGGAAGCCCATCCCAGGCTCTCAGCGAGAATAGGGCGCCTCCCGCGAAGACTCCGGAGTTGATGCCTACCCTGATCGCTCCTTCGCTGCTCACGGCAGGCGAAGCAACGGTGCCGGAACCTAGAGATCGTTGCCAGGATATAGTGCCCGTTAGACTGTCAATCCCGTAGACCTTATCCGCCGAACCTACCACTACCAAACCGAGCTTCGTAATTGCGGGCGAGGTTGCTCCTGTAGAAAGCTTAGTCTTAGGGTATGCGAGGGCGCCCGTGCTGGCGTTGAGTGTAACTAGGTACCCGTCGGACGTGCCGATATGAATACGCAAGCCATCGGGTGACACCACAGGCGAGCTTCCCGCAGCACTCGCTGTGGTGGTGTAGCTCCATTTCTTTGTGCCGGCTGGCGTCAGCGCGAGAACCGTTTTCGCAGCCGTGCCCACGATCACAGTGTTGTCTGCGAGAATCAAAGGGGAGCTTGTCGCGCCACCTGTGGCGTAAGGCCAATTGGGTTTTGGCGAGAAGGAGTTAAGATCGATGGCGAATAAGCTGTTCGCACCCCCGATATAGACTGTGTTGGAATTCGATATCGCGGCCGAGCCTTTGAGAGGGGTGCGGAGGTCGATCTGCTGGAGTACCAACCCGGTGCTCGGATTTATCTTATAGAAAATTCCGTTATCGCCGCCGATCAGCAGCTCCCCTGTCGCCGTCACCACATCGCTACTTCGAACATCTTGCCGGGTATCAAAGGCCCAGTTTTCTCCTGGCGTGACGGGTCCGAGCTCTAGACTCCTCGACCCGGCGCCTGGGCAGCCAGCCCGCATGCCCCAAGGTGAGCCAGCTTGGAGGCCGGCCGAATTCCCACACAGGGAGCTGGCGCTCAACGCCTGCGCGGTCGAGCGTAGCGCGACGCCACCTTCCATGCCTCCACCGTCGTTGGGACCAAGCGATGCCTGATCAGAAAGCTGACAAGCACCAAGCCAAAGGGCAGCAAGCGAGAGATAGCGGACAAGCGAAGAGACGGAACGCATGAGTCCTCCACACCAATCCTCGCGCCAATGAACCGTAAGGTCGCATCGCGCGAGCCGGGCATTCAGTAACCTGTCAGTTCCAACTGCCGTGGGGAGTAGGAACTGACCTTAGTGGGGTGGAGTAGCCTGAGGGTCGACCTCCGCGCAAGCGACAAACCTGGTGTAACAGTCGAATAATTCGCTTGGGGTGATTGGGGATACACTGTGAGAAAGAACGGTTGCGCAACTTGGCAAATGTACTGTGCAAGATCTCGTCGACCAACGCCTACGTCCCCCCTTACTCCAGGCGCCCCACGTCAGCACAACCCCGCGCGGGAGTGGGGGCAGGCGCGGGCAGCGCATGGAGCGCCCCGACATCTGACCGCACTAACCGTAAGACCTTGCCAGCAGCACGCCTTGTCAACTCAAGCGAGCGCCGCAGGCGCTCATGCGCACCAATGCCCACGGCCACCCCAAGCCGTACGACCTAGACGCGAAGACGGATCCGCGACGCGCTGCCTGCGCCTGCCCCCACTTCCGCGCGGGCAGCACTAACCTGCCCCGAAGGCGCCCCATTGCGGCGCGCTGCCGGCACCGAGCACGTGCTCCTCGCGGTTCTCGCGGCGGCCTCCCGTTCGGGCGTTCCCCTGCGCGCTTTTTGCGACGCACGCCCTCTCAAGGATCCGTACAACCGTCCTCATCTTCGTCTTGCCCGACTTCCGCGGCCTCCACCGGACAACGATCGTCTTCGTCCAAGATCATGTCTTCGTCGTTGTCCGGTTCCGGGCAACCGTCGCCGTCTTCGAAGCCGTCGCGGTCTTCCGCTAAGTGCTCGCATTGATCGTCGTCGTCGGCCACGCCGTCCGCGTCCTGGTCGTGTTTGCGCGGCGAATAGCTGAAGCCCGCCAGCATGCGCAAGTCCGGCACGCCCCAGGCCTGATTGAGCGACGCGCCGCCGCCGAGCGAAAGGGCATAGTCCGAGGCGATGATGCGATAGCTGAGGCGCCCTTCCAGCGGTGTGGTGTTCTTCGCGAATGCGTCGCGCGGATCGGTGCCCACATCGATTTCGACGAGTGCGCTCTCTTGCACTTTGCCGGGCTTGGCCATCGCAATCAGCGGAAACGGAATCTTGAGACCGGCGGCGATATGCACGTTATCTTCGCCGGCATCCTTGCCCAGCGCATCGCGCTCGGCCTTGTCGATGAAGCGATGCCGATAGCCGAGCGACGCACCAACTCCGAGTCCAAACGCTTCGACATCGCTGATGAGTGATAACTCCGTGCGCACGAAATCGTCGGCAAAATAGGCCTTGGACGTGCCGACTGGCAGCGTGACCACGCCGCGCACGGCCAACGCTGCGCCATCCTGTACGCTGCCATCTGGACGCGACGCTGCGCCGATTACGCGCACGCGGCCATCGACTGCGGGATTGCCCAGGGCTTGGCTTGCGAGCTTGAAGCCGGGCACATCGTCGCCCGTTTGCTGCAACACGGCCGGCAGGCGCAGCGCTATCGCGCCTCGTCCCCACAACCCGACCTGTCCGCTGACGGCCGCTGCTACGCGGTGTTGAACGAGATGCAACGTGCCGCTCGCAAGCGGGGGCTCCAACGTATCGAGCCCGTAATCGAGCCACAACATGCCATCAAAGCCCCAGGCGCCCGGCACGCGCGTGCTCGGAAACATGGTGAAGCCGGTCTGGTCCGGCGGCGGCGTCCAGGGATCGACGGTGCGATCTTCCGCACGCGCAACGCCAGTAGCGGCTGTGATGGCGGCCGTGATGGAAACGAGCAACGACGAGAGCACAAGCGAGCGCACAATCCGGATCATGTTGCCGCGCATGATAACGCGCGCCCAGCAACGCGGACACAGCCAGCTCCCAAAAACATCTGCGTTCGACCGTCAGATAACGGTTCGCAGGCTGATTAAGCGATCACGCGTAGGGATTTGGGCGTGGGTAGCACGCTTGCCCCAGCGCCGGCCGCCGTAGCAGCCGAGATCACGGGCGCGAATGGATCGCTGGCGTCGTCTGCGACCTTGAGCCCCAGCTTTTGCCACAAGCTTGCATCGAGCAGGTGCGATGCGCGCACGTTCGTCAACGCGGCCAACATGCTCTCGCGCACCTGCGGCGCACTCTTTTCGAGCTCGCCCAACAAGCGCTTCACCTGTTGCCGCATCAGGTTGTCTTGGGAGCCGCACAAGTCACACGGTAAGATCGGAAACTGCTGCTGCGCGGCAAAGGCTGCGATCGTCGCTTCGCCCGAGTACAGAAGGGGGCGGATCACCACGTTGCGTCCGTCATCGCTCATCAGCTTGGGCGGCATCGCTTTGAGCTGGCCTGTGAACATGAGGTTGAGCATCAAGGTTTCGATCGCATCGTCGCGATGATGACCGAGCGCAATCTTGGTGCAGCCGAGCTCTTGCGCCGCGTTGTACAGCACGCCGCGACGCAAACGCGAACAGAGCGAACAGTAAGTCTTACCCTCCGGCACGTGCTCGGTGACGATGCGATAGGTGTTCTCGCTCAAGATACGATGCTCGTGCTCGTGCTCGACCAGCCAGTTCTTGAGCGGTGAGCCGTCGTAGCCGGGATGACCTTGATCGAGGTGCACGGCGAGCAGAGAAAACTTGATCGGCGCCCGCCTTCGCGCCCGTTCGAGCAAATGCAGGAGCGTGTAGCTGTCTTTGCCGCCACTCAGGCACACCATGATGCGGTCGCCCTCTTCGATCAGCTTGAAGTCGGCGATACAGCGACCGAGCTCACGTGCGAGCTGTGTTTCAAGGGATTTTGCAGGCGACGACATCGCGCACGCTCTAGCACGTGGGAGCACATCACGTGCGCGGCGGGCACAGCGCTACACAGCCGTCCCCGAGTCCGACGGCCCGTTAGACCCCTAACCGTCGAGACACGCAGGGTTTTCCTTGGAGCTTCCGCATTGTAAGGTGAGCTGCCCATGAGCAAGCCAGGCGAAGCGCCCAAGACTGCCAGCGACCCGCGCATCGTGACGGGTGAGCAGCCGACCCTGCTCGCGGCGCCGGTGGCCCAAGCGCCCAACGCCGATCCAAGCGACTGGACTGGCCGCGAAATCGCCGGTCGCTATCGCGTGCTCGATCGCATCGGCGAAGGTGGCATGGGCGTGGTGTACGTCGCCGAGCACATGCAGCTCATGCGTAAGGTCGCTTTCAAAGTGATCCATCCCGAGCTTGCTGCGAACGAAGACCTGCTGCTGCGCTTTCGTCGCGAGGCTTTGGCCACGGGGCAGCTCGATCATCCTCACATCGCGTCCGCCATCGACTTCGATCAGCTGCCTGACGGTGTGGCGTTCATGGTCATGCCGTGGGTACGCGGACATAGCCTGCAGGTTGAGATCGATGAAAAGGGTAAGCTCGATTTGAAGCGAGCTTGTTTGATCGGCGCGCAGATCGCAGACGCGTTGAGTGCGGCCCATGCCGTCGGCATCGTGCACCGTGATCTCAAGCCGGATAACGTCTTGCTCGAGACGCGTTCAGACGGCACCGAGTCATGCAAAGTGCTCGATTTCGGCGTAGCAAGCCTGACGGGGCGCGCAGAACGCATCAGCGTGGAGACTTCAAAACCACTCACGCAAGCGGGCACGATCCTCGGCACGCCGGGCTACATGTCGCCCGAGCAGGCGACCGCAGGCGAAATCGATCATCGTACGGATCTGTACGCGCTGGGCGTGATGCTGTGGGAATTGTGCCGCGGCGAGCGCTTGTTCGACGGTGACGACGTCACGGCCATCTTCGCAAAACAGTTCAACTCGATTCCCCCGGCGCTCACACTCGGCTCTTCGCCGGCCGCAACGGAGCTGAGCGGGCTCGTGCAGCGTTTGCTCGCATGGAACAAGCAAGAACGTCCGCAATCGGCCACGGAAGTACGCGACACACTCAGGCGCATCGCGGAGCTGCCGTCCGCAAGCGCAGGCGGCGGCCTTACGGGCTTCGATGTCAAACGCATGGCGCCCTACCTCGTGGGTCTCGTGCTCGCGCTGTTCGTGCTGAGCGCCCTGTTCGGTGACGACGAGGCGAAAGCCCCTTCGGCCGCTCCAACGGCAATTACGACCGAGCCT
>JBKJIA010000337.1:0-3306 GCA_046598735.1 Polyangiales bacterium
GCGGACGAAGTGACTTCGATCGCCATGCAGGTCGACGATGTCTTCAACTCTGCCCAGAGTCAGGCCTCCGGCGGCATCGAGACCGACTACCTCGCCCAGTTCTCGGACGAGAGTGAGCTCGCAGAAGGCATTCAGGAGGAGCTCGATCGCATCGGCTCGGACCTCGAGCCCATCGATATCGTCGCGCGTGCGCAGACCCAGTCCTGCGCCGGATGCCACCGCTTCTCGAACGGTCGTGATCTCGGTGCAGGCCTGACCTGGCCCGCCTCGCTGGGCTTCACGCACGTCGACGAGCGCACCCTGGAAGAGGTCGACGGCGTTCTGCGTTACCCGATCTCCGACGCTTTGACCAGCACGTTCCTGCCCGCACGAAAGCGCGTGATGGAGGAATTCATGCGTGGCTACCCGCGTGAAGTCCGCAATCACGCCTCACTCGGTGGCCACGGCCGCCACTGAGTGAGGGCCGGGACGACATGCCGTTTCAGCCTATCAAGTGCCAATGCTGCGGAGCGCGCCTCCCGTTCGAAGGCCGCGGTCGACCCCGCCGGTTCTGCTCGGACGCCTGTCGCAAGCAGGCCTTCCGTGAGCGTACTGACGAACCCGCCCTGAGTGTGCCGCGCTGGGCGCTCACGGCCCTGGCGTTGGCGCTACTCCAAAGCTCCGATGAACACAGCCGCGCCCTTGGGCGGCTCTTGCGTCGAGGCGATCTGCGCGCTGTCTATCGCGCGCTCCAGAAGGCCAGGGGCAGCAAGCTCCGCCCATCGTGAGAGCGCTATCTTCGTGGCGCAGCTACAGCGTCACGGAACTCCTGCCGCGCGCGTCGGCTGAAAGCTGGGTCCGGTCCAAGGCTACTGGCCGAACTCGTAGGACACGTAGGTGACGGTACCCGCGCTCGTCGCGACTTCCAGGGAATCGATGGCTTTGCCGCTGCTCTCACGCACCAATCTGAACTGTGCAGTTCCGGTCGGGGCATCGGTAGCAAGCGCGACACCGGCCGCGCTCGTGGCCGTTGCACCCCGCAGCGCGGTCTGGTCGGGCGCAAGGTAGAAGATGTCGATAGAAGGCACTTGACCGACCACTACCACGCTCACGTCGTCAGAACGCTCGGCGATGCAGTTGAGGATCTGAAACAGCACGACCGCCCCTGTCGTGGCGTCGACTTCCACGCCCGCAGCCTTGCTGAGGTCAGTCACATCAGCATCGCCTAACATCACTACGTCCAGGGGCGCGGATCGGTCCACGTTGACGGGTGACTGCAGTTGATAGAGGGTGTCGCGTAGCCCCTCAGCCGTGAGCTTTACAAAGCCCACAAACCCCCGTTCGACCACCACATCGACCGCGCCAGTAGAGTCCACTGCAAACGGTCCGAGCGCCTCTTCACAACTTGACTGCTTGCAGGCCACGGCCGTCACGGCAGTGCTCACAGGCGCGGTCTCCTTACCATTGCGCTTCTGGACCCGCATGCGCAATGTGACCGCTTCGCTGCCGGTGATGGGCTCCGCGGGTAAGTCCGCAACGCATCCCCATCTGGCGACCTCTTCGGCCACGCACTGCCCGTTCACGCAGACTTCACCGTCGTCGCATGAGTTGGTGGCGTCGCACTGCAAAGTCCCCTCGACCGGAAGAATGCAGAAATTGTTTGCGCTGCAGGTTCCGCCATCAGCACAGTCCGAATCCGTATCGCACTTCCGATAGTCCAGATCCGAGACGAGGGTGCAACTTCCGAGCAGCAGAAGTGCGAATGCTCCGACGCGCATCTAGAAGCCCCCCTGCAGAAGCAACCGCGCACCCGCAAACCCGATGCTCAACTCCGGCTGGTCGGGATCCTCGTTCTTCCGGTCCATGACCAAGAAGGTGACTCCGGCCGCCGCAGCAGCCACGGTAAGTCCCCCCAGGACGTCAGTCACGACCGCCGCTCGCCAGGCCGCCTCATTCTTAGAGGCCAGGTCGTTGGGGTCCGCGCCGGGCGCGTCCGCAGCATCCTTGTAGGACTGAAGCATTCCACGTTGCAGGAACACTCCGGTGATCGTGCCAGCCGCCAGCACTCCTGCGCCTACGAAACTCCCCAAGGCAAGCTTGCGGTAGAGGGACGACGGAGCTGGCTCTGCACGTTCTTGGTTGGGAGATCCCGCCACCGGCGCGGGTATCGCCGCGGGGGTGGCCTGCCGGACTTTCTCCTCTAGGGCAAAGCTGAGCTCTTTGACGTCGCCGCCTGCCAGATCCACCACTTCCGACGCGGTGGCTCCGTCGGAGCTCCGAACACTGACACGGTGGCGTCCGACATTGACACTCACACCGCGCACCATCGGACTTGTGCCCACCGACTTGTCGTCGATGAAGATTTCCGCACCCGCGCGATTCACGGATACCGAGATGAGAGCCACGCGTTCACGCAGGCGCGCGAGCTTTTGTTCGACATCATCGCGGCGCTCGGGCGGGATCTCGGTCCCTCCCTCTTCCAGGTACCTCAGTAAGGTGTCACTCGCAGCCAAATACTCTGCCAACTGAAGGTAAGTCTCACCCATGTTGTAGAGTAGACGGTAGTGGGGTTTGACCGCGTAGCCACGCTCAAACTCGATCAACGCGGCACGGAAGGCTCCTTCCCGATATAAGGATACGCCGCGGCGGAAATGCTGGCTCGCCTTCCTCCCCGCATCACTCTCTGCATCCGCGTGCACCAGAGGTGGCGCACTCAGCGAAAGAAATACGGTCATCATCAGGTAAAGAAACAGTTTCATCGGCGCTGGCCCTCAACCTCGCGATTGTCGCGCATCACTCCGTGCCACGACGAATAGAATTCGGTGGCTAAGCCAAGAAAAGAGTCTCGGGGCCTATTCCGGAATCAAAAGCTACCAGCTCCCCTCATTGGGGTGGGAGCACCGCAAGGCGTACGCTGATAGGACAGTGGTCGGATAAGGTTAGACCGATGTCGGAGGCGCTGTACAGGACCTGCTGGAATGAGCCGCCGACAAGCCAGGATGCGGCATGGGGGTCGAGCAGGATGTGATCGATGTAGACGGGAAACTCGCCACTGCGACACTCAGAGGTGCGCCCCTCGGTGACACGCAATAGATTGGCGTTCTCGGGCTCGCCATCGCTGAGGTCCTCGAACATGGTATCGCTCGGCGCGTCGAATCTGCGATTGAAGTCACCCAATACGGCGAATGGTACCTTGTCGGCTGCCCTGCCATCGATCCAAGCCTCAAGCGGAACCACCTGCTGCTTGAGTGTCTTGCAGCTTGTATTCGAACTGTCTAGGGATTCCTCAAAGCAAGCTGACTTGAGGTGCACCGCAAGCAAGCGGAC
>JBKJIA010000385.1:0-5899 GCA_046598735.1 Polyangiales bacterium
TATCTACCTCGACAAACGCGCCGTAAAGCAGATCAAGATTTCCGCGGATGAAGCGGTCGAGGAAGGTGATACTGACACGCTTCGTGAAGACATCATGGAAGCGTTCACCGAAGAGCAGATCGAAGAGATCGAGCGTCGCATCGATAGCGGCGATTTCTACGATTTCTTGTCGGAGCTACTCGATGAATGGTCCGGCGATGATGTCGATGAACTCTTCGAATTGCTCGCATCCGCATTGGTCGACGTAGGCATCGACCTCAAGTACGCACGCGCTGTCGTGGACGAAGAGGAAGAAGAAGAAGTCGAAGAAGTCGAAGAAGTCGACGATGAAGATGACGACGGCGACGAAGTCGAAGTCGTCACGCCCGACGACGACGCGCTCTGAGCCTTCTCACCACACGATGCGTCGTGTTGGTGCCGCTTGAGCCTGAAAGCTACTGACAGTCTGCGGCCAAGCGCGCGCTGGCTTTGCGGCGTGCGGCACCCACTTCGTGTTGTGCAAGCAGTTGCTTGAGCAGCGCGCAGCCTTGGCTTTTGTTGCCGCGCGACAGCCAGATTTCGGCTTCTTCTTCGAGGGCATCGTCGACGACGAGCGAGGTCGGGAACTCGTTGCGCGTGTGGCGAAAGGCGCGCACGGCCGCGTCGAGATCCGCGATGTCGTCGCGATAGATGCGTGCAATGCGCAAGGCTGCCTGCGAAAAACGCGGACGCGTGTACGTGCCGATCAGATGAGCGGTTTCGTGCACGGCGATCATCTGTTCGAGGTAGGCCACAGCGGCGCGGGGATCGCCGGCTTGCTCCGCCAGATCGGCAAGGCGCCACAGGCCATCGTCCCACAGGCCGCCCTGAGGGTAAGGGAAGCGCTTCACCTGCGCTTCGAGCAACGTGCGCGCTTCCGGTTTGCGATCGAGCGCGATCAGAAGTGCGGACTCTTCGTACATCAATGATTCGGCCGCAAAGCCGGCTTTGACTTCGTGGGCGAGCGTTTGCACGAATGCGAGTGCTTGCGCAGGTTCGGCCGAGCTCACGCGCAAACCGAGGAGCACGCGCAAGGCCGACTTGGCTTCGCCTGAATCCGGGTGCTTGACCACGATCGTGCGCAGGTCGCTCGCGGCCCGCTCGGTTTGGTAGCTTTGGCCCAGCGCGATTCGATAACGGGCAGCATCGAGCGTGGCGCGCAGCGTGCGTCGGGACGGTGGTTTTGCTTCCGCGATGCGATCGCACAAGGCTATCGCTTGCTCGAACGATCCCTGGCGCGCGCGAACGCGACTTGCTCGATATAACGCTTCGTCCCGATCCACGCGACGTTCGGCCGACACCGCTGCTTGTTCGTACGATGCTGCGGCTTGATCCAGTCGGCCGTGGAACTGATGACGTTCTGCTTCCGCGAGCGCGCTCAGGTGCTTTGTGCCGCGCGGTTTCGACAAGGTGGGAGCACACGCTGCGCTCACGCAGAGGGCGAGCAAGAGCCAGTCGCTACTGCGCATCGCGGCAGACCAACAGCGCGCGATCGATGTCAGCGCGTGACACATCCCGGTGGGTGACAGCGCGCAACGTTGAAGCGTCCATGGCGTTGACGAGCAGGCCGGCTTGCCTGAGCTTGGCGCTCAACGCGGGGGCCCCGCCGTCTGCCACGGTGATGTTGACGATGTTGGTTTCGACGCGCGACAGGTCGATGGACCAGCCAGCGTCGCGCGCGAGGCCTTTCGCTAAGTGTTGCGCAAGCGCGTGGTCTTCGTGGAGACGTTCGCGCTGGTCGAGCGCGATCAACGCAGCAGCACACAGCACGCCGACCTGACGCATGCCGCCGCCTAACATCTTCCGAAAGCGGCGCGCTTCGACGATGTGCGCGCGCGAGCCCACGAGCGCTGAACCGACGGGTGCACCCAAGCCCTTCGAGAAGCACACGCTTACGGTGTCCGCATGCGCAGCGAGCGTGTGGAGCGCCACACCAGATGCGGCGGCCGCATTCCACAGACGCGCACCATCGAGGTGAACGAACAAACCGCGCGCGTGCGCACGCGTGGCGATGCGCTCGACCTCAGCCTGCGGAAACACGCGTCCGCCGCCGCGATTGTGCGTATTTTCGAGCACGACGAGTCGCGAGCGCGGCAAGTAGTCGGCAAGCGGATCGACGGCGGCCTCCATCTCATCTGCCGAAAACAGACCACCCTTACCCACGATGCTGAACTGCACGCGCGCCCATGCGGCGGCTGCGCCAGTTTCGTAGACCATGCAATGCGTGCCTTCGCCGACGAGCACCGCGTCGCCCGCGCGACAGTGCAGCAGCAACGCCAGCTGGTTGGCCATGGTGCCCGACGGAACGAACAGCGCGGCTTCCTTACCAAGTAGCTCGGCTACGCGCGCTTCTAGCTTGTGCGCGGTGGGATCCTCGCCGTAGACGTCATCGCCCACTTCGGCGTCGGCCATCGCGCGACGCATCTCGGGACTCGGCTTGGTGACAGTGTCCGAACGCAGGTCGATCATCGCGCCGAGCATATGGGGGCGCGCCCCGCTTGGCCAATCGCGCCCGCTACGAACGCTCAGTACGGGCCGTCGAAGCGCAGCTCGAGGTTCAGGTTGAGCACGCCTACGGTCTGCTTGTAGCGGCCGCCAGCGGATGGGAGGTGGTTCGGATAGTCGTTGTTGGCAAGTGTGCTTTTTCCGGTGGAATCGCGGGGAATCATCACCTGGTGCATATACGAGGTGCCAAGCACGAAGTTGTCGGTAATGCCAATGCGAGTGCCGAGGGTGCCTGCCACGTCATGTCCATCGAGGAGACCGGGCTCAAGCGTCCCGATCGGAACCGCGGTGCCATCCCAACTGACGGCCGTGAACAGCTCCCAACGTGCGTTCACGAAAGCGCTCGCGGCCAAGCGCGCGCCAAAGCTGTCATGCCAGCGTCGTACGAAGTTCGCGAAAACTTCTGGGTTCTTCGTGGCGGTCAGGCCGTTCTGTTTGACGCGACATTCTGATTCGCCCCTGATCAAGCACTGCGAGCGCACCGCACTAAAGCGCTGCCAGTTGCCCGTGGCTCGCAATTCAAAGCGCGGATCGGGACGGTAACGCACGCCCCCTTGCATGATGTCGGGGAAGTTTTGACGCAGGCGAATATCGTTATTACCGCGGCCAGAGCCGTAATCGGTCCGCAACCTACCCGCCAGCGCTTGGCCCTGCCAAAGACCCGGTGGCGCCTGGTAAGACAGCCCTGTCCACAACTTGTCCTGCAGTGCCTCCCAATGCAGACCGAGGCCGAAGCTGCCGGTGGAGCCGGTAAGCTTGGTGTGCATACGGCCTTCGTTGGTCAGGTTGTCATCCAGCACGAAGGTGGTCGCCTGCGTAATCTCGAGCTGCGTGTACACGTAGCTACCGGTCACCCCTACGCTCAAGCCCGTCTTCTTGAGCTCGTAAGCCGCTGCGACGCTGGCCGTGCCCGTGGCCCAAAGGCCTGAGAGGTTGTGCCAGCGCGCGGGTGAATCGACCGCCCCGACGTAGTTCCGGTCGCCGCGAAAAGCTTCGTTTTGGTCCCAGGTCGCAGCGCCGCCAAAGGGCACGAATACACCGGCGCCAAGCGTAAAATCGCCGAGCGTCAGCGACGACGCGATGTTGGGCACGGCGAACACGTTGCTCAGCTTTGAAAGGCCGGTGTTCGCTCCGGCCGCATCGTCGGGCTCGGGCACGTCGCTTTCCGTGCGGAAGTAGGTCGCCCTGCGGTAGGCCATCGTTCCATCGAGTGACAGCGTCAGCCGTGCGGCGCTCGCTCTGAGAGCCGCGGGATTGGTGGACACGGCGACGGGCGAAGTGGTGATCGGCGAGTAGTGATCCGGCACGAGGCCTATCGTGCTGAAACCCGAAGCGCGCGCACGCGAAGGCGGCGCGAGCAGGCCCGCACAAACGGTGGCGATGAGTAAGGTAGACAGTAAGGTCGAGCAACCCCTCACGGCACGACCGCCGTTTCGCACGAAGCGAAAAACTTGGGCCAAGGCTTACCCTCTTCGATGCGCATCGCACCGAACGTCGAGCCTGCGAGCGGAAGCTCCAAGGGCGCCGTAATGTTTCCATCCGCACTGCCGCAAAACGATTCCACGCTCGCGGCGCCGCCAAGGACGCAGACCAAGCCCGCCAAGCGGAGGTCAGCTTCTGCGTCGGCGGGCAACACGGTGTTCGCGTTCGCAGGCAATACTACGTGAAAGCTCGGCACCGTCAGGTCTTCACCCTTCAGCTGGAAGGTGCCCTCGTTCTTGACGCCTACCGTCGACATCGAATCCGCGAGCGAAAGCGGCTCGAACAAGACCTCGCCACCGGGGATATCGCCCGCGTTTGGCACGACGGTCAACAGGGCGAGAATAGGCTTATCGGCGGCGGGTTTGGCGGCCAGAGCGAACAAATATCGGCCTGCTAGTTGCTCGAGCGTGGCAGGCATGGCGCAGCCGCTGTCGGGCGTGTGCGCGACCTCGCGGTCGACCTGCTCGGCCTTACGGTCTGAAAAGTCTTCGAACTTGCCTCGCGCATCGATGCAGCCCGATGCCGCCGCACTAGCCACGCTGGAAATGCAAAGGAGCACGGGGATCCAAGCGCGCAGCATTGCGGCCGATCCTAACACGCTGTTTCGTGAGCAACGCAGCGAATCCCGAGCGCACTTACACGTACAAGCAGCACGCTTGCACGCCATCCATTATCTGGACAGTAAGTGAGGTGCCAGCGCGCATATCGCTCCGGCCAACGCACCAACGTAGCTAAGCCCCAAAAGCAAAGGTAAGGCCACTTGGCGATGAGACTTACCTGAGAAGCGAGCGACAGCCATGACGAGCCACGGGCCAAGCCATGGACTCAACACAGTAAGCCAGACATTGGCGTCGCGACGCGCGAGCAACCTATCGAGGCGCGTGCTGCGGCGACGTTCAATGAGCGCCATCCAGGCCGGCCACGCAGCCAAGCGATTCCACAACAGGTCGACCGCGACCACTTGCATATAGGCGAGTGGCACCGCGCAAAAGACGGCAAGCCACGCGGGCCAGGCCAACTTGAAGATGCCGATGGGAATCGCCACGAACATGCCGCCGAACGGATTCAGGCCCGCGATTACAAATGCGATAAGGAAAGTCATCAGGGCGGCCTCTTTTATCGAGGGCAACAGCGTTTGTCCAAGTAAGCCATCTTTGACGTGCGCGAGAATCGGCTACGCTGCAAGGGTCGATGCCACCAACGGTTAGACCGCCCGCGCCTCCATCGGTGAGACCTCCTGGTCCCGGTAACATCAAAGGGCTCGCTTTTCGCGAGTTTTTGCAGTGGTACACGGCCCATTACGGACAAGCGAAGATCGTGCACGCGATCTCCAAGTTGCCCGCCACGCAGCGCGAGTCGTTTGACGTGAACGCGCCGGCGCTCGGCATATTGGCGTCTCGCTGGTACCCCGCGCCGCTCGTGCACGCGTTGCTCGATGCTGCGAGCGGCTCGCGCACGGACGGCGTGCTCGAGAACATCGCGCGCGACGCGGCGGTGGCGATCATGTCCAACATGATGAATGGCATCTACAGCTTCGCATTCTCGCAACTAGCGTCACCCGGGCGCTGGATCGCGCTGAGGCAGCAGGTTTGGGATCTTTACTTCGACACCGGAACGATCACATCCGAGTACATCTCCGATCAGGCGATCTGTACTTGGTACACGGGCTGGCGTGGCCATCACCCGCTCGGCTGCATGCTGACCCGCTCGTCGAACTTGGCGATCTTTCGCGCCATGGGCCTGTCTGATGTGGAGATTCAGCTCACGAAATGCGTCTCGCGCGACGACAGCCGCTGCGAAGTGCTGATTCGTTGGCGTTAGATCGACACTTCTGGATTTGCGCAATGACGCATGGGCTTACCGTTCAGCCCCGCCAGCATGTTGTCGACACTCA
>JBKJIA010000394.1:0-3341 GCA_046598735.1 Polyangiales bacterium
TAGTCGTAGATGCGGCTCATCCCTTTCAACTACGCGCTGCTGCCTGCAGTGGCAAATCGCGGGACACTGAGCCCAACGATATCGAGTGGTTGCAAGTGAAGTAGGAAGTGTCCGGGAGCCACGAAGTCGTAGCTGGCAGGAATGGCCGAGGGGCGGAGTTCGTCCCTACTCGCTGAGCCAGGCCACGAGGCCGAGCAGCCATGTGTCAGTGGCTGAGTTCAGCAGTAGGTATAGATCCACTGCGGCCGCCGCTCCCCAGGCCTCGAAGAGGAGCAGCATCCAGGACGTCGTCTTCCGCACGCGTGCAAGGGCTGCGGTCGAGTCGGTCCCGATCTGCGCGAATACGCCCTGATGGCGGCCACGAGGCTCTCTACTAACTCGTCTGACACCCTGCTGTCCTATCGCCGCGCTTTAGGGCGGAAATGGAGGCGGGGTGCCCTCCATGGGCAACATCTCACCTACCAGGGTCTTGAGGAACGCCACCACGGCGGCGACTTCGATGCGGTCCAGGCGCGCCATCGCGTCCAGAATGAGGTCGTGGTTCGGATCGCTGCGCGCCGCCTCGCTGGAATGGTGGGCGATCACGGCGCTCAACACGGCCTCGGAGCCGTCGTGAAAGTATGGTGAGGTGCGAGCCACACTGCGGAGCATTGGCGTCTTGAATGCACCGCGGTCGCTGGCAAGACCGGTCACGCGCGCGCGGCCCGCGTCGAGGGGTTCACCGTCGGCGTCGAACTTCATCAACGAAAGGTTGTGAAACCCGAAGTCGGACAAGAGCGGCCCGCTGTGGCAACTGATGCACAGCCCCTTGCCGAGGAAGATTTCGAGGCCCAGGAGCGCCTCGGGCGAGAGCTCCGTTTCGCCCCCGGCATTCCAGTCATCGAACGCGGAGTCGCGCGACTGAGCGTCTCTTAGGTAGGTCGCGAGCGCCTTGCCCGTTAGGGTCCAGGTGGCCTCCGCGCCCTCGGTAGTGATGTCGACGCCGAAGGCCGCCTGAAAGAGCGCCACGTAGCCGGGTATCTCCTGCGTGAGCTTGGCGACGAGCTGCCGTTGGGCCTCGGGAACGTCCACGGCCCAGTTGTCCCCGGCAGGCAAGCGACTGAGGTTCATGTTGGCGTTTGCCAGCTGGAGCGCCGTTGCGGCGAACAGGTCGGACTCCGCACCGTCCCAGAGCCAGCGCTTGGCGTGCACCACGTTGAACAGGCTGGGCGTGTGCCGATTCTGTACGGGCGTGAGGGCAGGCGCGCTGCGGGCCGGCGTGTCCCTGGGAAGATTCGACTGATAGTCGGTGAACTGCAAATGGCAGGAGGCGCAGCTCACGCTGCCGCTGCCCGAGAGGCGCATGTCCGTGAACAGGATGCGGCCGAGCTGAGCCTTTGCCGGGCTCACCGGGTTGTCGGCCCAATCGGGCAACGGCGGGACGGGGCCGATGGCGGGAACGCGCAAGCCCGAGACGGGATCGAGGGGCCACTTTGATGCGGGCTGCTCAGCAGGGGCCGCCCCGGCAGGACCTGACCCCGTACACGCACCCGCCGAAAGGGACGCGACAAGCAGCAACGCATATCGGAGTGGAGCGTGTCGCAGTCGGGTGTGGCCTTCGATCTGCATGCGGTTCCTCCTGGCGCTTACGGAACGGCCATCACGGTGTCGACGAAGGACGAGCGGTTTTGGAGCGCGACACGGGCCGCACCATCCTTGAGGTTCACGCGGATCACACCGTTCGTGAGCCCCGGGTCACCCGGCAGGACCTCGTCCTGGGAAAGGGTGAACGCGCTCAGCTCGCCGGTGAGTGGAAGGGGCGCGAAGGGCATCTCCCGCTGTTCGTCCGTGATCTCCGAAAGCGGATAAACGATCAGCGACAGGTCGTAGGGGCCATCCGTAAGCCCGGGCGGACTGGTATACTCCAAGACCAGGCTTTCGGGCACGGTACCCCACACCCAGTCGAGTGGCTCATCCACGCCTGATTGCACGCCCGCATTGAAGATGGCCACGACGTAGGGTTTGCCCACGACCTCGTCGACATCGTAGGTGACGAAGTCGCCGGTGAGGGAGATGAACGACAGCACACCGTTGTCTTCCGCCAGCGTCGCCGTCATACGCAGGCCTTCGCCAGGCACGGACGCCGCATCGTTGCCCACGCTCTTGGGCGGTGCGTCGTCGGAGCCGCAGGCGAAGAGCGCTGAGGCGGCGCAAAATGCGAGGCCAGGCAGGCAAAGGGCTGCGGTGACTTTGGAGCGGACAAGAAACGGCGACGTGTGTATCACCCCTCCCTTCTACGTGACGTCCCGGCGCTCGTCGACCCGCGCTCTCACATTGGGCCCCCGCAGTGTGCCACTACAACGATCGCGCGAGACTCGCCGTGATTCCAGGCAGGTGCGGCACGTACCGAGCACGTCACGAATTCATACTGTTCTTCGAAAAGGCAAACGTAAGGTCAGTGACCTAGGTGTATTCGACATTATCGAAGCCCCGAGAGTGCACAATGGGTATCCCACTGAAAAGCCCATATCCGTAAGCCAAGTGCTCGTGCAAGTTGACCGAGAGAGCGCTGGCTCTCGGCGAGCCCGATGCAGGCTGTTCGAGCCCGCGGAACGCAGCGGGGCTGAGGACCTGCTGATGGCGGCAGGGTTCGGCGATGACGTGGAAGCCTATCTCAGCTGGATGCCGGCACTGGTATGTCGAAGCCGACCGGGGCCTCGTGGGGGCAGCGGGGGATGAATGACTGCCGTCCCGCCCGCCTCGCTGCCCGGCGCACTTGTTGAAGTCGACGTCCCAGCTGCGACTTCGTGGCTCCCGGACGTCCGACACTTCAAGTGAAGTCATGCCGCCTCGCGCTCTGAAGCGCCCGCCCCTCTGGGGCATGCGGCACATGCGGCACCTCGGTTCTCCTCGAGTCGCCTTCGGCGAGCCTCCTCACGCTTGGCCCTGAGCTCGTCCACCAAATGCGCGCCGGTACCAGAGTACATCTCGTCGGGCGTCTGTCCTGCGAACGCGGCGTGCGGCATCAAGCTGTTGTGCTGCTCGACGTAGAACTTGGTCAGTCTACGGACGTCGGTGATCGTGTTGAGCTGGTTGAGGTAAACCCACTGGTGTTTGAGGCTGCGCCACCAGGCTTCGATTTTCGAGTTCGAGTAAGTGACATCCACCAGCGCACGGATCCGCCGCCACTCGAACTGCTCGACCACCTCGGCTTCGTCGCGACTACACCTTCCTTCGGCGTGGCGGGGTACACGCGCAGGCGCGGCCTGCGCCAGCCATGCTCACGAATCAACTTGCCCCACTTACTTGGATGCGCGAACACTTCCCCCATGCGCTGCGCGTGCAGCGCGAGCGCACGGATG
>JBKJIA010000045.1:0-16785 GCA_046598735.1 Polyangiales bacterium
CCCACCACCACGATCGCAATTTCTGCGGCGCGCACGCGCGAGCGTGCATGGGCATCAAGCGTATCTTGGCCCACGTGCTCGATCTGAGCGTCCGGCAAATGATCGCGCACGCCCGACAACACAGTGGTCACGATGCTCGATTTGACCGCGCTCGAACCGTTGTCTCCCGTGTTCTCGAGATGCGAAAGCCGACCCACCACGGCCACCCGCGTCAGACGCTGGGCATCGAATGGTAAGGTTGCCTGCTCGTTCTTGAGCAACACCAAGGACTTTTGTGCGACTTCCAGCGCCAGCTCCAGATGCGCTTGGCATTCGATGACCTCCTTAGACACGCGCTCCTCACGATCGAGGCCAAACGCGAATTTGACGCGCAACACGCGACTTACCGCATCATCGATCAGGTGGCTTGGCACGTCTTCGCGCTGCACGGCTTCGAGCAAGAGCCGTCCGTAGTAGTTGGCGCTGGGCATCTCGATGTCGAGCCCTGCCAAGGCGGATGCCACTGTGCTGCGCGTGCCAAAGATCCAATCTGATTCGACGAAACCGCGAAAGCCCCAGCGCCCCTTCAGGATGTCGCGCACGAGTGCCGGGTTTTCGGCACAGTAAAGACCATTGACCTTGTTGTAAGCCGTCATGACCGAGCCGACCTGAGCATCTTGTACGCTCATGCGAAAGTGCGGCAGGTAGAGCTCGTGCAGGGCGCGATCGTCGACGCGAACGTCGACCTCGAAGCGGGTGTCCTCAATGCTGTTCAACGCGAAGTGCTTGACGCTTGCGACCAGATGATTCTGCGCGCCAGCAATGAAACCCACCGCCATCCGGCCAACATGCAATGGGTCTTCACCATACGTCTCTTGCGCGCGCCCCCAGGCCGGATGTCGCAGCAAGTTCACGGCGGGCGCGAGCAACACATTAGCCCCATGGGCCTTGGCTTCGAGCGCGATCGCCATCCCCACCCGGCGCTCGAGCTCCGGATCGAAGCTTGCTCCGCGCGCCATCGCGACCGGAAACGTAGTGGCCAAGCCAGCGCGCGCGCCGCGCGGTCCATCGACCATTCTGAAGGGCGGCACACCAAGCGAAGGCTCGCCGAATGTAAGGTACAGGTCAGCCACCGGGTGCATCGCACTACCGTGTAACTGCCCGATCTTCTGCGCGAGCGTCATGCGCGACAGGGTGTGAAAAACGCGTGCCTCGATCGCAGAATCGTGGAGCGCTGCGCCTCGATTGCCCGCGTTCAAAGTCGACAGCGCATAGGCTTCGACAACTGCGATCTCCATAATGCTCCGTGATTTCGCGCTGTACATCGCGGTCGCGCCCTCGTCGGCGCGGCCTGTTACGACGGCATGCTTATAGAATTCACGGGCGCACAGCCAAGGCCAATCGCGCAGTGTTACCATGGATCAAGTGGATATCGATCCTCGCGCTGTGATGCCCCCGGCCGGCGATCTACCGGACGCGGAGCCTTCGTCGCAGCCGGGCCACGCGCATTTGCCGCGCGAACCGCGCGAGCCTAACGATCCCACGCGCCAAATGCGGCGCACCACCGGCCCCATCAGCACCACCAACACGACGGGCACAGGTACGAGCGGACGAGGCACCGAGCCCACGATCGAGCTGTCGCGCGGGGCGTTGCGTGATGAAGAGATGGCTCGCGTGCGCACCACCGTGCAGGTGCTCGCGGGGCTGGCCTGCGTCGGCCTGTTGTTGTCGCCGATCATGGGCGGCGATCCATTCGCCAAACGTGTGTTCTTGTTCGGCCTGCTGTGGGCGATCCTGATCATGTTCGCGATGCTGCGCAATGCGTGGAACGCGAGCTCCTACAGCGTGCACTTTGTGGGCGCCGCCAGCGTGGCGTTGTCGATCGCGGGCACGTGTTCGGTCTACTACATCGGCACGTTCTCGCCTGCAGCCATGATCGGCGCGCTCGGTCTGTACATCTTCTGCTTGGGTGGGAGCACCACCTGGGCCGTTGCACTCTATGCGGCACTGGCCGGCCCGCACTTTTTGTTTGCCACGCTATTCACTTGGGGCTTCATGCCCGATCGCGGCTTGGTTCAGGCCGGAAACCTTGCTCTGCTCGACCAGATCGCGATCCAGAGTTGCGTGCAGGCCGTGTACTGCATCGCGTTTGTCGCGGGGCGCACGTCGCGGGGCAAGCTCGAAGGCATCGTGCACGCGCTCGAAGTCGCAGCCCGTAAGATCGCCGAGCGCGATGCACTCCTCAACGAAGCAAAGCGCGAGTTGCAGCGCGCCGTAGGATTGGGAGGCGAAGGCCGCTTTACGGATCAAATCGTGGGCTCCTTCCGCTTGGGGAACGTGATCGGACGCGGCGGCATGGGCGAGGTCTACGAAGGCACGCACGTGAACACTCAGGCCGAAGCGGCGATCAAGCTCTTGCAACGAAATGTGTTCGGTGACCCGCATACGCTGGCGCGCTTTGCTCGCGAAGCCAAAGCCGTGGCCGCTCTCGATTCGCCTTACGTAGTGCGCGTAATCGAAGTGCCCGATCAAGACTCGGCCATTCCCTATCTCGCCATGGAGCGTCTGCGCGGCGAAGATTTGGCGGGCATGTTGCGCCGAGAAAAACGTCTGTCCTCGCGCGAGCTTACTAAGCTCGTCACGCAAGTGGGCGCAGGGCTCGATGCGGCAAAACAAGCCGGCGTCACGCACCGCGATATGAAACCGCAAAATCTGTTTCTCACACGCAACGATGACGGAGCATCGGTGTGGAAGGTGCTCGACTTCGGCGTGTCGAAGCTCGCAGGTCAAGAGACGCTCACGCGCGATCAACTCGTCGGCACACCGGAATACATGGCGCCTGAGCAAGCCAGCGGAAAGCGCGTCGATCACCGCGCGGATCTATACGGTCTGGCTGCGGTGCTCTATCGCTGTCTCGTTGCGCGTGCGCCGTTCAGCGACGAGTCCTTGCCTGCGCTCGTACACAAAGTGGTGCACGAGATGCCGCGGCGCCCCAGCGTGGCAGGTCGCGTTTCAGCAGACGTCGAAGCCGCGCTTACCATTGGGCTCGCCAAAGATCCTGACGATCGCTTTCAATCGGGCGCAGAGCTTGCCGCGGCATTCAGCACCGCGCTCAACGACAAGCTCGACCCCGTGCTGCGCGACAAAGCCGCCAAGCTTGCGAAAAAAATGCCCTGGAAAGAGTAAGAACGGCCCCACCGGCCTGCCCGCTGCCAAGCCCGCAGCTTGGCGAGCCCGCGCTCGCCATGTCACAACCCCGGCTCAGCGCGTGATGGAGAGTGAAGCAATGAAGCGTGAGAAACGACTGACCAAGCGTGAAGCGAAAGCCCAGCGCGGCCCTTCTACCGCAGGGCGCACGGGCGCCGGCGCGGGCGCTGCCGGCCAAGATCACAACAAGCACATTCACTGCATCGCGTGCGGCAAGCACCTCGATCCCAGCTCGTTCGGCGAGCCCGGCGGCTCAGCCTTCACGCGCTGCGATCACGGTAGCGATTTCCCGCATTGCGTCGGCTGTGCAGACAAGGCCAAGGCTTTGATCGTCGAGCACGATAGCAACGGTAAGCCCGTACAGACCGCCTCAGCCTGGCATTAGCGCGCACTAGGGCGCAAAACGGATCTTGATCTCGGCTTTGCCGCGACCACGATTCGCAAGGCCCTGCGTCATCGCCCTATCCACGCAAGGCTCAGCACGCTCGCTCTTCACGGTGTTCGAGCGTATCTCCACCTTCGGGGCGGCCTTACCATTGACGCTCACGTCGAGCACGAGCTCGCCTTCGGGTGAGCCGAGCTTGCCCGCCTTGCGTCGACAGTCGAACAGACTTGGTAAGTTATCGCGGACTGCCGTATGCAAGCGCTCAATGACGCCCGCCGCATCTGTGCCGCTGGCACTGACGCGATAGTGCACCTCACCTTGAATGCTGTGACCTTCCGAAAACGAGCGACCTTGCGCGTCGGTCTTGATGTCGACGTGGGACGCTGCTTGTTCGCGGTCCCGTACGTCCTGAACCTTCTCGGCCGCGCTATTGGATAGCTCGAGGATCACGCGCGCTTTGGCGGGCCTAGGCACGTCTTTGCCCGTCACCTTTTTGAACGCGCCCTCCACGCACTTGCGCATGTCTTTGTTGAGGTTCTCTGCGCCGACCGGGACGACCTTGATGGGTCCCTTTTCGGGCAGCTCCAAGTCGACGAGTAAGGTTCCCGTCACATCGGGATGGCTCTTCACTATCTCGCCATAGCAGCGCTTGACCTCGCCCAGGGGCGTGCCGAGATGCTTGGCCAACGCTTGCAGCCGATCGCCGGCGGTGCCCATGGCGCCTTCGATCGACATCTTCACATCGGAGCGGGTGGTGATCTCCACCTGTGCGGCACTGCGCCCAGACGACAAGCAGCTGAAAGTCAAAAGGAGCAGTGAGGCGCGTTTCAGGACAGACATGACCATACTTTCTCACAAGCCTGGCCGCTGCGATCATTCCCGCGCTGTGAAAGCGACTACACCGATCGCGCGGCCTGCGTACGCGCGTGTGGGCCCAACCGCCCTTCCCCCGCACGCAGGCCCACCCGTGGCGCCTGTGCTAGGAGCGCAGCGCCGCCCAGGAGGCCATCGTCATGGACGTAACCGTGCTGTCAGGCTCGCAGCGGAAGCTCAACAACCTGATGTTCTTACTGGGGGTCGCAGCCTTACCGGCCATCACCTGGTACGTCAGCATCGGCATCCGTTACTACGACGGAGCCATGCGCATTCCCAACGCGGAGTTCTTGTCGCACATGGCCGCGCCCACGTTCGCAAGCGTTGGCTTCTACGCAACTTGGCTCGCGCTCCAAGCCCTGCTCGCTGTGTTGCTGCCCGGTCGCGTCATCCAAGGCATGGCGCTCGAAGACGGCCGTAACCTCGACTACAAGCTCAATGGCCTGGCCTCTCTGATGCTCACGCTGACCCTGGCTGTCGCGCTGGTCGCGAGCAACGTCTTGCCCGCCACGTTCCTCTACGAGCAAATCGATGCGCTCGTCACCACCACCAACATCATGGTGATGGCGCTGTGCTTCGTCATGTATGCGATAGGTCGCCGCCAAGCCACGCCCAAGGAACGCCTGCTCAATCCCATCGAAGCTTACTTTGTTGGCGCCGCACTCAATCCGCGCACCGGCAACCTCGACTGGAAGTTCTTCTGCGAATCACGCCCCGGCATGATCCTGTGGGTGCTCATCGATCTCTCGTTCGCATTCGCCCAATACGAACGTCATGGCGCGGTGTCCAACGCCATGCTGCTCGTGTGCTTCTTTCAGATCTTGTACGTGACGGATTACTTCATCTTCGAAGACGCGATTCTTACCACCTGGGACATCCGCCACGAGCCCTTCGGCTTCATGCTGTGCTGGGGTTCCCTAGTCTGGGTGCCGTTCACTTTCTCGCTGCAGGGCCTGTATCTCGTCGATCATCCCGTTGCGCTCTCCACGGCAACAGCCGTCGCGATCTTCGCGCTCAACATGCTCGGCTACGCGATCTTCCGCGGTGCCAACCTGCAAAAGCATCGCTTTCGCCGCGCGCCCGAGCGTCCCATCTGGGGCAAGCCCCCGCAGTTCATTCAAACCGAACGCGGCAGCAAGCTGCTCACCTCCGGTTGGTGGGGCGTGGCCCGTCACAGCAACTACCTAGGCGACCTTACCATGGGCCTTGCCTGGTGCCTGACCACCGGACTGTCCAACGTCCTACCTTACTTTTACATCATCTACTTCGTGATCCTACTCGTACACCGCGAGCGCCGCGATCACGAACACTGCGCGCGCAAGTACGGAGCAGACTGGAAGGTCTACGAAAGTAAGGTGCCATGGCGCATCCTGCCGGGGGTTTACTGACCGACTCGCGCTGAGGCCCGCTCAACGCTCAATCGCTCTGCGAAGAATCGAGCGGCGCCAAAATCACGATCGTCAGAAACCCGGGCCGCACCGTCGCGCTCGCCTTGGCCACGACCTTACCATCTAGCGTTGCCGTCACATCGTTCAGCCCATCGCCCGCGTTGATGATGCCGCCGTTGCCGAAGGTGGTCGTCTTGGTCAGCCCGAACTGCACCGTCTGCCCGTCGTAGTACCAGGTGCGGGAGTTTGCGTCGGCCTTGCTCGAAGCGAACGTGACGTCGCGCATGGGCACGCCCGCGCAGCCGAACATGCGCAGCTGCAACTGACCGCGCGTTGGATCGGGCGACACCTGCGAGATGGCAATGCTCGCATTCACGTTGCGCTCGGTGACGATCGGAACCGGAATCACGGTCTCGCGCGCGATGGGATAACCAAATTGCACGATCGTGGGGTACCAAGTGCTGCCTTCAAGCCGCAGGTAACCGCGAAAAGACCGTAAGGGTGTCGGCAGGTCGAGTGCCACGGCACCATCGGCGTCGGTGGTCTTCGTGCTCGAAGGATTGGCGCACTCCGCGTCCGAAGGGCCGCACACTTTGACACTGATGCCCGCAGCGGGCGCGCCATCGAGCGCATCGTAAAAACGCAGGCGCGCGCGCACGGACTTCTCCGCGGTCGACCCCCACGTGAACTTGCCAAGACAGCTCCAGTCGCTGTTCGTGCTGCACTGCTGCGGACAAGTGTCGCGAAATACGCAGGTGTAAAAGGGCCCGCCCAGGCCGCGCGCGATGATGTCATCGGCGCACCAATCGGCGTGCTCGCCGCGACACGTGGATAGCTTTTCGGGATCGACGCTTTCCGCCACGCAGGCCGTAAACGCGGCGCAAGACGGGTCCTTGCGACAGGCTTTCTCGGCCGCTGCACAGCTCTTGTTGGCACAGACCTGACAGGCCTCGTTCACGAACGGCGCGCCCTTGTACAGCTCGATCAGCTTGTCCGGCAAAGCGGTTCCACCCCCGTCGACCCCCGCATCGCGACCCACGATCGCGGCATCGGCTGGGTCGTAGCGATAGACCTTGTCGAGGTCGTACTTACAGGCGGCGAAAAACACGAACGAGCCTAAAAGGCCCAGCAACCAGCATGTTTTGCGCATTCAGAATGCTCCGTGCACAGACAAGGAAGAAGGTCCTACGCCCAGCGCCACACGTGTCTTGCGCGCGCGTTTCTGGCTCGCGCGTTTCTCATCCGTAGCGCGGTCTCGCGTGGGCCACTCGATGTATGCGAGCACGCCCGTTGCAATCAGCGCCGCTCCAGTCAAGCCCAGCGAAACGTTGGTCAGTAGCTCGTAGCGTTTGATCTCGTCGGTATCGGTCTTGCCGCGCGTGCAAGGCGAACCCTTTTGCGCAGCCGTTTCGCAGCGCGCTGCCAGGTCGTCTACTTTGTTGTCGCCCAAGAACCAAAACGCGGCCGATGCGCCGCCGAACAGCGCGCTCGCGCCAAGCGCAACCCACGTGTAGCGCAGCTTGCGCGCGGGCTGGCCAGTGCTGTCGCGCGTGTCGAGCGCGACGCTTTGATTTGGCTGGCCTGCCGTCGTGGCAACCGGCGCAACTTCGGACAGCGGGGCCGCGGGCACGCCCGCCAGCACAGGCACGAGCGCAAGCTTGAGCTCGCCGCGCTCGCCACCTTGAACCGTAAGCTGCGTACGTCCGGTCTCGTAGCCTTCCGCGCTCGCGCTCAGCGTGTGCTCGCCGAACGGTAAGAGCAGCGTGCCATCGGTTGCACGTTGCGCTCTGCTGCCATCGACCAAAAGCACCGCCGTCTCAGGCTCCAGCGTCACGCTGTACACGCCCACGAAGGTGCGCGCGCGAGATAGTAAGGTTTCCGCTTCGCTGCGTTGTTCGGGATTGAGCGGCTGTCGCGCATCGCTCAGCGCCGCATCGAGGTCGCTTACGGCCTGCACGTAGTCGCGCATCTCGTAGGACACCACGCCCATGCCGCGCAGCGTGCGCGCACTCGGGCTCAGCGCGTGAGCACGCCGAAACAGCACGCGCGACTCGGGCCAGTTCTTGTGGCGAAACTCGAGCAGCGCTTGCTCGATCGCCTGCTTGTATTGCTCGGTGGTGTTCGTGCTCATCTGCGCACGCGCTGCCCGCGCAGGCACCAGAAGCACAGCGAAACACAAGCCCAGAGCCCAACAAAACAGCGCGAACCGAGCCCCACGCATGAGGCCGAAACACAGGACCTGAGTCCTAGAAGTCATCGGCAGAGAGCCCCTTTGTGCGATCGCCTGGCACCACTTTGAGTCCACTGGCTCGGGCCGCGGCATTCGTCTTGAGCGGCTTCTTGCTCGAGGCTGATGTCACAGAGCCAGCTTTCGGGGCGAGGGTAATCGTTTCCGTGGCCGACGTCGACGGATTGCCGGAGGCTTGCACTTCATCGGCTGCGATCACCATGTCGGGCTGCGCTTGAGGGGGCTCGGCCTGCGCCGCCTTATCGGGCACGACGGGTTTGCCGGCGAGGATCGCGGCGGGCGCAAGCTTGGGTAGTACCGGCACGTTCGCGAAGGGTGGCACCGGTGCGCGCGCCTGAGGAGACGGCTGTTGCGACCACCAAATCAGGGAGCCCAGGACGAAGAACAACGCAGCGACGGCGCCGACCATGAACGCGCGCGTACGGCTGCGCGGTAGCAGCGTCGGTCCGGCCGGCGTGCGCATCAGGCCGGGCTGGGAGATGTCGGGCGTGCGCGAAGCCGCAGGCATAAACGCAGCACCCAATCCGGGCGTGAGCGTGGGCCCCAGCATCGGTCGTAAATCGCGACTGGCCGAGCTCGTGCTCATGCGATGGGTCGTGTCTCCCGAATCGCGAAACCGGACGCCGGGTGCAAACGGCTCGAGCGCGCGCGCGAATTCCGCGACGCTCGCATAGCGCTCATGCCGCTGCCGCACGAGGGCACGTAAGATCACGGCCTCGAGATCAGCTGTAAGCTCCGGTCGCAATAACCGCATCGACGGCGGATCCTTGGTCCCGATCTTGAGGATGACTTCGCCTAAGCTCGAGCCGTCGAAGGGATAGTGCCCGGTGAGCGCGCGATAGAAGATGACGCCAAACGCGTAGACGTCCGTGCGCCCGTCGATGGCGCCGCTGCCATCTACCTGCTCAAGTGCCATGTAGTGCGGCGTACCGACGAGTGCCCCTGTACGGGTCAACGTGGAATGCGGAATGCTGTTGCCACTGATCGCTTTGGAAACGCCGAAATCGAGCACTTTGGGCACGATCTGACCATCTACTTCGCTGAGGATGATGTTCTCGGGCTTCAAGTCGCGATGCACGATGCCGCACTGATGGGCGAAGTGAACGCCGCGCATCACGGGGATGAGAATCCCAATCAGCTCCAGCGGATCGAAGCGACCACGTATGGCGAGCATGTCGCCCAAGGTCTGACCGCGCAGATACTCCATGACCAAGAACAAGCCGCCGTCGTGCTCACCGATATCGTAGATGTCCACGACGTTGGGATGCTCGATGCTCGCGGCGATACGCGCTTCGCGCAAGAGTCGTTCACGGCTGGTCTCGCTCGCTTGCTCAGGTAGCAACCACTTGATGGCGACTCGCTTACCAGTCAACGTGTTTTGCGCCGAGAACACCGCGCCCATGCCGCCTTGGCCGAGCACGCTCTCGATGCGGTACTTATCCGCAATTTCTTCGCCAATTACGGGCAATCCGTTTGGCGCTTGCAATCCTTCCATGCTGCCCACGCGTGATTGTAACAGGCTACGTCGCTGGCGTGTGCTGCTCGCTCAAGCTTCCAGCGTGCGAATCGAAAGGTGGCTCGCGGTCAAGGCATCACGTCGCCTTAAACCGTCAGGGCCCCTTGTGCTGATACGCCGCGAGCCACGCGAAATTTCCCCTCGAACCGAGCCTTTCGTACTGGGCGTGCCCTGATATGCTGACCTTCCCGTGAGGAACCCCGCCACTATGGACGTAAGCGCTGACAATGCCTCTCTAGTGCATACCTTCTCTGTGCGGGTGTACGAGCACGACGGGCAAGCGAGCAAGCTGCTCTCACGTCCGGTGAACGAGTGAAGGTTGCCTCCTACTTATTTCTGCTGGCTATCTTCAGCTTGAGTCCACAACGCGCGCGAGCTGAGGTTTGGATCAAGCCCGAATTTGGCAGCCAGTCTGGAACCACAGACTTCGAGCTTCGGCTCGAACAGCAGCGTCCCGATGGCAGTGACGTCAAAGTGCGCAGCCTGCTTGAATGGCCAGTGGACTTCTTGCTCGCGGGCGCCGAGCTCGGGACCTCAATCCCAGCCGCGCGCGTCTTCGATGCCTGGCTCATCGAAGCGCGGGTGCTGACAAACCTGGGCGATGCGCGCGGCAAGATGGCAGACTCCGACTGGATCTCGAGCCGCAGTAGGGGCGTCAAGCCCACGCTCTTCGCCTACACGGAATCGGAAACCCGCTCCTTTGCGCTGCTCTCCGATCTGAGCCTTGGCTATCGCTTTGGCCACATGCTGCAAAGCCATGGCCTGACGGTGGATGTGCGCGCCGGCAGCCGCCTCGAATATTATGGACTCACGGCCATGGGCGCAGAAGGCAAGTACCTTGACCAAGACGGCGGCGTCAACAACGTCCAGATCGATGACGACGTCAAGGCCGCCAAATACAGCGTCTTTCATGTCTTACCCTTCGTGGGCTCGCGCGTGGTGTTCCAGCCTTGGCCAAACCTGAGCTTCCCCGTGCTGGCGCGCGTGCATGCTTTGCTTTCCTACAGTCACGATGACCACGTGCTGCGCAACAAGGATGCTTACGGTCGCGCCTACGGCGTCGGCTTCTCGGGCTCGGCGGGCGTCGAGTACAAGACATTCGGACCGTTGTCGCTGGGTGCATCCGCCGAGGCTTACTATCTGGAGAGCGCAACCGGCGTGCTCAAGCAGAGCTTCTACGCCGACGACCCCGGCACGAGCGGCGATGAGCGCAATAGCGTGGTTCCGAACTCCGATTTTGACGTCAAGAGCGCCCGGCTCCAGGTGATGGTATTCGCTCGGCTCAGTTTCTGATCTTCGCGTAAGGAGCGATATGACCAAGTTTCAACGGACCATGCGCTGGGTTCTGTCCACGTTCATGGTGCTGATCGGCATCGCGCACTTCACGCACGGCCCCATGTTCGCCTCGATCGTGCCGCCGTTTCTGCCCTCCCCGCTTCTTCTGGTCTATGTGTCGGGTGCGATCGAAATCGGCCTCGGCATCCTGCTCTCGTTTCCTCAGACTCAGAGTTTTGCGGCCTGGTCCCTGATCGCCCTGTTCATCGCGGTCTTTCCCGCAAACATCTACATGGCCTTGCATCCCGAGCTCGAGATCGTCGGTAAGCCCGCCTGGATGCCGCAGCCGAGCGCGGCGGCGGGCTGGATCCGCTTACCGTTTCAATTCGCACTGCTTTACTGGGCTTGGCTGTATACGAAACGGCCTGCAATAGCGGGCGCAGGCCAGCGCGCTCCACAGTAAGGCCGGCGATCCTTACACAATCGACAGAGTGCTGACGGACACTTTTCCCTGCAGCACGGCATCCACGTCGCAGCCAGGCACGCGACCCCGATTCAAGAATACGCCAGCATAAGTGTACGCGCCGTGCTCGTGAATAAAGCTTACATCATGGGGACTTGGATCCGGTGGACACCATACGAGCTCGGGCTGATCGCTCTGAGGATCAAATGGTAAGTTCACGTTATAGAGCTGGCCTAATGGTAAGGGTCGCACAAGCAAGTCGGCGATGACGCGTGCGGTGATGCGCCGCATGCGCTCGCGATCCGGCGGATGTCTCACATTCAAGACTTGCGAGATCGCGAGCGCGCGACAGCCGAGAATCGCCCCCTCGCGCGCGCCGGCCACCGTACCGGACATATGGATGTCGACGCCGAGATTGCCGCCGTGATTGAGACCCGACACCACCCAATCTGCTTGCAGCGCGAGCCCGCGCAAGGCCACGCGCGCGCAGTCGGCAGGTGTACCGGCCAGGGCGTAGCGATTCAGCGCTCGCTCTTCGAGCTTGAGCGCAGCGTGCGTATTGACGCGATGCCCGACACCTGACTGTTCCACACCAGGCGCCACGATCGTGACCTCACCGTGCTCCGCCAGCACGTCTTCCAGTAGCTTCAATCCGAAGGCATCGATGCCATCGTCGTTGGTAAGTAGAAAGCGCATGAATGCTTAGGATAGACTGCTTCGTTCATCTTTGCGGAGCCAAGTCTTGCGCAGACAGCGTTGAAGGCGGCGCCTGAGCACCCCTGCGTGCTACACACCAAACGTGCCACCACGACCGCGGTTGAACGACTACCTTCCACCGCGCGATGGCCGGCCCCCCGCTGAGCCCGACGCGATGCTCGATGCGTTTCTCGCCTGGACGACGGCGGCGCAGATTTCGCTCTATCCTGCGCAGGAAGAAGCGATTCTCGAAATCATGGAAGGCCGACACGTGGTGCTCAACACGCCCACGGGTTCTGGCAAATCCTTAGTCGCCACCGCGATGCACTTTCGCTCGATGTGCTTGGGCCTGCGCTCGGTCTACACGTGTCCGATCAAAGCACTCGTCAGCGAAAAATTCTTCGAAGCCTGCGACTTGTTCGGCGCCGAAAACGTCGGCATGTCGACCGGTGACACCAGCATCAACCGCGACGCACCGATTCTGTGTTGCACGGCCGAGATCCTCTCCAACATCGCACTGCGCGACGGCGAAAAGGCCGACGTCGACTACGTGGTCATGGACGAGTTCCATTACTACGGCGACAACGAGCGCGGCATCGCTTGGCAGATTCCGCTGTTGCTCTTGCCTGAAACACGCTTTCTCTTGATGAGCGCCACGCTCGGCGACATGAGCACGATCATCGAAAGCCTAGAGGACATTACGCGCCGTAAAGTGGCTCTCGTCCGCTCCGATGATCGACCTGTACCGCTTGATTTCGACTACCGCGAAATGCCCATGCACGAGACGCTCGACGAGCTCATCGAGCGTAAGAAGTTCCCGGTCTACGTTGTCAACTTCACGCAGCGCGAGTGCGCCGAGCTTGCGCAGGCCCTGACCAGCACCAACATCTGCACGCGCGAGGAAAAGGAAGCGATCACCAAAGCCATCGGTGATTTCCGCTTCGATTCTCCCTACGGCAAAGACATCAAGAAGTACGTGCGCCACGGCATCGGCTTGCATCACGCGGGCCTGCTGCCGCGCTACCGGCGCTTGGTAGAGAAGCTTGCCCAGGAAGGTCTGCTCAAGATCATCTGCGGTACCGACACGTTAGGCGTAGGCATCAACGTGCCGATCCGCACGGTGTTGTTTACGAAATTGTGCAAATTCGACGGCGAAAAGACGGTGATCTTACCGGTGCGCGATTTCAAACAGATCGCAGGCCGCGCCGGCCGCAAGGGCTACGACATTCAAGGTAGCGTGGTCTGTCAGGCACCTGAGCATGTGATCGAAAACAAGCGCCTCAAAGCCAAGGCGGAGGGTGCCACCGGGGCAAACAAGAAAAAGATCGTCCTGCGTAAGCCGCCCGACAAGGGCTTCGTGTTGTGGGATGAGGTTACGTTCAAGCGCTTGATCACCAGTGCGCCCGAGCCGCTCGAGAGTCGTTTCGCCGTCAGTCACGGCATGATCCTGAACCTCTTGCAAGACTCGCCGCAACGCCGCGGCGGCTACCACCAGCTCGTGCGTTTGATCGCGCGTTGTCACGAACGTCCGGTGATCAAGAGTCGCTTGCGGCGCAGTGCACGCCAGCTGTTTCGCGCTTTGCTCAACACTCAGATCGTGGAAATCGTCGCGCGTGAAGATGGCTCGGGCCGCACCGCGCGCGTGAACAAAGATTTGCAGCGCGACTTCTCGCTCTTTCAAACCCTGTCGTTGTACTTGGTCGAAACCATCGCGTTACTCGACCTCGCCGCGCCCACATACGCGCTCGATCTGATCTCTCTTACAGAGTCGATTCTCGAAAATCCCACGGTGGTGTTGCAAGCTCAGCAGCGCGCTGCGCAGACCGAGCTCATCAATCGTTTGAAGTCCGAAGGCGTGGAGTACGACGACCGCATGAAGGAGCTGGAGAAGATAACCTTCCCCAAGCCCAACGCCGATTTCATCTACGACACGTTCAATGCGTTCGCGGCCAAACACCCGTGGGTGGGGGAGAACATTCGACCCAAGAGCGTGGTGCGCGATTTGTATGAGCGCTACATGTCGTTCCCGGAATATGTGCGCGAGTACGGTATCGCCCGCTCCGAAGGCGTGCTGCTGCGTTACCTAAGCGATGCCTACAAGACACTCGTGCAGACCGTGCCTGAAGCCTCCAAGACCGACGAAGTGATCGATGGTCTCGCGTTCCTGCGCGCCATGCTCGAACGCATCGATTCGAGCTTGGTGCAAGAATGGGAGTCATTGGTCGCGCCGCCCGAGGGCCAAGCGCCAGTCGCCGAGCTGCCGCGGCCCAAGGATATTTCGCGCGATTCACGGGCTTTTCAGGCCCGTATTCGTCACGAGCTGCACGCGCTCGTGCGTGCGCTTGCCGCCAAAGACTACGAAGAAGCGGCAGCTTGCGTGCACCACGAAAGTCCAGTCGACGAAGCTGGCATTGCGGCGGCCATGGAGCGCTACTTCACGGATTATGAAAATCTGGTCAGCGATCAACGCGCCCGCACGACCGACCGCACCGTGATCGAAAAGATTGCGCCTTACCATTGGCGCGTCCGTCAGACGCTCGTGGACCCGGGCGAAGACGGCTTTTGGTACATCGAGGGCCAGATCGACTTGCGCGAAAACTCGGCTCCCGAAGGCGTGTTGTTGCGCCTCGAACATTTAGGACCGTAGCAAATACCTTACGGGCGCTGTCTCGACCTTTACGGGCGCAAGACCTGCGGGTACCCTCGTACTTGCCATGCGCGTCACTTCGACCCTCCTCGCCGCCAGCTTGCTCAGCCTTCCTTGCGCAGCGCGCGCCCAGGACGCAAACAATCCAGCCTCCCCCGATCCGTTTCGTCCCGTGCAGCCCGCCTGGCCTGAGGGTTGGTCGGCAGAAACGCCTGCGCCGGACGCCGCGCCCGCACAACAAGCGCAGCCAGCCACCAACGAAAACGAAGAGCTCACGTTCGACCAAGAGACGCAAAACCCAGCGCCGGCCGGGGAAAACCCCGAAGCCAAATCCGCTGAGCGCGCGGAGCCCGCGGACCCAGCAACGCTCCCCAATCCAATCACGACCGCGGTCGCGCCACCACCCCCCGAAGTCGATCTGCACACGCCGCACGTATGGATGGCCACGGGCGGTATCGTGATCGGCGTATCCGTAGTCGCCGCTCTGGCCGCCGCGATCGCGCTCGATCAGCCAGGTCTTGCGGGCGCCACGCTCGGCATCGGTGGCTGCTTGGGTGTCGCCGGCCTTACGGTTGGCGTGGTGATGCAAAACGGACGCCTAGAAGCCGCGGGCCACGAAGTCACGCCCGCTTTGCCCACGGGCATCGGGCTCAAGCTCGCGCTCACGCGCTGACCCCGAACAAAGCACGACAGCGCTGCACAACGAAACGCCCCGCACCGAGTCTGGTGCGAGGCGTTTTGCATGAGAGCTAGTGTTGACTAGCTGCGCGAGCGTTCACGGGAACGGATTCTGTCCATCGCCCATTTTTGAAGTCAGCCAGCGCATGATGTCGAGGTTGTCGATCCAGTCACCGAGCTCTTCAGTCATCCCCTTGTCCTCGAGGATCTTGGCCCAAGCGAGCATCGATGCGCCGATGCCCGTCTCTTGGCCGTTTGCGTCGAGGTACGATGCCGCGACGTAGGTGATGCCGCTGCGCTTGTCGTTCCACTCCACCATCGGAACCGTAAGGTCAATCGACTGCGCGCTGCCCTTCGCGAACAGGCGCGCCTTGTTCATGAATTCCTGCGTAAAGCTGCGCGGGATGTAGGCGGTCGCGAACGCCATGCTCGTCACCTGCAGTGAGAAGCCGAAGTTCGGATCGACCATCGTGCCCGCCATGTCGACGCCGCGCTTGAGCACGTCTTCGCCATTCGGATACGTGAGCTCGCCGCTTGCACCCTGACGCGGAGCAAAGCTGCGCCAGTCGTTAGCGAGCATGCCGCGCAGGATTTCATTCATCTCGTTCGGGAACGTCGTGTAGAAGCTAACCGCGAACTGACGAGCATCCGTGTCCGTGTCTTGACCGACGAACTGATTCTCGGCCTTGGTCAGCGTCTCGACGGCGAGGCGCTTGTCATGGAAGTAGCCCGCGCGGCTGAAGAACAGCCAGCTGAAGTCCGGACCGAAGTCGTAGCCCGCACGCAGGTAGCGTCCGTTGAACGAATCGATGACCGGATCGAACTGCGTGGCGCCGCCCTGCGTGAGCGCGATAGTGCCATCGGGCCGCGTGGTCTGCGTGTAACGCGTGGGCTCGGGCGTCGCGATGATCTGACGGAACAGATCGAACGAGGCGCGCGCACCCAACGTGTACGCGCCAAGACCCTCAGGTGACTCGAGGAATGCATTCACGTCGCCGCCCGTGGGCAAGGTGGCGAAGATGTTGCGATAGAACGAGTAGATGCGATGCGCGGTCTCGAGCTTCGCAAAGAAACGGCTCTGGCTGCGGCCGGCGATGCTGTTCGGATCAAATCCGATCCGCTGACGCATGAAGTGGCTGAGCGGGTAGTACTCCCAGTAGCTGTCGATCACCGACTGCAAGGTCTCGTAGGGATCTGCGCCCGCGTCGTAGCGCAAGCAATCGGGCTGGAAGTCTGCGAACTCATCACACAGTAGTTGTAGGGAACGGCCGGCATCTTACCATCGGCTGTGATGGCAAGTGCGCTCGACCCGAAGATGGCGCTGGTTACGGTCTTGAGCGACGTGTAGCGAACGTCTTCGCGCGCACTCATATTCTTCACGCCACCGACCAGCTTCGGCCAGTCCGTGTACGGAATCATGCGGAGGTTGC
>JBKJIA010000300.1:0-25440 GCA_046598735.1 Polyangiales bacterium
GGCATCGCCGGGCTCTTACGCAGCGTAGCGAACAACATCGAACGCGTAGGCCTGCCTGCGGCGCTCACGGGCCCCGTCGTCCGTGGTGATGCCGAGACCGTAAGGTCACACGTATTGGCATGGCATGCGCTCGATCCGGCGTTTGCCCAAGACTACGTCGCGCTCGTGCCGTTGATTCTCAGCACGGCCGAAGCCGCCGGCCTCAGCCGACGCGAATCCGCCCGAGTGAAAGCCGCGCTGGTGCTCGATCGCACCGAAAAAACAGCGCTCAAATCCAAAAGTAAGCGAGCACGGCCGCACCCACGATGAGCAGCGCAGAGGCGTACCAAAGCCAATCGCCCTGCGGGACCGCTGGTTCGACCACGAATAAAGGCGGGCTCGACCGCCGCAATGCCACTTCGGCCTTGGCTTCTTCTGCGAGTACCTCGAGGCCGTGCAGCGAGCGCTCGAGCTCCGAGTCCGGCAGGTTCGCCTTGAGCGCACCTGACTGCGGCTTCTCGTCGTCGGAGCCCAGGTCCATGCGCTGAATCTTGCCCGAATCGATGGGTGGCTCCGGCTTCAGGATCGCGCCTGGCTCAGTCCATTGGCGCGGATTCGCGACCTCAGAGGATTCGGCTTCCGCCTTCTTTTTGGGCGGCCCCGACTCGCGCAACGGGCTTTCCACAATCGTGGTCGGCGATTCGTCGTCGCCGTAATCGTAATTGGGCAAAGAAGCGAAAGGCGGCGGCGCAGGCGGAACCTGCGAAGGCATCGCGCGCGCCGCCCGCTCTCGCTCACGACGCAGCTGCAAAATCTCGGCAGCAAAATGATCGGTTAGGAACGTGCCAAAGCGCAGCTGCGAAGCCATGAGCTTGGTGCTCATCGCGTACTCCTCGAGGGCGCGCAAAAACTCCGCCGCCGTCTGAAAACGCTCATCGCGAAAGCGCGCCAATGCCTTATCGAGCACGGCTTGAAGCTTGGGCTGATCGGGCAAACCACGCTCGGGTAGCGGCGGCACTTTTGCCTGCTTCGCGAGGGCAAGCATCTCTTCTTCGGTGCCCTTATACAGACGCCGACCGGCCGCGAGCTCCCACAGTAAGATGCCCGCTGCGAACACATCCGCGCGTGCATCGATGGGCTCACCACGCGCATGCTCAGGCGCCATGTACGCGCTTTTGCCAGCCACTTTGGGGTTCATCGGCGGCATGCTGTGCTGGCTCTCTTCACGCGCGCTGAGCGCACGCGCGATGCCGAAGTCGCACAGTTTCACTTCACCTTCGAACGAAGTCAGGACGTTCGAAGGCGACACATCGCGATGCACGAGGCCCAGCAGCTGCCCTGAGGGATCCTTCAAGCGATGCGCGTAATCGAGCGCGCGCAATGTCTCGCGCACCATGAAAATCGCGAACTCCGCAGGCAAAGGCACGCGCGACCGCGACAGCGCACGCAGCAGCTGATTCATGTCGAAGCCTTCGACGTACTCCATGCCGAGGTACAGCCGGTCCCCCTCGCGTCCGAGATCGAACACCTGCACCACGTTTGCGTGCGTTAGGCGCGCAGCAAGCTTGGCTTCTTCGATCAGCAACTTCTCAAAGGTAAGGTCGCGCCCCAGCTCGGGTAAGATCTGCTTCACCACGCACAAGCGCGAGCCACCCAGCGCCGTGTCTGCACGTGCAAGGTAGATGTCCGCCATCCCGCCGCGGCCAATCTGATCGAACAGCACGTAACGCCCAAAAACCCTCGGCAGGGGCCCCGGACTCTCAGACGTGCCCAATCTAGGGGGCGGTGCGGAGCTGTTCACAGTTCGCTCTTTTGCCACGTGATTCCGGGCATGAGCAAGCACCCGCGGTCCCTCGCCCCAGCAATTACAAGGGGGCCCGCTCCATGCGATCGGACGAAAGCCTGCGAAAGCTCACCTTACCGCCCTCCCCCACGAGCAGAATCCTGTCGCCTGGCCCGAGTTGCCCACGCAAAACAGCCGTCGCCAACATGGACTCGACCTCGCGGCCAACCGTACGTTTCATCGGTCGCGCGCCGAGTTCGGCATCGTAGCCACCGGCCGCGATCAAGGTGCCCACCACGCTGGGATCCACCTCAATTTCCACGCCTTGCTCGCGCTTAAGCAAGCTCGTGACAGCAGTCAGCATGCGCGTGGCGATGCGCTCCACGTGACGTTCGCTGAGCCGCGGAAAATACACGATTTCATCCATGCGATTGAACAGTTCCGGCGGCATCGCCGAGCGAACTGAAGCGAGCACACGCTCCCGCTCGCGACTGGCTTGCAACCCATGCTCGCCTTCCGCGGCAAAACCGATGGACTTGACCCGCCCGGTTTCGCGTGCGCCAAGATTCGAAGTCATCACGACGATCGTGTTCGTAAAGTCCACGGTGCGTCCGCGACCATCCGTCATCCGCCCTTCATCGAGCAAGGGCAACATCGTCAACAACACATCCGGGTGCGCCTTCTCGATCTCATCGAGCAACACCAATTGGTAAGGTCGCTTGCGCACCGCTTCTGTCAGCTGCCCACCCTCGTCATGGCCGACGTAACCCGGAGGCGCACCAAACAGCCGAGCCACCGCGTGCGGCTCACTGTACTCACTCATGTCGATGCGCGTCATGCCGCTCGACGTAAACAGCTCATCGGACAGCGCTTTTGCAAGCTCGGTCTTCCCCACGCCCGTCGAGCCCAACAGCAAGAACACGCCCAGCGGACGCGCGCCACGCAATCCCACTGCGCCCTTACGCACGGCTTCAGAGATGCGCGCAATCGCGTCTTCTTGCCCTATCACGCGCTCGGAAAGCCTCGCTTCGAGCGCAAGCAAGCGCTCCTTGTCGCGCATCAACAAACGCTCGACGGGGACGCCTGCTTTTTCGCTTATCACGGCCGCTATCGCAGCCCTATCGACGATGTTCCCGCCGCGCCGACGCACACGCGCCCCTGCCAAATCGATCACGCCGATCGCCTTATCCGGCAAGTGCTGCTCGGGCAGATAGCGAACACTCAGGTCCACCGCCGCTTCGATCGCATCACGTGCGTAAGCCACGGTATGAAAACGCTCGTAATGGAGCGCCGCGCCACACAAAATCGCTACCGCCGCATCGCGCGCGGGCTCGCCCACGTCGATGCGCGAAAAACGCCGTGAAAGCGCCGCATCGCGCTCGAAAATGCGCCGATACTCCGAGTCCGTCGTCGCACCCACACAGGGCAATTCACCACGCGCAAGCGCAGCTTTGAGCTCCGTAGCCAGATCGTCCGGTCCGTCGGATGCCGAGACGAGCGCATGAATCTCGTCGATGAACAGCAGCACCCGCCCTTGACTGGCCTGCACTTCCTTACGCAAACGCGCAAGCTTTTCCGCCAAGGCCCCGCGCACGCCGGTGCCACTCACCAAACTGCCCGCCGAAATCTCGACCAGCACGCGGCCTGCCTGTTCCGCGGAACCCTCCGACACGAGATGCAGCGCAAGCCCTTCCGCGATCGCGGTCTTGCCCACGCCAGGCGGGCCCACGAGCAGCGGATTGTTGGCGCGACGTCGTGCCAGCACGTCGAGCGCAAGCTCGATCTCGCGGTCGCGTCCGAGCACCGGATCGATGCGGCCCTCGGCGGCGTCCAAAGTAAGGTTGCGCCCAAGCGCGCACAACAACGGAAACTGCGCAGGATCGAGCGCAAAATCCCGCTTTGCAGTCACAGGTCGCGTCTGTATGGTTGGGCTGACCCTGCGCGCAGCAGGCGCGATATGCCCCACGCTCGACGCGATTCGATTCACCGCAACCTGAGCATCGTTCGTAACTGAGGGCGTGCAGCGGGCGTTCGATGCAGCGCCATCCGTCTGCAGCTCTCGCATCCCAGATGCATTTGCATTCTGATTGCGTTTATGCTTCTCCCACTCTTTCAGAGTACGCGGCGGCGCCGGACGCAACACTTCTGCGCGCACCCGACCGGCCTGTTCGCTGAGCTTGCGCGGGCTTGGCGTTCCCAGCGAATCCTCCAGCATGCGCTGCAAGCCATCCACGGACACGCCTTGCGCGGCCAAACAACGATGGGCCGTGCTGCGCGCGTTCTGCAGCAATGCAAGCAGCACATGCAGCACGCGTGCCTGCCCGTGACCTGACTGTGCTGCAATCCTGCGCGCTCGCTCGAGCGCAAGGTCCGTGGCGTTCGTCGCCTCGACCGGCAACGTTTTGAGCGCCTCATGGGATACCACCGCGTTCGCGCCGTGCGCCTCAAGCAGGCGTCCGCAATCGGTCTGACCATCGAGCATCGCCAGCACTACGTGCCCCGTGCTCACGGCCTCACCACGCTTCAACGCGACACGCTGGGCCTGCGCCAAGAGCGCCCGCAGGTCCGGTCCAAGATCGACCATTCGCACTCTCCTCCAATCATTCGCTTACCTGTCCTTGCGTTCATGGGTCCACTTTTCGGGCAATCCCGTCGCTGTAAGCGGTGGCGAGGAGTCCAAAAGTGCACAGCCTCACAAGAGCTGGCCAATGCGGCCGCAATCTCACAAGCTCAGCGAATTCGCTCGCAAAAATGGCTATCCACGCAGCTGTGAATCCCGACTAGGATGGTCCGTCGGAGTCCAAATGCCCCACTCGCGAGCTCATCGTTCCATCTTCATCGGTCTGGCCTTCATGCTCGTCGCCATCGCGACGCTGCCGGTCCCCATTAGCGCTATCACCGAGACCGCCGCCGCCGGCAGCCTGCGCGCCAACGTCTTTCTCTCCCAAAACAAGATCCCGGCCAAGCTCACCGAAAAAGGTCTGCTCGGCTTCGTGAAATCACGCGGCACCAAGCGCCTGCGGGAGACCAGCGAAACCAAGCTCGAAGAGCGCACGTTCATGGCCGAGATGGTCACGCAGTTTAACGCGCCCCCGGGCGACCTCGAATTCCACGTGCTTTTCTACGATATCCACGACGGCGCGCGCGTGTTCGTCGAAGATATGAGCTCCTTCATCGACGACCGTAAGCAGAAGGTCTTCCTGCAACGCATCAAGCTGCCGCGCCCGCGCTTTAAGCCCAATCGGCGCATGGAGCTTGTCGTCACCGTCAAGCGCGCCGAAGTCGGCTCGCTCAAGTTCATCACCGAAGGCGAAGAAGTCCGTCGCAGTGGCACCGTGGACTTCGGCCCGAACGGCACCTGAGCACAGCGAGGACGGCGAGCCAGGTCGACGCCAGACATGTTCGCACTAACCTCGCGACGTGAGCATCGACCTCCTGATCAAGAACGCGCACGCCGGCAAGTTCGTGCCGGTCTGTGTGCTCATGGGTTCTGAACGCGTGCGGCTCGAGCGTGCGGTTGCCGCCCTCAAAAAAGCAGCCCTCGCGGATGGACCTTCCGGCTTCAATGACGATTTGTTTCAAGGTCAGGGTCTGACTGCGCAAACCGTCATCAACGCCGCGCGCACCTTACCAATGATGGCCCAGAGCCGCTTTGTGCTCGTGCGCAATGCCGACGCCATGCCAGCCGGCGAGCATGATGCGCTTGCCTCGTACATGGCAAAGCCCAGTCCCGAAACGTGCCTTGTACTGGTCGCAGACAAGCTCGATGGTCGCACCAAGCTCGCCAAGGCCGCACGCGACGCGAACGCACTCTACGAATGTGAGCCGCCGCGCCCGCAAGAGGTACCCGACCTTGCGCGACGCGAAGCCAGCGCCCGCGGTCACGCACTCAGCCCGCAAGCGGCGGAAGCACTGGCGGACGCAGTCGGTGTCGACCTGGCCGCGCTCACCGATGCACTCGACCGTCTGTCGTTATTCGTTGGTGCAACGCAACCCATCGAGAGTGATCACGTGGCCGCCTGCGTCGCGCACGTACGCACCGAATCGATCTGGTCGCTGGTCGATGCTGTGAGCGCCAAAGACGCCGCCACCGCGCTCAGCGCGGCTTCGTCTCTGCTCTCCGATCGTGAGCCGCCCTTGCGTATTCTCGCGCTGGTTGCGCGTCAGCTGCGCACCGTAGCGCGCATGCGAGATGCACTTGCATCTGGATTGCGCCCTCAAGATGCCGCCACCAAAGCCGGCGCCCCACCCTTCAAAGCACGCGACCTCGCCCTCGCCGCCAAACGCTTTGACGACGCCCAGCTCCATCGCGCATTTCGCTTGGTCGCGGAAGCAGATCTGGCGCTCAAGGGCAGTAAGGTACCGGGCCCACGCGTCCTCGAGCTGACCTTGCTGCAGCTCTGTCGCTAGGCGCTCGCCGCAATCTGGGAGGCCGCACCACGCGAAAAAGGAACGCCACTTCTGGCATTCCTTCGTCCGCTGATGGAGCGCTTAGCTCAGGCCTTGAGCGCGGTCGCTTGCCCCTGAAGGCGCGACACGTAACGTGAGCCGGTCTTGGCGTGATAGACGCCCTTCGACACGGCCTTGCGGATGAACGACTCCGCCGTGCGCACTGCTTCGAGCGCGGCCTTGGGCTCGCCTGCCTCGATGGCCGTGCGTGCGCGCTTGATGGCGCCGCGTACGGTGCTGCGCACGTGGCGGTTGCGCGCCGTACGGCGCTCGGTCTGCTTGATTCTCTTCTTCGAGGAATCGTGGTTCGCCACTGTGTGCTCCAAAAAAACGCTGAATGGGCGGGTTTGGTAGCCCCGCCGAGCTGCCTTGTCAAGGACGGGGGCCAAGTCCGCGGCCCCCAGATTTCCCGTTCGGCAGCGGCAGCATGACCCGGACCACTTCCTTGCGCCAGGCCCCACCCGGCAGCTAAAGCCTCGAAACCATGCATGACAAGGGCGGCGAGACCGGCAAGGTCGCACGGCGGGCGGGCCTGGTCGCGCTCGGCACGCTGGCATCGCGCGTGCTCGGCATGGTGCGCGAATCGGTGATCGCCGCGAGCTTCTCGGTAGCCCAGACGGACGCCTTTTTCATCGCCTTCACCATCCCCAACACCTTACGCATGCTGCTGGGCGAAGGCGCAGTCGCGAACGCGTTCATTCCGGTGTTCTCCGACGTGCGCACACGATCGGGCGATGCGGCCAGCCGTCAGTTCCTGTCGCGCTTTGCGGGCGCACTCGGCAGCCTGCTGTTGGTCGCCACGATCTTAGGCATCCTTGGCGCGCCGCTGCTGGCAGCGTTGTACGCAGGCGGCTTCATCGACGAGCCCGCACGCTTTGCATTGGTCACGTCGCTCACGCGCTGGTTGTTTCCGTTTCTCTTACTTACGGGCTTGTCTGCCTTGGCGACCGGCGCGCTCAACGTGCGCGGCCGCTTTGGCGTATCGGCATTCGCACCGGCCCTGCTCAACGTAGCGATGATCGCGGCGCCCTTCGTGTTGTTGCCAGTGACTAGCGCACTGCAGATGCCCGCCATCATGGCGCTGGCGATAGGTGCCCTGCTGGGTGGCTTACTTCAGCTCGGCGTACAGTTGCCTTCACTGCGCGCCCTGGGCCTGCTCGTACGTCCCACGGACGGTTTGCGCGATCCCGAAGTGCGCAAGGCGCTCTCGCTGATGGTGCCCCTCATATTTGGGCTCGGCGTCTATCAGATCAACATGCTGCTTTCGCGCTTGTTCGCATCGCTCATGCCTGAAGGCTCGCAGAGCTATCTCAACTACGGCCAGCGCGTGATCGAGATCCCGCAAGGCATGTTCGCGCTCGCGCTCGCCTCGGCCACGTTGCCCGCACTCGCACGGTTACGCAGCGAACGAAAGCACGACGAGCTGCTCGCCCTGTTTCGCTACTCGTTGCGCCTTACCATGTTCATCGCGATTCCATCGAGCGTGGCGCTGTTCGTGCTCGCAGAGCCGGTCTCCGCGGTGTTGTTCGGCCGTGGCGCGTTCAAGGCCGTCCACGTCGCTGAGACCGCACGCTCGCTCGCTTATCAAGCTGCAGGCGTATGGGCCGTGGCGGGCGTGCGCGCCGTCGTGCCGATGTTCGCCGCCCATGAAGATACCCGCACCCCAGTTCGCGCGAGCACAGTCAATTTGCTTGTCTTTCTAACAACTACCATCGCTTTGATGAGCGCGCTGAATCATGTGGCCATCGCCATCGGCAACAGCGTGGCCGCCGTCGTGCAGCTGGCGGTGTTGTTGTGGGCCTTACGCAAAAAGCTGGGTCCGCTCGGTTTATCAGAGGTTGCGAAAAGCGCGGCGCGCACTGCGTTGGCAGCCGCCGTCATGGGCCTTGCCGCGTGGTCTGCAGCGCGCATGCTGCCCTGGACGCAAACCTCCGAGATCACACGCGCTGGCGGCTTGCTTGGCGTGAGCTTGATCGGTGCTTGCGCGTTCATCGCGGCAGCGCTTGCACTGCGCTCGCGCGAGCTTGGCGAGCTGCGCATGGCCGTGCAGCGACGCAGCAAACGGGCTACATGAGCCCGCTAAGCCAATGGATGTCATCGAAGCCGAATTTCTGATCACCGCGATGAAGGTCGAGGGCATGCCGGCGCCCTTGTTCGCGGAGGTCGCGTTCGCCGGACGCTCGAACGTCGGCAAATCAAGCCTGATCAACAGCCTGGCCCAGCGTAAGAAACTGGCACGCACCAGCAGCACGCCCGGCTGCACGCGCGGCCTCAACTTGTTTCGCCTGACCCTGCGGGGTGGCGCCCGCATCGATTTCGTGGATTTGCCCGGTTACGGGTTTGCGCAGCGTAGCCGCAGCGAACGACTGAGCTGGGGCCCGATGATCGAATCCTTCTTGAAGCAGCGCGCAGGCCTGCGCGGCGTCGTCTTGCTCGTGGATGTGAGACGCGGCCTAGAGGACGAAGAGCACGAGCTGCTCGAGTTCCTCGCCCACATCAAAAAGAAGGCGTTGATCGTCGCCACCAAAATCGATCGCCTGCCCGTCAGCAAGCGTAAGCCTGCGTTGCAAGCGCTCGAGAAAAGCGGAGGCGTGAAAGCTTTGGGTTTCAGCTCCGTCACCGGCGATGGACGCGACGACCTTTGGAAAGCACTCACCAAGTTCGCGGCGATCGAGAAGAGCGACAAGGTCAAGCCCGCCGTCAAGCAGGACTAGCCAGTCGCAAAATCTCTGGATTCAGGGCGCGACGTACAACTTGCGCGCGCTTTCGCTTTCAAGAAAGCGCTTCATCTGCTCGGGCACGCGCAGCATCCACTCGTGAACCGCAGCGCGCAAAATCGACGTGAGTAGCCCGTCTCCCAGGTCTGCCATGACACCGTAAGATAGTAAGGTACGACCCGCCGTGTAAGGCCGCAGCGAGATGAACCCCCAAGCGGCGCGCGGACCTTGCTTCACCTTGGGATCGAGCTGGAAAGTCACGTCACGGCTGCTTTCATCGATGTGCAAGTTCAAGTCGTACTGCATGCCGATGGGACCTGCGCGATGCTCGAAGCGCACCACACGATAGTCAGGCTGATTGACCATGTTCTGAGCCTTGGCCACCGTGGGAATCATCTTCTGATAGCGCTGCGTGTCGAGTAGCGCGCGCCACACTTCGTCTGCAGGTCTTGAAATGACTTGAAAGCTTGCGCCCCCAAGCAAACGCATGTCTCCGCGCACTTCACGCGTGGGACGAGTCACCAATTGACCGGCCGCCAACTTAGTAAGCTCTAGTTGAGACAGGGGATCGCTCGGCCCCACCTCAGCGAGCGCGAATGGGCTCAGCGACAGCATCACAAAAGCGATGCTGAGCAAACGAGCAAGCGAGGCCTTGCGAGGCCCACGCGCGATTGAGGTGTCGCGCCAAAACATGCCTTCAGTATACGGGAGAACCCGAGTACCAAGGCCAAAACGGAGTGCGATCCTTGCATTTAGGCCGATCGAACGGACTGCAGTACACACGTATGTGGAAGTGATTGCCGTGTGGGTGCCTTTCGTTCGGTCTCACCATCACACGTGCTGCACGCTGTACGATCGCCTCGGAGGCGTGGATATCGCGTGCATGGGTCAGCAAAAGTTGTTTGATTGCATGTGCCACAAAGAGGAATTGCACTCGCGCATCGCCATCTGTGAGTAGACGTGAGACTAGCTCCCAATTGCGCGCTGTATCGAAGGAGAGCCCCTGGTTGGGAGCGAGCCCACGTCCGTGTGCATCGAAATTAGCGAAGGCGAACGGTTCGTAAGGTTTACGTTGTGCATCCAACATGTAGAAGCCGACGTCTGCATCGCGACCACTTTCGTGCGACGCGTGGCCTGCGAGATCCCCACCGCCCATCCTCGAAAGCTCGCCCACGGAAAGCTTGGCGCTTGGCATGCGCACGGACACGCGATGGGCCGCACGCTGTAGCAACTGCACGAGCTCCCACGTGCCGTAGAAGTGTCCGGTCGCCTTGTACTCCGGGACGTAGCGAATGGTGGCACTGGGCTCGAGCTTGACGCCGCGTAACAGACTGCCTTGCCAGGCAAAGCCATGGGAGCGACTGCGACGCAGCGCACTTGGTAAGGTCGGCACGCGGCCCAGGATTTGGGACCGCTTGGCCCGCACTGGCCCAGGCCATGCGCACATCATGACGGCACACAGCGCAAACAACGCGCAAAACCTAAAACGCCGGCACATCATCCCGTCATCGCGCAGGCCAGGGATCGCCCGCAACTTTTCGACAGCAGGGGGGCGTGCGATGCTGCGCACGATGGCATCACGAAGCGTACTTATGCTGATGGTCTTGCTCGGCGGCTGTGCAACCCAGGCGGGCACGCAAGCACCCGCGCAGACGTCTACAAACGCGGGTGCGCAAGCGAGCGCAGAACCTAGGCCAGTACCTTCGCGGGACTTGCTGGGGGACGGAACGTTTGGCGAGCTCGTCAAAGGCCTCGCGCTCGAAGAAACGCACGATGCGACGCCGCGTCGCTGCCTGTTGGCGCATACGAGCACGGGCTATCGCATGGAAGCAGGGCTTGCGATCGCGGTGCATCCGATCCCAGCACCACCTGAAGACCTCGATATCGCGCTCGAGGAAAGTGGCACCGCGCGCATGTTGAGTCGCTGGGGCCGTCACGGGCTGCGTCCCAGCATGCTTACTCTTGCAGCACTCACGGACGCGCCGCCTACGCGTTCGGCTTGGGCGCTGGTGATCACCGATCGCGGCTTGTATTTGCGCGCTGCAGACGAGGCCGCTGCCACGAATGCGAACGCGCCGTTTGACGACGCAAAGCTCGGCGAGCGACTCCATGCAGCGTTCGCGGAGGGCGCAGAGGTCACGTTGTTCGTCAGTGCAGAACGCGATGTTGCGCTGCAGCGCATCGAGCAAATTCTACGAACGCTCGCAGCGGAGCATGCGGGTCCGATTGCGCTCGCCGTCGCCCTTGCGCCTGAGACTGCCCTGCCCGCGCCCCGTTCTGCTTCGGCGGCAGCCAGGCGTTGTCCTGATGGTTTGCCAGCTAGCAGCGATGTGGAAGGAGACCTACCCGTCGCGGCGCTGACGGAAGCGTTGGTACCTTTGCGTGCACGCGCAGCTAGCTGCCTCGAGCATGCGGACGCACGTGGCGCCGCAGGCGGGCGTTTGCTGCTCGGACTGCGCGTGAGCAGCGATGGCAACGTTGATCAGGCCTGCATGATCGCAGACGAAACGGAAGACAACGCGCTTGCAGCCTGCGTGCTCGCCGCGGCCCATGACTTACGCTTTCCCGTGCCTTACCCCCGCGGCATCGTCGACGTGGAGCTTCCACTTCTGCTGCGACCGAACAGTCCACCTGCACAGGCAGCTGTATGCGAGCCCACGCAAGCGGCCAGCGCTCCCTAGAGAACGCTCAGACGCGCGCACAACGCTTTCGTGAGGCCGCGCCTCGACGTATAAGCATCAGGGTATGCACACCGCTCCTCTTATGCAGTCTGCCGCATCGTCCATCCTTACTCTTCGCCCCTTTCGTCGCGCCGGAACCTGGCTCAGCGTGGCTGCGTTGATGGTCGTCGTGTGCTTTCTGGACAGCACTCAACTTGCGCCGCACTTTGCGCACGGTCAGTGGCTCGCCAATGCGATCATGATCGCTTACTTCGTGTGGATGTATCGGGATGCGCCCCCCCGACTGCAATCCCTCATGAAATACGGCGTGGTGGTGGCCACCGTAGGCGAAGTGTTCTTCTCGCTCGTCGTCGGGATGTACGAATATCGCTTGGCGAACGTGCCGATCTACGTTCCACCTGGCCATTCGATCTTGTACGGCGCCGTCTATTACGTCGTGCGCGAGCCATTCATGCTGCGCCATCAACGTAAGATGACGATCGCGATGGCAGCAATCGGCGTTGCCTACGCAGGCTACTGGCTTGTTGCGCACCACGACGTGTACGGCGCTTTGTGTACCTTACTATTTATCGCCCTGCTCGTACGCAACCCAGACTCGCGCTACTTCTTTCTCGCGATGTTCCTGTTCGTCGCATATCTTGAGCAGGTAGGTACCCGCTTTGGGGCTTGGTACTGGCACGCTGATCTGCTCGACAAGTACAGCTGGTTGCCGAGCGGCAATCCCCCCAGCGGCATCAGCGTCTTCTATTTCGGCTTCGACGTGACCTGTCTGATCGCGTATCTCACGCGGCGCAAGGATTTGAAGCTGCGCTACAAGCGGTTCCAGGCACGAAACGAGGCGCCCGCACCCGGGCCTGAGCCTGAGCTCACAACGACCTGACGATTAGCGAACACTTAGGCTTTGAGGAGCCATCACACGATCGCGATGGGTATAGAAAATATTCCGGGTAAGACCGCAGCTAATGGGTGACATGCTTCGTGAAGGGCGATCCATCGCGCCACCCCAATGCACCGCGCTGGGACAGGGGTCCTTGACCTCTCCCGCCCCCCACGCGCGCACCAACTTTTGGATACGTTCCCAACGCTGACTGTAAGGCCCTGGCATCGGTCCCCAGGGTAGCGCGCGAATCCACTCCGAGCGGCTGCTGTCGCTGCGCAACGATGCCGAATAAAGCTCGATGTAGCGCGCAAACGGTAAGGGCTCCCGATTCAGTTGATGAATCCTCCAGCGGCGGGCCAGCACGAAGGCGATAGCGACATGGTCAGGCTCGTGCCAATCCGCCTCGCCCACCATGGCACGCGCAAGTGTCAGTTGCGTGGTTTCATCCCATTCGGTTTCAGGCAAAGGCAGACGGTAAGCAAGGGCCGGAGCCGCCACGAGTAGGACACTCAGGATAGTGATCAGTCTTTGCATGATTTTTTCCGCGTCGCGGCCGACTTACAACCGTCGGCCTGTTTCCAGCAGGCACGTATCATCTCAGAAACAGTAAGTGCCTACGTGGGGTTGAGGCGCCAAGTGAACTAGGCGCAACCGGCCGCGACCGCAAGTAAAACCGATGTAAAACAACCTGAATTGGCCTGAATTTCAGCGAGAGTGCAGCGCACTTTCCTGAATTCACTCAATTCCAGCGTGAGACAGACACTCAGATCGTGTCAGAAAGTCTCAGGTCTGAATCTGACTCACCTGCCGAGCTTGGCTTTCACAAGCTTGTTGAGCTCGGCGTGGGCCTTACGGAAATCGTACCAGCCGCGCACCATACTCTCGAGCTCTGGCTCCGCGGTCTCACGAACGTAAGGTCCCTCGAGCGTCTGCAAGTGGCCTGCGTACGCGCCCACGCCCACATCGATTTTCGTAACCGCATCGGCCATCTGTTTGAGCAAAGGCGAAGCTTCGTCCGGTGGTAACAATGCGCGCAGACGCGTGCCCACCTCGCGCAGCGGAGGCGAGCACTTGTTCTGTAGGTGCGATGCATAACGTGCGCCTGCCGCACCGCGACTATGCAGTTGCTCGATAAGGTCACTGTTGTTCTTGAGATCGGAAGGGTTTGTCTTGGGTAAGGCGCAGGTCCAGAACTGATCGAACCCACCGGCGCGTAAGCCGTTTACCTGTTTCCCCAGCTCGGCGTATGGGTTCGGCTGATCTTGAATCAGGTAGAAGGCAAAGGCTGCGAACGCGGCGACCACGATGCCGATCATGGCGGCCAGCAGTCGACCCTTACCTTTGTTAAACGCCTTGGCATCTTCCAGGGCGGAGGCTGCGTCTCCGAGTCCTGCGCTTCCAAAATTCGGTGTCTCACTCATGGGGGCTCTACTTCCCGAGTTTCAGCTCCAACTTTTCGCTCGAGCTTCGGAGGCGCAGTTTCGACGCCTCGCCCGAAAGAATCAAGGGGTCAGCGCCGGTGGGTGCATCGAGCTTCAAATCCGATGCGCCTTCGCCGAGCAGTTTGCTGCCCCCACCTAGCTTGAGTCCCAGCGCAGGGTCAGCTCCTACATCTTCAGCCGAAGGCTGCGCCTCCACCGTATCGAGCGCCGTGGGACCGAGCACCGCCGCAATGAGCTCCTTCACCTCTTGCTTGCGATACTCAGGTGCGAGGTCGAGCATCGCGTGAGCTTGCTCGCGCATCTCCTCGAATTTGGCGGCCTGACGCAACAGCACGGCATAACGCAAACGGCCATCAAACGAGGGGCGCCTCGCCAATGCAGCCTTACCGCGCGAAAGCGCTGACTCTCGGTCGCCTTTGCGCATGTAATATTCGGCAAATCCCCACTGAATCAGCGAGAGATCGGGCGCCAGCGTCTCTGCTTTGCGGAGTTCGCTGAAGGCCGCGTCGAGGTCACCTTGCATCATTTCGATAGCTCCCAAGGTCGCCCGGGCGCCGGCAAAATCTGGGGCTTTTTCGAGGGCGGTATTCAGCGCCTTACTCGCAGCCTCCGCGTCACCGGACAACATGCGCGCGCTCGCTAAGTTGTGCAGACGGACCGGGTCGCCACGCAGCTGAGCCGCGGCGGACAGCTCTTGCAAGCCCTGTTCGAGCATCTTGCCGCTCAACACGATAATGCCGCGGGCCGTACGCACGCTGGGTAAACGCGAGGCTAAGCGCAACGCATGAGAAGAGCTTTCGAGCGCAAGCTTGGGGTCCGCGCGGTAAGCCACCTCGTAGACACCGCGAATTGCCAGGGCCGCGCCAATCGCCGTGACATCGTCAATGACGTTGACTTTTTGGTCAGCCGGCAAGGTTCGCCCACCGTAAGGATCGTATACCTTACCTTGATTGACGGTCGCCTCGTCGGCCGACACCGACACGACGAAGTAGCCAAAGTATCCAGAGGGGTCGACCGGCGCGCGTTCGTTCGGTAGGTCAGTAAGCTCCGCGAGCATGGCTACAACGCCCAGACTGCGCAGGGCCGCGACCTCGATTGCAGCCAGCTCAAGTGGATACATCTCGCGACGCGCGCCGTCTTTTTCGAGCGCCTTCAAGGCGCCATCGGCCGAAAGCAGCGCGGTCGGACGCGGCTCCGCCAGCGACCACGGCACAAACGCTTGCGCATCCGCACGCGCACGCAGCGCTTGAGTCAGCGCCGCGGCTTTGGCGAATGGATCGCTGGCACTGCCCGCAGCACGCTTGGCAAACGCCTCGAGCGCAGGTGTTTCCGCCAACAAGCTTTCTAAACCGCTCGCGCTTGCTTCCTCGCGCTTGAGCACTTGCGCAACCTCCTCGACCGAGAGCGGACGCACAGGCACAGGTCCTTCGATCACAGAACGGCGATTGGCGAGCCACAGCACCGAGCCCGCGAGCACGACACCGATCAGCGCAAGTCCAACCCAGATGGTCGTTCGCGATTTTGTCGCGGCTTTTTTGGCACTTTCGCGCACCGGCTCGACACCCGTGGCACGCATGCATGCCGGACAGCGGCGCGGGGCTTCGTCGCCCTCGATTTCCCAACGATGATCACAATGAACACATAGATAACGCATGGCGCGTGAGGCTTACCATGCCGGGCGCACGGAGGCCGATGACCGCCAAAAGTCTTGCCTTTGCGGCCCTTTTACGCAGGCTCCCAGGCACGCCGCGCAGACGTAGCCTCGCCATCCTTGACGCGCGTAGTGCGCGCAGCACGGCTGGCGTGATACTTTGAGCCGGTGTTCATTCGCGATCTTATCGCCGCGCTCGTCGACGCCGAGGTCCCTTACTGTCTCGTGGGAGGCGTAGCGGTCAACCTGCACGGGGTGCCGCGTATGACCTACGACATCGATATCGCGGTAACGCTGGAGGCGAAGGCCTTGGATGCTTGCGAGAAAGCACTCGCATCCCTGAAACTCATACCTCGCCTTCCTCTCCGCCTGGCCCAATTCGCGGATCCCGCCTTCCGCGAAGCCATGCTCGACGAGCGCAACTTGCGAGCCGTCACTTTCACGGATCCAGACAATCCTTTGCGGGAGGTGGACGTACTCGTTTCGCCATCGGGGCCCTCCGCGGACGACCTCGTTGCGCGCTCGATCGAACGAAAGACTGATCAAATCACGGTGAAACTTGTTGATCTGGCCGATCTCGTCGCGATGAAGACCGCATCAGGACGCCCCCAGGACCTCGCGGACATTGCGCATCTGGAGCGTGCTCGTGAAAGATGAAGAAGAGACAGGCTTCACGTACTACGTGAGCGACGAACAGCTTGCGCGGTTCGCGAAGGCCTCCATCGATCAGCGCCTGGATTGGCTCGAGGACATGAGAGAAGCTACCTACGCGCTCGCGAGCCCGGAGACCCGCCTCTCGTGGGCCCGCCTGCGCGGCAAACCGTTTGGTCGCTAACGCCTAGGTGAGCCTTCTGCTCAATCACCGTCCAGGAACCTGTGACACAGGCGGGTGAGAGCCGTCGCGCGCCATGGCCGGCTATGGAAGCGACTGATACAACAGCCCGCACATGACTGCTTGGTTTCGCCCCGCCTGGCTCGCCTTCTTGCTTGGCACGTTGCTCGCCGCCCCGCTTAGCTCCAGCGCGCATGCGCAAACGGACTGGGCCGTGGTCCCTTACGGGTACGGCAAGATCCAACAGGCAGAGCGCGCGGCAGAGTCGGTGGTGCGCGCTCTGGTCGATCGTCAAGTATCCGTACTATCTCTACACGAAACCCGCGACAGATTCGTGGCCCGCTCGCGCAAGCCCAACGAAACCACGGCCGAAGATCGCGCGCGTTTGCGCGAGGCCACGGGTCGCGCCATCGAGCACGCCGCCTACGGACGCAAGCACGAAGCACGCAACGAAGCGCGCGCGGTCATCAGCATCGCAGAGCGCAACATGGAAACCTTGAATCGCGATTCGGCCAGCGCGCGGCTGGTGCTCGATGCCTGCCTCACGCTCGTGCGCGTAGACCTGCAATCCAAAGATCGCGCAAGCGCCCTAGAGCAAGCCAAGCGTTGTAGGCGCCTCGTCCCGGACTTACTCCCTAAGGAAACCACCCATCCCGCGGAAGTCATCGGCGCCCTGGCCGAAGCGGACAATCAACTCAGACGCTCCGGCGCCGAAGCGTTGACCGTTCAAGCGGCGGGCGAAAACTGCCCCGTCTTCATGAATGGTAGGCGCGTGGGAACTACCCCTTTTCGTACGGAGGGATCTTCCCCCGGCGAATGGCGTGTCCAAGTGGAATGTGGCGATGAGATATCCCGCGTGCACGTGATTACCTTGGGCAGCAAGCCCGTGTCACTGAGTGTGAACGCCGCGCGCGATCAGCGCCTAGACGACCGCGACGTGTTGGGCTTGCGCTACGCCAACGAATCGGACGAGCGCCTCCACCTAGCAGACGACGCGCGTGCCTTGTCCGAGGAGCTCAATGTTGGCCAGCTAGTATTAGTGCGTGCTCGCGGCGCAAGCGACGCCTTGTTAGTACGTTGGGATCGCACCCGCGACCGCGTGGTAGCGACCGCAAGCCTGTTGCTCGACGAGCGCGGCATCGAATCCCTGTTGCGCGAAGAGCAAGTGGAGCGCGTGCCCGCAGCCTTCCTAAGCCCCGCGGCGGGACCTGACCCAGAGCCAAAACGCGCGCCCGCCACGCGCGTCGCCACGAACCGAGAACAGCCGAACAGAGACGTAGTACTCAATGAGGCCGCAGCCGAGCCGGAAGCGACCGCGGCCATTGCAGAGGAACCCGATCCCACCGACCCGATCAAACCCCGCGATTCACACGAGCCGTTCGCGCGCAAACGCCCGGGCCTGCTGATCGGCGGCGGTATCCTGGCAGCCGTAGGAATCGCAACCTTAGCCGCAGGGTATGGTCTACAGGTACGCGCACGAAACTTACAGATCAAAGCGGAAGGTTTTGAGTTTGGCGATCCCGCACAAAGCGCGGCCCAAGACGACTTCGACAGCGCAAAGAACCTACCTTACCTAGGCCTGGCAGGCAGCGCGATGATGATAGCCGCGGTCCCGATGCTGTTGCCCGAGCACGCGCCTAAGACAGCCCTGGGCTGGACCTTAGGGGCGCTAGCGGGCGTTGCAGGCGCGGGGTTGATCGCATTCGGTGCGGTCGAGCTTAGTGATGAGACGCCGCTGGGGGTCTTGTTGATGAGCAGTGGTGTGCCGTTGCTGGAGATTCCGATTACGCAGCTGGTGAGGACGGGGCGATGAGCAGGTGGATTCGGAGGGCCGCTGTTTGCGTTCCTTGTGCCTCTCTTTCTCGTCGCACCCACCGCACAAGCGCAGAACGATTGGGCCGTGGTTTCGGATGGACATGGCAAGAGCCAACAAGCCGAACGCGCGAACTAAGTAAGACGCCCCATGTCAGCATGGCTTACGGTTAGCACCCGGGAACGTCTGCACCTGCAGGGACTTGATCACAATTCGTTGAGAACACGTAGACCGCGCCAGCGTTTGGCGCGCTGTTGTCGCCCTGATCTCCATTCGGGGCTGGCGCTTTGGAGGCCTCGCCTGGAGCGGCGATGGCCAGGGTGGTGCCGGATGCGCTCACGGATGCGCCGAAAGCATCCCCCTCTTCGGCATTGGATGCCTTTAGATATGCATCAAATTTCCAGCCGTCGTGGTGCTTGGAAAAGACGTATGCCGCGCCAATGTTCTCCGCGGAGCCGATATTAGGGTCCCGCACCGGATTCACTCCCCTGGCTTTGAGGCGCTCGCCGAAAGAAGTTACTGCGAGGATCTCACCGGTGAATGCGATGCCACCTACCCCGAAGTGACGAGGTTCAAGCGCCAGGGGTGTCTCCTCCGCTCGCGGCAACGGGGTAACCTTGTCTTGCACCCAGCTACCATCCATCAACGAGAACACGTAGACGTCGGGTTGTCCGGCGCATCCTGGAATGCACACTCGAAGCGATGCCGACGCGATTTGATTTGGCATGGCTGCAACCACCGCTCCGAACTGATAGCTCCCCTTGGAACGCAAGACGTTCCTGACCGACCAGCCGGCGCCCTGTGGTTCGAACACGAAAATGGCCCCCGCATTTGGTGACGGGACCTTCGTGGAATCCAGGTCGTCGCCCATTGCGCCGACGATTACTCGCCCACCGGAAACGGCTACGCTCCATCCAAACTGATCGTTTTCTGCCGGATTGGGCGAGGTAATGCGGGTACCAGCACTCCAACTAACACCGTCGAAGGTAAATACATACGCAGCGCCTGCATAAGATCTTGCACTACCATCACGTGTTTCGGACTCTCCCGCGCACCCCACGACAATGATGTTACCTTCCGCTGCGATACTGATGCCGAACCGCTGATCGGGCACCGACAATGGCGAAGTAAGTGTGTGCATCGTGCATCTCAGGATTTGTGGCGAGCGTTGATCGCCTAATCGCGTGGACCACTCCCCTATTCGCGTTCGCGGCGGGCGCACCAACCACCAACCAGTCAGTCGACAATTTGACGGCGATACCGAAGTCCGAGTTGACGTTCCCTCCGGTGTAGACGGCATAGAGAGCCCCCCATGCCGCTCCTACCCTTGCAAACAGCTCGATGGCTCCGTTCTCGTTAGGCCGCCCGACCGCCATGAAGTCTCCATCGATGGCGATGGCGCTGGCGCCTGCGATACCATTCCCTCCCAGGTTGTAGTTCGTGGCACTTTGGTTGTTACTCTTAATATAGGCCTGCTGAGTCAACGTGCGTCTGATCGTGACGCGATAGGTAGACTTAGTCCCGCCGTCCGCCTCAACGACGATCTCAACCGCCCTAGTGGTATTGACGTCCAAACCGCGCAGGGGGCCTGTTATACCCGATCCATGGGTCGTCCCATCGAGCGTGAGCGCGACACCGTCAGGCACCGCGGCCGTGGGGGTGACCGCTATTTCAGGTTGGCCTATTCCGAGGTCCACGCTGTAGCTGTAGACACCGGGCGCGAACGCCGGGTACAGCGTTCCGGTCGAGACAGTAAGGTTAGCAAGCGACGCGTTCGTATTCGTCTCGCACGCATCCCCCACGTACCCCGCTTCGCACTTGCACTCCCTACCGCTCGACTTTGTGCGTACATTCCCCGTGCACGCACGGATCAATCACGCATGCATCCGCCGCGCAGACCTTACCCGAGAACCCCACCTTACAAGCGCATTCAAAGCCCAAGTCGGTCTCGCTGCACACACTACCGTTCTGACAGGGTTCCGCCTCGCACGGATGGCACTTAGGCGGGATGCAGCTCGCCAGCTCGTCATCCGGAGCGTTAGATGCGCCGCCATCCATGCCGCCGTTGATCCCACCCTCATCCGCACCTGCATCGGGCTTCAAGCGATCGACGCATTTCACGCCGTAACGCTGCTGGCCTTTCGGGCAGGGTTTGTCGCAAGCGGTAAGATTCAAAAGGGGGAGTAAGATCAGAGCAAGCAGATTTAAACGCACCGGACACCTCCGCAGTCCATATCGACCACGCGGTGCCCAGTGTTGCTATGAAAGTGCGTCGGCGCTAGGAGGTTGGTTGCACGACGCAACGGCTCCCGGCCTAGTTAGGCGGATTTGTGCAAGCCTGGCCGCTTGTCGCTGGGCACTCTGATGTTACAGGCCAGCAAGTGTTTTGCAGACACTCGGTCCCCGCGGGACAGGCCGCACCTGTTCCGCACGAACTGGGACTCGACGCGGGAAAACACGCGTGGCTTGTCGTCGTCTTGCACAAGGACCCGCTCGGACAATCTGTGTTCGCCGTGCAAGCTCCAAACGATTGCAAAAACAAGCTGAAGGTCCCGCCCGTCGCATTGGATTTGACATCCGCGCAAGTCCACGTATTCGCGGCTTTGCTTAGTCCATCGAGGGGAACGAACTGTACGTAGTTGTACTGGCCCGTTCCAATGTCCCCGCAAGCGCAGTCAGCATTGGGCGCGTCATCCGCGTTGTTGCAAACCGTGCTGCCAGTAGGCGAGCACCCAACGACGCTGCGTTGAATGGTATTAGGCTCGATTGCAAGTCCGGTGTGGAATCCGTCGGCCCGGAGCCCGCCAGTCCAAGTCACTCCCGATATGCTTACGTTATAGATATTGGAAGAACCGAAGCTGGTTGTTCCCGTGACAGTAAATCCAGGTTTACCATCTGCGTCCGCGTCCGTAACTCTGCAGTCCTGGGAATTCATCGCCGAGCTGCTGGGGGGAAGTGCGGCCGCAGCTGTGGCATCCGCCGGACACACACAGTTTCCGTTGGTCAACCAAGGTCGGCTTGCTGCGTCAGGTGCCGCTACGGTTTGGCCGGCTTTGCCGGCACAATACGCGGGCGATTCTGGCCGGAAGCCGGTTGGTACACCGTTCGTTGTGAGCGAAGAGTTGATGAACGTCTGGATGATAGGACGAGTCCAGGTACCCGTCCCCGCTGCATTGCCCACGATATTCAGATCCACTTCGGCGGCCGCGATCTTGTCGTAGGGCGCGGCATTGGACGACACTGAGGTAGTCGAACGCGAGGAGCTAGTCGACGAGGCTGCGCATCCATAGTCGATCATATGCGGGGTACGGCCAGCACCCTTCAACGTAATTTTGACGAGGGATAGTGCTTCGGCGCGTTGGTAGGTATTAATGAACCCGCCCAGTGCCACGGAGTGCCGAAATGCGTGCGTCCGGACACCATAGGTGCCCACCAGATTTGCAAGATCGTTGTCGACGCAGACCTTCTTGGTCGCCAGTTCGACATAAGTGGGATCGATGCACGACTTACCGACCTCGCAACCGCCTGCATTCGAGCCGCAGTTGACGACCTCTCCGCAGTTGTTTGTGGCGGTGCCACACTCAGCGCTGCCGCAGGCGGCCGCATTGTCAGGAACGCATGCGCCGCAAACGTACGCGCAACCATTTACGTTAAGCGGACCGTCGGGTTGACCCGCGCAGGCCGCTGCACGCGTAACGCACTCGCATTTGGTCTGGTCCCCAGAGCATGAGCCGGTCCCGCTGGCACATGCGCCAGCGGTTGCGCCGCATTGAATCGTCCCATTGCAGCCATCGCTTGCGCTGCCGCAAACCTTACCGTTGCATGCGGCGTTATTGGGCACGCACTGACATTGGAGCGTCGTGTTACAGACATCCTGTGCGCCGGGACATGTGCCGCAGTCCGCGATCTGACCACCGCACAGGTCGTTGAGATTGGATCCACACTTGGCGCCTCCGGAAACAACATCCGTGCAAGTCTTCGGGGCGCATCCGCATTGATTGGGCTTTGCCGGGTCGTTACACGCGCCGCCGAAGCCGGGGCAGTTGTCATCCTCGGGATCGCAATCAATCATCGTCCCGCAGCCGTTGTCGATCTGCCCGCACAAGGTTGTTGGATCCGCCCCCGGATACTTGTCATCGCACCCCTGGTACATCGGCGTGCAGATCCCGGAATCGATCGGCCCGCCGTCCTTGGGCCCAGCATCCTCTACCGGATCGTTGCTGCCGTCGTTGGCGTTGTTGCCGGTGTTGCCCGTGTTGTCATCACCATTGACGTTCGCTCCTTGATTCGCGGAGCTACCGTTGTTGTCGCCGCCGTCGGCTCCCCCGACGGGGTTATTGGCAACTTCTGACTTCGCGCCAGATCCACACCCCACAACAACGATACCAAGCGCAAGCAAGGCTAACCCGATTACTTTAAAGCGTGCGCGCTGCATATTGGGCGCAGAAGAACCCGTTTCGTGGCTCCATTCAAGTGGATATCCGGGTGAAACACAATTCGGTTCCCCCGCCAACATTTGCCGGCGAGCAGCTAAAACCGTGCGGTTTTTGACCCTTGTGCCGTGAGCTAACAGGCTTCGGTTTGGGTGAGTGGTCGAGGGGAGTAGGCGAACGGTCGAATCGGGGCGGTCGCTGGTGCCTCTAAACCGGCCTGTCTATGCGTTTGCGAGGCTCGCGAACCGAGCCTAAAGTCGCCGCCCGAAAGAAACGGTGAGCGGCATATTGATAGAAAACGCACGGAGTTCGAGGCGTCTTGCGGGGCTGGGAGTGCTGACTGCGGGTTGGGTGGGGCTGGCTGCGGTGCACCAATCGCTCGTGCCGGAGGCGCAGCGCGAGCGCGTATTTCAGCGCTACTTACCTTACTGGGCGCGCTCGCTTGTGAGCTCGTGCGGTGGCGAGGTCACGCTCACACCCGATAGCGTCGTACCCGCCCACACGCGCGCACGTTTGATCGTGTCCAATCATCGCTCGCCGTTCGACATCGGCGTGTTGCTCGGCATCTTCGGCGGACACGCGCTCAGTCGTTCAGACATCGAGGCGTGGCCGGTGCTCGGCATGGCCGCGCGACGCGCAGGCACGATCTTCGTAGACCGTGCGAACGCGGGCAGTGGCGCATCGGCGATTCGCGCGATTCGTCAGCGTCTCCGCGATGGCGCATCCATCTTAGTCTTTCCCGAGGGCAGCACGTTCGAGGGCGACGAAGTCCAGCCGTTCAAACCCGGCGCATTCTCTGCACTACGCGGCCTCGAAGTGGAGATCGTACCCGTAGGTCTGGCTTACGATGTGGGTGCGGAATATGTGAACGAAACGTTCGTAGGCCATGTGTTGCGCGTCACGAAACGAAAGCGCACACGCTGCGTCGTGCACGTAGGAAAGCCGCGCATGGCGGATGGGAAAACGTCCCAAATTGCCAAAGAATTGCAACAAGAAGTCCAAAGCCTTGTCTATTCTGCGCGCGCACACTGGCGCACGTTGCAGCCATAAAATCTGAGGGTCTGCGGCAAAACCGAATTGCAGTTGCGCGGATTAAATACACTCCAATGACGTTGACGGACCGACGAACCGTAAGGTTTCGAAGGAGGGAACCGGCAACGACAAACAGGGGGAAAATCTAGGTATGCAACGAACACACTACCTTTGGGTGGCTGCCGTCACGTCGCTCTTGGGCGTCACTGCCAACGCGAGCGCACAAAGCGTCACGATGGATCCAGTACCTGAGCCCATGGCTGCTGCGGAGCCCGTCGACGACGTGGCAGACGAAGACAAGAAGGACCCGATGGGATGGATCGGGATCGGGCCAAAGATCGGCGTCGCGGGCAACGGTCAAGGTGAGTTCAAAAGCGGCAGCGTGACGACCAAGATCGATTCGCGCGTCGGCTTCCAACTCTCGCTCCCGATCAATCTCGGCGGCGATGGCTTCGGCTGGATGATCGAGCCTTACCTGAACCTCGCATCGGTGGACTCGGTCGATGCGACCGGTAAGAAGGACAGCGTCGGAGTCACTACGTACGGTGCGTACACGGGTCCGACGATCAACATTCACATCACCAACCCGCTCTACGTCGGCGTGGGCGCGGGCTTGAAGGTTGGCTACTCGTCATCTGACGCATTCGACCTCGGTGCGGACATCTTCGGTCGCGTGCCAGTGACTGCCACCTACTACTTGATGGACGATGTGGCCGCTGTGGTTGAGCTTGGTATGGGCTACGGCGTCACGGGCTTCGCAGCAGTGCCGTCGGTCAATCCTGCAACGGGCGAGAAGAAAGATGCCGATCTCAAGTTCGGAACGGCACTGACCTGGGATCTGTCGGCGGGCGCGCGCTGGCCGTGAGCCACATGCTGTCTAGATGTAGATGTAACTAACCTGCAGTTGTATGTGAGTTGAAGGGCGCCCGGTTGAGGGTGCCCTTTTATGCGTTCTGAGTGTTCGCAAACTCGCGCACAGGCGGCGACTAACGCTTAAGGCAGGTCAAGCGAACTCATTGGTTAGTCAGCCCACTTCAACCCCGGCACGGTTATGATGAAAACGTAAAATTGCACTGACGGCAAACTATCTCGTGACAAGCATGAGTCTGTTGAGACCATAATAATCCAGCAGCGCAGCAATCGTGGTCGACCGGGGGAGGCAAGCCGTGAAACAGAATAGTCGTTTGATTTCGGGGATGTTGGTGTTGGTTGGGACCATGCTCGGCGCGCAGGGCGCTGAGGCGCAGTCGCAGCCGGCCGCCAGTGCGGCGATCACCGCCGTGGGCGCAGGGGCGCTCGGCAATCCGCGAGAAGACGACATCGAGGACGAGGGCAAGAAGAACCCGATGGCCTGGGCGGGCATCGGCGTAAAGCTCGGCATGGCGGGCACCACGCAGGGTAAAGCCACCATCCAAGGCTACGACAGTCAGACCGATGGTCGTTTGGGCATGCAGGTCTCGGTGCCGATCAACCTGGGTGGCGACGGCTTCGGGTTCGTGCTCGAGCCCTCGCTCACCAAGACCTCGGTGAACCACGCGACCAAGGATGCCGCGGGCATCGTGAACGGTTCTGAGTCCGTCAGTCTGCTCGGCGTCGGCGGTTACCTCGGACCGACCTTCAACGTGCACATCATCGACCCGCTCTATCTCGGTTTCGGTTTCGGCATCAAGGGCTCGTACATGCTCAACAACGACTTCGACCTGGCAGCCGATGCTTTCGGACGCGTGCCCGTGACAGCGACTTACTAT
>JBKJIA010000302.1:0-3501 GCA_046598735.1 Polyangiales bacterium
GCTGCGCACGGATTTAGCGGGAAGAGTCCATGAATGCCAGCCATCTAACATTCCGTTTGTCGTCAAGGATGCACCGCTAGCTTACCCTTAGGTTACCATCAGGACGGCGGCACAATCGACGTGCATTAGAGAGCGTTGACATACTGATCCGCGGGATCGACCATGGTGAGGTGGAGAGTTGCCCGGTATCTCGGCCTCATAGCGAAGTACGAGTCCTACTCGTCGATGACGATGAGCTCGTCGCCACGGCCTTTGGCCGCCTGCTGAAGAGTGCGGGATACGACGTGACGTGCGCGGGCAATGGACGTGCAGCACTCGAGCTCACCAGTAAACAACATTTCGATCTGGTGATAAGCGACGTGTCGATGCCGGACTTGGATGGTCTGTCCTTCCTTCGTATCGTCAAGAGTCAAGAACCGGACTTGCCCGTGATTCTGATTACTGGTTTGCCTGCCGTGGGCGGCGCAGCCTTGGCCGTGGAATACGGCGCGTTTCGTTATCTGATGAAGCCGATAGAGTGGACGACTCTGCAGACAGCGGTCGAGCTCGGCGTGCGCGCATCGCAGCAGGCCAAGGCGCTGCGCACGCGCGCGCTCGCGTCGCAGGAAGCATCCGTGCAGCTGGCAAAGCTTGCACTCACGCGCGCGATCGCGTCGCTCTGGATGGCCTACCAGCCGATCGTCCACGCGGACACGCGCGCGATCTTTGCGCACGAGGCACTGATGCGGCCCCAAGAGCCCGCGCTGCCCGACCCACCCGCGGTGCTCGCAGCAGCGGAGCTTACGAACCGTTTGCCTTTGCTCAGCGCACGCATTCGCGAGCTTGTGGCCGTGGTGGCAAGCGCCCAGGAAGCACCGCTGTTATTCGTGAATTTGCACCCGCATGATTTGCTCGACGACGCCTTGTTTTCTCCGGACTCGCCGCTCTCACCTTACGCTTCACGCATCGTGTTCGAGCTGACGGAGCGCGCGCCGCTCGATGAAATCGTCGATGCTGTCGAACGTATCGCGCGCCTGCGAACAATGGGCTTTCGCATCGCGATTGATGATCTCGGCGCGGGCTTTGCCGGCTTAGCCACGCTGGCGTTGTTGCAGCCTGACTTCGTGAAGATCGACATGTCGCTGGTGCGAAACCTCGATCGTGACGAGAGACGCCGCACGATCGTGCGCTCGCTCGTCACCTTATGCCGCGACCTTGCGATCGAAGTCATCGCAGAAGGTGTCGAGACCGTGGGCGAAAGCGAAGCCTTGGCAGGCTGCGGTTGCAAGCTGCTCCAGGGCTATTTGTTTGGACGTCCGGCGCGCGAGTTGCTGGGAGCGGGCTGAGCGAAACGGACGCCTTGGCCTCCGTCACGCGCTCAAAAGGGCTGCAGATGTTGGCCGTGCTCTGGGGGCGCACCGCCGCAGGACGATGCGCTGGGTGGGACAGTCGGCAGTGGACCGGCCGCACCCAAGGCGCGAGGCGCCCAAGGACTGCTCTCCTGCAAACGTGGCGCTCGCGGCAACCGGCAGCTGCCTGCTGTCGGTCGTACCTTCATGAAGCGGCCACGATCGACTGTGCCATGTAGGGGCCGCCCTTCGGCCGTTCCTGATGCTTGCGTAGCTAATTTGCGGGTACTGTCACACGTTCAGCCCAGCGGACAGTGTATCATTCCGGAGTCTAACATCTGCACCATCAGCCACGAGGCGCCACTTGCATTCTTCCAAGCCGAGTGCGGTCACTGATCCGCGACGCCTTCGAGCACTCCAAGATACGGAGCTGCTCGATAGCGATGCCGACGCTGGATTTGATCGGCTCACGCGCCTCGCCGCGCGCTTACTGCACACGCCGGTTGCCTTGGTGTCGCTGGTCGATGTGAACCGTCAGTTTTTCAAGAGCGCCGTGGGTCTCCATGAGCCCTGGGCCTCGCTGCGCGAAACGCCGCTCACCCACTCGTTCTGCCAGCACGCGATCGAATCAGGCAAGGCCCTGATCGTGGAGGACGCAACCCAGCATCCCCTCGTCCGGAACAATTTGGCGGTAAGCGAGTTGGGGGTTGTGGCCTATGCCGGTTTTCCCTTGGTCACTTCGTCAGAGATGGCGATCGGTGTGCTGTGCGTGATCGACACCCAACCTCGGGTATGGACCCCTGCGCAAATGGAGATGCTCGCTGAGTTGGCGGATGCCGCGGTCTCCGAGATCGAGCTGCGCGTCGCCATGAGACGCTTGCACGATCGCGAAGCCATGTTTCGAGCGCTCACGGAGACCGCGAATGACGCGATCGTGACTGCCGATCGCGCCGGAAACATCACGTTCTGGAATTCGGCCGCCGAAGAGATGTTTGGTTACACGCCAGAGCAGGTGCTGGGCCAATCGCTGACCTTACTCATGCCCCCCCGTTACCATGACGCGCATGAGGCTGGGCTGCGTAGAATCGCAGAAGGCGGAGCGACGCGCGTCTTGGGAAGCACGATCGAGATCGAAGCAGTGCGGCAGTCAGGCGTGGAGTTTCCCATCGAGCTGTCGTTGTCGCGTGGCTCGTCCTCCGCTGGCGCGTTCTTTACAGGTATCTTGCGCGACATCACCACGCGAAGGATGCACGCAAATGCGTTGCGGCGGACTGAGGAGCAGTTTCGCCTTACTATTGATAACGCTCCGATCGGGATGGCGCTGGTGGATTTGGACGGGCGTTTTTTGCGCGTGAACAAAGCCCTGTGCGGAATCGTGGGCTATGAGGCGGATACCCTCGTCACTCTTACCTTTCAAGAGATTACTCATCCCGACGACCTCGACGCAGACCTTGGGCTACTCGGCCAACTCATTCGGGGCGAGATTTCCCGGTATCAGCTGGCTAAACGCTACATTCATCAAAACGGCTCGATCGTCGAGATCATGCTGCACGTCTCGGTGGTTCGCGATAGGGCCCATGCACCGATCCATTTTATCGCGCAGATAGAGGACGTTTCCGAGAAGAACCGGGCGGCGGCGGAGCTCCAGCACAAGACCATGATCCTGGAGTCGGTGCTTGAGCACATGAATGATGGCGTGGTCGTTGCCAATCGCCTCGGGGAGCTGCTACTCGTCAATCCTGCCGCGGAGCGCATGCTGGGTGACGGTCTCGACGGGCCGACGGCTCTCGGCTCTAGGTCTTACTCTTTGTGCGCGAGCGACGGCAGGACGCCACTTCTGAGCCACGAAGCTCCGATGGCGCGCGCCTTACAAGGGGCTCAAGTCGATCAGTGCGAGGTGATGTTGCGGACCGCAGCCTTCCCCGACGGACGCTGGCACAGCGTGACGGCCTCCCCGTTGAAGCATAAGGACGGCACTGTATGGGGGGCCGTTACCGTCGGCAGAGACATCACCGAAGCCAAACGAGCAGAGATCGAGCTGCAAGCGCAGACGTCCATCGTCCGGTTGCTCGAAGCGGTGGCCGTTGCCGCCAACGAAGCGACCGACAGCAGCACCGCCATGCAGGAGTGTATGCGCTTGGTATGCGAGTTCCTGGGCTGGCCCCTGGGTCAT
>JBKJIA010000280.1:0-5150 GCA_046598735.1 Polyangiales bacterium
CGCAGGAGGTGCGTAGCGCGGCTCTCCACGGCATCGAGGAAACCGCGCTTCGACTAATGCGGCACCGGCGCATGGGCGCGGTCTTACTACCCATTGTTCTGTACGATCAGCCAGACAGGGCAGTTCCTGAACTGCCTTCGACAGACGCACATCCGTCCGCTCGCCAACGACTTCCTCACCTGGATGAACTCCCAAGTTGCATTCTTGAGGGTGTTCGCTACTCCTTTCCTGTAAGGCTCTTGCATCCTCAACACCATGCCGGCTTTTGCCGGCGCTTTCGGTCGGTCTACACAAGTTAACTAAAGTCGCAGACTTACGCATACAGCGCGCCGCGCACCGGTGCATCCGCGAACGCACTGGAGATTGCTAATATATAGACCGACACCGCTTCTACTTGAAGCGCTTATCCGCCTGCGGCGTAGCGAGACCGTGGAGGCGACGATTTCGTTTCGTAAACTTCCCTGCGCGGCCCAACCTGTATGATTCGCACTTTCCGCGAAACGCGGACTCAGAAGCGGAGGCGATAGATGCGTAATGGAGGGCTGGCTTTCTCGTTGTTGAGTGCAGCTTGCGTGGGCGCTGCCGTGCGCCCCGTAGTGTTTCCCGCCGCGATCGCAGCTGCAGCGACCGAGCACTGCGAGTGGCGTTATTTGCTGGGACCTGTCGACGTGCCGGAAGGAGGCGATAACTCGCCCATGGGCCATGGGGTGGGCAGCGATGGGTGCTGCTGGCTTTCGGCTCGCGCAATACGTCGGCAACACGTCCATTTTCGAGCGCTGCACGCCCGCGCAATAAACCCTCGGCTCCCGCGCGGCGATCAGCGGCCGTGCGTGCGCTCGTTACCGCGCGTCGCGTTGGGCAAATGCCAGCGCAAGTTCAAGGTCCGCCGGCCTGATCGGTTTCGTTAGATGAAGGTCGAAGCCCGCATCCTTCGTCCGCTGGCGGTCCTGCTGCTAACCCCATCCTGTGGTCGCTACTAACGCGGTGTTGGCAAATCGCGCTTGGCTGCGCAGCCGCGAAATGAACCGGTCGCTTGGACTCATGCACAAAAACCAGGGCGCAGCCCCAGCAGGCCTGGAGCCACATTCCGTACAGCACGAACGCCCGCGCAACCGACGCACACGGTGGCTGGCACGGGCGCTGAGATCGGCCATCGTTGCTCAGAACTGACAGCCTAGGCATCCATGAGAGCGTGGAGGCGGGAAGGACGACACAGCGATGAGCTCATCGAACAACGACGTCGTTACACGTGCAAACGGATGGCATAAGCCTGACGGTACGGAGCACAGAAGTCCTTGCCCTGCCTTGAATGCGCTCGCCAACGAAGGTCACATTCCACGCAGCGGCACGGGGATCACCGCTGCGCACCTTACCATTGCGATGGAGCGATACCTGGGTCTTGTGCCTGGCATCGGCGCGAAGCTGGCGAAGGCTGCCATCGCGAAGTTGGGTACACCGGGCCCCGACGGGAACCTGCTCGATTTGGCGGATCTGCGCCTGCACGGTTTCATCGAACACGATGCGAGCCTGACGCGGCGCGACGCGCGCGACGGTGACGCCACGACGCTTGCGACGCCGCTCCTCGATCAACTGCTCGCGCTCAGTCAGGATGGTAAGACAATCACGCGCGAGGATCTCGCGGTCGCTCATCAGTTGCGGGTTCTGCAGTCGTCGGGCACGGAGCGCGTATCGTTCAAAGCCAAAGTACTCGGAACGCTGGAGACGGCCTTACTTTTCGCCGTGCTCTCGCGCGACGGAGTGATCGCGCTACCTGACCTCGTCGCTTTTCTGCGCGATGAGCGCATCCCTGAGCATTTGACGCCGCAAAAGGTGGGGCGAACGCTGCTCGTGGGCACGGCGGCGGCCATCGCAGTCATGGGTCATGTGCCAGGCTTCAGCGCCAAGAAACGCGCGCGCAGGCTTTCGATCCAACCCGCACCCTGACGTGGGGGACGCCGACGCTCGAACGAACTGCGAGCATTTTCTCTCCGCCCTTCAGACGTTCCTGATCGTGCCGGAGAGAAGCTTCTTGCCCGGAGGCGCTCGACCCGACCTATCTGCACACGGAGCTTCGTCGGCCCGGCGTGACGCTGGCGCTTTTCAGGTGGGTTCGGGGCAGTGTCCGATGGGTAATGAGGTAAGTGGGATCAATACATCACGCCCGGCAAACGCCCGGTGATCATGGCTGTCGCCTGCTCCACGGTGCTAGTAGATGGATTGAAGAGCACGAACTGAGAACCCTTGATGAAGTATACCTTGCCGTTCGCCAGCGCGACGCTTGAGTCCACACCCGAGGAGAATGGCATGTTACCCCAGTTGCCGCTGATGGCCTTCGGGTAGCCGGCGTCGACCGTTGTACCAGAAGAGATGCGCAGATATTCCCCTCCACGAAAGAGGTATACCTTTCCATCCGCGCGCTTGAATCCCGCGTTCACTGACGTCCATGCGCTCGGCCAATTGCCCCAGCCACCTGGCAGGTTCTTGGGATAACCACCATCCATCACGTCGCCGGCCAGATTGTAGCGCGCGTATTGCGATCCACTAAAGAAGTAGACCTTGCTGCCTCCGAATGCGAGCGCTGCGTCGGCGCCGGACGTCCACGTGCCCGTGGTAGGCCAACCACTCCAGTTGCCTGTGATAGGGGCTGGGTAGTAAAACCCGAACGTGGATAGATCTTGCAACTTTCCTGTCACGGTGTCGTATTGAGCATAACTGTTGCCCACAAACGAATAGATGCTGTTACCGTCCGCAAACGCATCGCGGCGCGCAGTCGACGATGGGTTTCCGTAGAACACCCGTACGGCGGCCTGGTCCGGGGCCGAGAGAGTGCCTCCTCCGCTTTGGTTGATGCGGCAGCTGTTCATGATGGACAGTCGGTCGTACGCGCCCACGTACGTATCGCCAGGTGTTCCCAATCCAAGCTCGCTACACTCGAGCTGACTGTCGGGGCGCATCTCCTCGTGGCCAAAGCCGAGCGCGTGGCCGAACTCGTGCGTCGCTAACTTGCGCACACAAGCCTCAGCTCCAAACTGGTTGCGGCAGTCGACATAACCTTGAACTCCGGTGAGTGTCAGGTTTAGTTTCATGCCGCTGGTCACCCCGCTGAGCGAGCGCCCGAGTGAGACGGTTTGTGAAATACCCGTGTGGATCCGTATCCGAAGACCGCTAGTTGCGGTAGATGGACAAGTGCCCCAGCCAGTGAAGCGAACCAGCGAGGCGGCCTCCCATGTGGTCGCGACCTGACTCTTCACCCAGCTGCGCGCTGTTGCATCGTTGACGGCAGGGTTTTCCCAACACACCGGGATGGAAAGTTGCTGCCAAATTACTGAGTTTTTCGCCCATAGAGCGTCGCTTGACTGTTCGACGTCAACGCCGGCATCGCCATCGCTTTCGAGAGAAACGTCGATTTGATCCGCACAAGCACTAAGCATTGCGGCGGTCGCACAAGCGACGAATAGTTTCGTATAGCGGTTCGTTCTCATGTGGGGGTCCTTCTTGATGAAATGGCAGCGTTCAATTCCCAACGGCGGCTTATTGCCAAGGGAACTCAAGTGTCGTGTCGCGTTGCTGCAAGTCACCGCGCTGGCAGCGCTGCTCGTCGCACCGGCCGCTTGCAGTAAGGCGAGGGTGCCCGTGAGTCACGGGAAGGAGACACCGCCGCACCGAGTCGCGCCTTCCAAGAGGGAACCATCGAAAGATGCAGGTCTTCGCGCAGCCAACGGGAGTCTTGTCGTGGCTGAGCTGAGCATGACCGACGAGGACTTGCTGCGGTGCGTTGGGCTTCAAAGCAAGGGATACGAGGTAATTGTCAGCGGCGACGGAGATGCGCAGACGTTTCGTGAGGGCCTGCGCATCCCCTCGATGCATGGTGATGCGCGGTACTGCACGCCTGCTCTCGTGGCTGTTCAAGGGTACGGACCGGCCAAGCCCGTGGGTGGCTGCGCCCTGAAGGAAGATCCTACGCGTTCGTGCATTGTTGCAGCCGAGACTGGCGGTTACTACATGGAACGTAGCGGGTTCCGATCCCCTCTTCGCGTCATGGACTTTAAACGCCACATCACGGGAACAGTGGTTGAGGGTTCCTTCCGTGCCGAGATCGAGGGACGCTCGACTGTGCTCGACGTGACGTTTCGCGTTCCTGCGAAGATGCCGTCCATGCCCGAGCACCTGAGCCCTTACTTCCATCCACATCTCGACCGGGATGTGGATGGTCGATGACGGGGCAAGGGGTCCTCGTACTGGTACCGGGGCTTTCACAGAGGGTAGCTAACACGGTGCGTTGATAGGTTAAGGGCCTTTCACCCCGAACGACCACAGCTACCCGCTCGCCAGTGCGCCGCGTGGCGACATCTCTAACTGGGAGCCGACGCGACATGAAGTTCGCCAAGCCGCGGTTGAAGTCGCGTAAGAAAACGATCACAGCTCCATTCCTCCACGTTCCACTTTCCCTGGCGACAGGTGGCCTCAATCGTCCAGTAGTTGCTGCATTTGCCATACCTGCATATCTCGTCCTCGGCGACGTTGCAGAGCGTGTCTTCGGTGGGACGCTCGGCCGGGCACTCGTCGAGTGGTTCAGGCGAATGAGTTGGCCCTGAGTCACGATCCACGTCTCGCATCCAGTCCGGGGTTGGCGCATCGTCGTCTTCTGGGGAGTGTGAAGAGCTGCATGCTGGCAGCGCGAAAGCTGCGGCAAACGTGATCACGCAACAACTTAGGGTAATCAAGCGAGAAGGGTTCATGGAGTCGGTAAAGCAAGTCACGAGCCAAGCCGCGCGCTTGCTCAATCGTCTGACGAATGCAGCCGAAAAAGTGGCTTCTGTGGCAGAGTTCCAAACGGTTGGGGGTATGCCTACGGTGGCGCGATCTTTAGAGGCCGTCACTTTCCTGACGCGCTCGGCCGGAAGGCTCCGGAAGCGCGAGCGGCCCGCGAGCATGAAGAGGCCGCGCGCCGAGAGGTCTTCGCCAAGAGATGGCAATCGAACCTGGAGCAATCGAACCTGGAGCAATCGACCGATCCTCGACTACGTAGCTGCGCACAGGGGTCGCTGGGCACGGGAAGGCTGAACACCAGCTCCGGCTTCGACTCGCCATCTTCGAAGGAGAAGCGTTCCTCGCCATCGTCGGGCTCCAGGATCACGGTCTCAAGCGCG
>JBKJIA010000382.1:0-9892 GCA_046598735.1 Polyangiales bacterium
TTCGCGGGCTTTTGCTCAGCGCATTGTTGTCGTATTCGTGCTCAAACGAGCCTTTTTCGGCCGTCGACGGGGTTCCACCCGATGATCTGGCGGTGACAGACTTCGCGCTGGAACCGAACTGCCCGCGCGGCACGGACGTCAAGCCCATGAACGGCATCGACGACTGTGAAGAGGACGCCGATTCCGATGGCATCAGCAACAGAAACGACGTCGACGACGCCAATCCAAAGAAGTGCAGAGACGAAGATAGCGATGGCTGCGACGACTGCACGCGCGGCGTCGATGGTGCAGGTCCGCTCGCAGACAATGTGCCGGCGAACGATGGCGTCGACACTGACTTCGATGGCAAGTGCGACCTCGGCGATCCTGACGATGACAATGACGGCGTCTGCGACACAGCTCAAGCCAGTGCGAGCGTATGCCGGGCGGGACCTGACTCTCACTCGCTAGACGCAAGCAAGTGCTTGGATTCCGATGCAGATCTTTGCGACGACTGCAGCTCGGGCAAATTCGACGTAAAAAAGGACGGTCGCGATGGCAACGCCGACGGTAAGTGCGACCTGAGCGATGACTTCGACGCAGACGGCGTGATCGACAGGACCGATCTCGACGCGGACAACGATGGCATTCCGGACGCGCTCGAAAACGTAAAAGGCGTCGACCCCGATGCGGATGCAGACAACGACGGCGTGCCGAATCAGTGGGATTCGGATAATCGGGGCGACGGCTCTGCAAACACCTGCAATGACCGCAATGGCGACGGTCGCTGCGATTCGACGGGCTTGTTCTTCGACGTCGATAACGACGACATCCCCAATCACCTCGATTTGGACGCAGATGGCGATGGCATAAACGACGTGGTCGAAGCCGGATTCGCTGCGCGAGATGCCAACAACGACGGTCGCCTCGATGGCGCCGATGGCACGACGGTGGGCTCAAATGGTCTGCTCGACGCACTGGAGAAAACGGCCGACAGTGGCGTGCTGAAGCGTCGACCCATCGACACCGATGGCGACCTGACGATCGACGCGCTCGATACGGATTCGGACGGCGACGGCACGCTGGACAAGGACGAGGGAAGCGGCGACGGCGATGCGGATGGCATTCCAGACGTGTACGACCCGGTAACGGCTCCGGGGTCAGACTCCGACGGGGATGGCTATAGTGACGCCGTCGAGTGCCCCACCGGGCGACCGTGTGCAGACACGGATGACGACGGCGTGCCGGACTACAACACGCCCGACGAAGATGGCGACGGTGTCGCGAGCAAACGCGACCTCGACGACGACAACGACGGCATCCTCGACAGCGTCGAAGGCGAAGGCGATCCAGATGGCGACAAGATTCCATCACGCATCGATCTCGACTCCGATGGCGATGGGATCTTGGATGTGGATGAAGCTCGCACGAGCGACCTCGACCCCGATCGCAACGGGCGTATCGAGGGTGCAGTGGGCAGCAATGGCGTGCCTGACAGCGTGGAAAGCAGCGCCGACAGTGGCATCGTCACAGCACCCGTGGACAGCGATGCCGATGGGCGACCTGACTATCTCGACGATGATTCGGATGCCGACACCCTCAAGGATGCGGCTGAGCGCGGCACCGGCAGCAAGGCGCAAGACAGCGATTTAGACAAGATCCCTGACTATCGTGATGCAGACGACGATGGCGATGGGATCGCGACAAAAAGCGAAATCGAAGCCGAGAACGGGCGCGGCGCAACGGCAGACACAGATGACGTGCCGGCCTATCTCGACGCCGATTCGGATGGCGACGGTCGCTCCGATGCCGAAGAAGGCGATGTAGACAACGATGGCAACGGCGTGGCCGACTTCGTCGATGCGAAGGTGCACGGCCCAGACTCGGACGACGACGGCTATCCCGATGAAGCCGAATGCGCAGCGCCGCGTTGTCGCGATCTCGATGGCGATGGCATCGTCGACATGCTCGACACCGACGATGACGGCGATGGCATCGCGACCAGCATCGAAGGTAAGCGACCCGGGAGTGGCGATACGGATCGCGATGGTCGACTGGATGCTTACGATGACGACGATGACGACGATGGCGTTCCGCCCAAGGACGAAAACGCGGGCGACACCGATGACGACGGCATAGACGACATCCTCGACAACGACGATGACGGCGATGGCATACCCACGCGCGAAGAAGGCGACCTAGACAGTAACAAGAACGGCACACCCGATCGCCTGAGTAAGGATGACGACGGCGACGGTGTATCGACGCGCAGCGAACGCGGGGCGCTGAAGGCGAAAGACCTCGATGGCGACGGGCTGCCGCAGCACCGCGATGCAGACGATGATGGCGATGGCCTGAGCACACGTGACGAGCGTCCTGATGGTAAGGATCGGGACGACGATCGTGATGGAGAGCCGAATCACTACGATGCGGACGATGACGGCGACGGCGTTGACACCGCGGATGAGCGCGATGGCGATGCGAGTCTCGATACGGATGGCGACGACAGACCAGACCATCTGGATGACGACGACGACGGGGACGGTATCGCCACGCGCGACGAGCTCGAAGACCTAGACGGCAACGGCGTAGCTGACTCGCTCGAGGAGCCTGGCGCCGGTGGCACCTTCGGCGGCGGGGCCCTGTGCTCGGCAAGCTCTGGGCGCGGCGCAACCTCAAGGGGCATGTGGTGGGCGCTCGCTCTATTGGGCTTGGCGTTCAGTACCCGGCGTCGCTGGGGGCGCCTGCTTGCGCTGCTCGCGCTGGTCTCTGCGTTCACGTTCGTCACGGCACAAGCCACGGCACAAGTCTCAGTCGATCAGTTTCATCCCGCATTGTTGCGCGAGGATGGCTTTGGAATCGCGCGCCCCGTATCGCTCGACCCAGGACGTCTATCGCTGGCGCTCATGCTCGACTACGCGCGCGAGCCTCTCGTCTACGAACGACCCGACTCGACACTCAAAGAGGAGCTCCTGGTGATTGAAGATCACCTGGTGGCCCACGCAGGGATGTCAGTGGGCCTCGGCGCGCGCTTCACGCTCACGGGCTCGGTTCCGGTGCATCTGGTGATGCGCGGCGAAAACCCCGGACCTATCACCGCCAAAGCAGACGGCGCGGGCCTGGGCGACGTGGCCCTGCAGGTGCGTGCCGTGCTGGCCGATACGCGGAACGTGGGCGTGGGTGCAGAGCTCACGGCGCGCGTGCCGACGGCCCGCCTCGCAAACTCCAATCAGACCTATTCGGGCGACGAAATCGGCAGCTATGAGCCCGCGCTGATCCTTGAAGCGCGCGCAGGCCGCTTCGACATCCGCGGCAGGCTAGGAGCGCGCTTTCGCGCGCCAGTCGAGCTGCGCAACTTCGAGCTGGGTCACGAATTCGTCTACGGCGCGGGCGCGCGCCTGCGCTTAGCGCGAGTGCTCTACGCGCATCTCGAAGCCACTGGCTCGACTGCCTTCGCGCACTTCAGCAAGGATGCTTACTCGCCGCTCGAAGCATTGCTCGGGCTCAAGGTGCAAGGCGATCAACTCTATGCGGGCCTCGGAGCAGGACCGGGCATCCTGTCGGGCTACGGCTCGCCCTCGCTGCGTGCGGTCGCCACGCTCGGCTACGCAATGGGCGCAGCGAAGGAACAGGCACCACCCGCTGCCGCAGACAGCGACGGTGACGGGGACGGCGACGGTGTGCTCGGTCCGGCAGATCGCTGTCCGAACCAGCCCGAAGATCGCGATGGCTTCGAGGACGACGACGGATGTCCAGAAGCAGACAACGACCGCGACGGCGTCGAGGATGCCAATGATCGCTGTCCGAACGAACCCGAAGATCGAGACAGCTTCGAAGACACCGATGGTTGTCCAGAAGCAGACAACGACCGCGACGGCGTCGACGATGCCAAGGATCGCTGTCCGAACGAACCGGAAGACCGCGACAGCTTCGAAGATGACGACGGGTGTCCCGACATCGATCGCGATCACGACGGCGTCCCCGACAACGAGGACCTTTGCCCCGACGAGGTGGGCGTCATCGAAAGTAAGGGTTGCCCGCCCAAAGCGGTGGCCGAGGTGTCCAGCGGTCAAATTCGCATTACTGAGCACATTGAGTTCGAGAGCGGCAGCGATGCGTTGCTCGAGAGCAGCTCACCCGTGCTGCAGGCAGTCGCCGACACGCTGGCCGCTCACCCTGAGATCACGCGTCTACGCGTAGAAGGCCATGCCGACGATAGCGGGCGCGACTCGCTCAACATGCGCCTAAGCAAGAAGCGCGCAGCCTCCGTAGTACAGTGGCTAAGCACGCACAGCGTAGGTAGTGCACAACTGGAAGCTTACGGTTGCGGTGAGAATCGCCCAATCGACCCTTCATCGACCGACGAGGCGCGACGCAAGAATCGCCGCGTGGAGCTGCACATCGTCGAAGCGCAACAACCTCAGGATCTCAAGGGCTGCGAACAAGCCAAGCCCAAGGCCGCCGCGTCCGCGCCGAATACCCCGTAGCGAAGCGAACGCTGGGCGCCACGCGCGCTCAGGCGCGATGCCTAAGGACGCAGATGAATGCTGCGACCGATCCGCTTCGCGCCCACCTTGAGCTCGCGGCCGGTGCGCGCTGGCGACGCGGGCAAAGGCTCGCTGCGACCAAAACGATACGGATGCTGGGCGTGGTAGCCGCCTGCGCTTGTCTGCATGTCGACGAACAGCACGGCGTCTTCGGTCGGCAAGGCGTCCACCCTCAGCACGAACGTAAGGTCGCGCACGAGCGCCTGACCTGACGGTTCGAGCCACTGGTCCAGCAGCCCCTCGACGAGCTCGACCCCAGCCGGCAACGCCAACGTTACGCGCACCTTCGCGTCCATGGCGGTCCGGCGCTCGACGTGCGCTCGCAACGTCAGCAACGCGCCCGGCACGGGCTCTTCGAGCGCCTCGAGGCTCGAGCTGAGCGGACCACGCCTTCGCGCCATGCGCGCCGCGCTCGCTCCGGTCGGCACGGCCCGCAGCACCGTAAGGTCGCCTGAGCCCCAGGCTTCCGGCTCCAAAGCCGGGCACCCCCCTATGGACATCGACGTCAGCACCACCACGGCGCGCAACCTTACCGTGTAGCTCGCGACCTCGCGCTGCAGCCATGTTAGCGGCACAAAGCACTCTCGCTCAGATACGGATAGTGCTGGGCGGGCTCGGTCACAGCATCGAGCGCACTCGCGCTGATCGCACCCGCACAGCGCAAGGCATCAAAGAAGTCGGCGTGATAGGGCAGCGGCTCATCGCTACGCACATAGACCTCGGGATGTTCCGGATCGTTCCAGACGCGCATCGTGTAACGGCGCTCGAAGGGTGGCACGGTCATACGCGGGCTAGCGATAGCGTCGAGAATCGGCGCCTTGCCCGTGGCTTGATAGACGCCGTGAACGAGCGCTGCGACCTCGTTCTCATCGATCGGCTGAAGCAGTCCATTCGAGGCGCTGGGCCGTATCCACGCCGCGTCCTGAATGCCGTACCTGCGCGCTTTCAGATCGAACCAAAAGAACGCGCCACCTTGCTTGTCGTAGTAACGGGTAGATCCGCGCTGCATCGTGCTGAAGAACGTCGCCCAGCCTTCGGTCCAGGCCTGACCAGGGTGCGTGGGCAGCCCCACGTAGTGCGGACCTCCCTCCGCCTGCGCATACCCGTACGCGTTCATGACGAAGTGGCCGAGCTCATGCGCAGTCACCGCATCGGACCAGTAGCCTTGGTCACTGCCGCCATCGAGCCACACCTGATGCCGAAACGTCTTGCTAGCAAGCTGCGTCGGAAACAGCGCCGTGCAGGCTCCGCAGTCCCAGCGCGTACCGAGCCCCAACCACACGAGCACGCTCGGCGGCACCATCGGTTGGAAGTGCTGCTGACTCGAGGCGTAGATCGATACGAGCGTGTCGAAGGTGCGCAGGGCACCTGAGCCCGCGCTCTCGGGCACGACCAGCGCGGCGCCAACGGTAAGGTCCGCAAGCGCATAGCTCCAAATCCAGATGCTGGGATCAGGCGGCGCATCGAAAGCAGAGCGCTCCGCCTGCGCCGGCTCAAAACCTGGGTCTGCAACCGCGTACAGTAAGTTGCCGGCCGCATCGCTGCCCAGCAACGCGAACGCAACGACATCGTTGCTGCTGCCCGCCTGCGGCACAAGCAGCTGGAACGCGCCGTCCTCGCCCGTGTACACGGCGTCGACCATGACGTCATCGTCGTAGCTCACCGCCAGTACGCGCCGCGCGGGCAGCTTGGTCTTTAAGCTATCCCAGTTCGTGTAATCTGCAGTCGGTAGACGCGCTTCGTAGGCGAGCGAGCCACGCAAGCTCCGGGTCGCAATCTGCGGCGCGCAGCTTGGCCCAAGCGCGTTCGTGCGACAGCCCTGCGCGCAAGCTTGGTTTAGCCAAGTGCCGGCGTCGCACGTCCTGAGCGTGCTCGCATCTGCGCATGCACTCACGCCACTCAGACACTGGCTAGCGAGCATGCACGCTGCGCCTGCGCTCGACTCGCCACAAACCTCACCGGCGGCGCATGCATAACTCACACGCTGAGGCGGCACGGCGCCGCCGCTTGGCGCCACGCATAGCTCGATGGTGATGCCGTCCAAGCAGCGCCCCGCGCTCGGCACCGTTCCGCAGTCACCGCGCTCAAGCTCGCCCGCGTCGGATCGGTTACCGCTGTCTGGCAACATGCCGTCCGGCTGCGCATCCTGTGCACCGCTCGACATCCCTGCATCGCCCATGAACGCCGCGTCGGGCCCGCGCGTGCCCTCACTGGCATCGAGCTCCGACCCAGCTTGGCCCGGCGCCGCTGTCCGGCATGCGAGCGACAAACACACGCCCGCGAGCACTGAGCGCAGCGGCTTCCCCGCGCGGGCCACGTTCATGCCTCAGGCTACCACAGCGGCGGAGTGACAAGCCGGGGTCCGCGCGTGAGCGTCCGCGTGCGCTCGTTCTTCCGGCACAAGTGTGCGGGATCAGTCCTCAGGATCGTCGCGATGACTTGCGCCGCGCCGTGCACCTCGGCCGCCCTCGCTGCGACCGCCGCCGCCCGCGCCAACATCGAAGCCACCACCACCGCCGGCGAAACCACCACCACCGCCGCCGTAACCGCCGCCTGCGCCGCCACCGCCGCCACCGCCGCCATAACTGCCGCGACTGCCGCCACCGCCCGCGCCGCCACCGCCAAAGCTGCGACCACCACCGCCGCCGCCTGAGCCGCCGCCACCTGAACCGCCGCCACCTGAACCGCCGCCGCCATAACCGCCGCGACCGCCACCGCCACCACCGAAGCTACGACCGCCGCCGCCACCGCCGCCGCCACGACGCTCTTCCGCTTCGTTCACGCGCAGTGGTCGACCTCCCAGCATGGCGCCATTCAGCTGAGAAATCGCGGTTTGCGCCGACTCATCGCTCCCCATCGTCACGAAAGCAAAACCGCGTGCGCGGCCCGTTTCGCGATCCATCACAAGATGTACGTCAGAGACTGCTCCGACTCCTTCAAACGTTGCTCGCACATCATCTGCCGTCGCGTTGAACGACAGATTTCCCACATACAATCTCTGACCCATGTCCTGCTCTTTGTTCCGGCTCCGGTTCCTACCTTTTTCTCTACCCTCACCTACCGAACTGGAGCCGTGCTCGAGAGGCGTGCGACATACCAGACCACTCTTTCAGTCGCGTACGCACCGTTCAATCGTCGCGTTGTCGTAAACCAGAACCACTACCTCGAGCCTCTTTTGCAGGCGAAGGGCTCGAGCGAGCCGGCCTTATTTCAGACGAAACGTGAACAAACTTAGAATATGCGAGGTTTTGAGGCTTGGAAACTGGAAACAGCGTCGATCACGGCTTGTTCAACGGGGCGAGCCGGCCAGGTACCAAGCGCACGACGCATCCGTTCGGTGCAGTAGCTCTGGCCGAAACGCGCGCTCGCCACCAACCACATGCGACCTGAGTCTTGGCGCGAGCGCAGCGCGTGGGGCCACGAAATCTGCTGAAATTGCAGGGGAAGACGCGCGGCATCGGCGTACGCGGCAGCGAGCTCCCACAGCGCTACTTCGTGATCGATCACGTGAATCGGCTTCCGTAATGGGCCTCGCGAAAGCGTGCGTATCACTGCCTGCGCCAGGCCATCGATGTGCAGCACGCTGACGCGACGCGTGGGGCTTGCGTGCGGCACGAGCGGTAAGCCACCTTCCGCCAGCGCTTCGACAAAGCCGCGACTCAAGACTGTGTCACCACGGCCCATCACCGCACACGGGCGTAAGATGCTGTAGGGAAGCCCGCTCGTTTCGACCACGCGTTCCGCACGCGCTTTGGTGCGCATGTAAGGTAGTCCAAAAGTAAGGCCGTAGCGTGGCGTCGTCTCGTCGCGGTGCTCGCCGATTACGCGCGGTCCGTACACCGCTACGCTGCTCAGCTGGACGAAGTGCGAAACGCGTGCGCCCTTTGCCCACTGCGTCAGATGGCGGGTGCCCTGCACATTGACCGCATACATCGACGCGGGCGTGGAATGCGCATCGACCGCACCGGCAGCGTGCACCACGGCATCGATGTCGCTGGGCAGACGCGCAAGCTCGGATGGACGCGTTAAATCCACGCGTGCTTCGGACTCATGGGCTGCGCGCCCAAACACGGCACCGACAACCTCATGACCTGCCGCGATCAAAGCCGGCACGAGCGCACCGCCGATAAATCCGTCTGCTCCAGTGACTAGCACGCGCATGGGCCCTGATTATTGGCGACGCGGCGGCTGGGTGCCGCTGCTTTTTCAGCGTATCCTGCCACGATGGAGAAGCGCCGAGCCGGCTTGCGCGGAGTGCTCGAAGCAGATGAAGCGCGTGCCTTGTGCGCACCTTCCGATCTGCAGGGTGCGCTATCGATCGCCGTCACTTGGGGCCTGATCGCCGCAAGCTTCGTGCTGTGTGCGCTCTGGCCCGCTGTGTGGAGTTATGCGCTTGCGATCATACTCATCGGCGGTCGTCAGCTCGCGCTTGCGATCTTGATGCACGAAGCCGCCCATCGAACCTTGTTTGCCTCGCGCCGGCTCAACGATCTGCTGGGTACTTGGCTGTGCGCCGCGCCGACCTGGAATCACCTCGAACCCTATCGCATTCATCATCTCGCCCATCATCGCCATACAGGCTCAGAAGACGACCCAGACCTGTGTTTGGTGACGCCCTTCCCCACCACGCGCCTCGGCTTAGCCCGTAAGTTATTGCGCGATCTGAGCGGCCTGAGTGGCTTGCGACGGATCGTGGGTTTGCTCGCGATGGATCTCGGCTACATCACGTACACAGCCTCAGGCGGCAGCCGCCCGGTTCGTCCGTCTCTTGCATGGCGTGCGCGCCTGCGCCTCGCCATATCGCGGCTTTTTCCGGTGTTTTTGAGCAATTTCGTACTGCTTGCAATCCTTACTGTCAGTGGACACCCGGGGCTGTTTGCGATTTGGGCTCTCGCCTATCTGACGACGTTCAGCTTGTTCTTGCGAGTGCGTGCCATGGCCGAGCACGCGGCCGTGCCCGATCAGCGCGATCCCATTCAGCAGACGCGCACCACGCACGCTGGCCTGCTGGCGCGCCTGACGGTGGCGCCGCATCACGTGAACTACCACCTCGAACATCATCTGCTGATGGGCGTGCCGCAACACCGTTTGCCCGCGCTTCATCGTCTGCTGGCCGAGCGAAAGTTCTTGGTGGATGCCTGCGTAGAACCAAACTACGGCGCAGTGCTTCGCAAGCTCACGACGGCGCGCGCCTAGCGGCGTACATGGCGCACCCGCGTAAGCCGCTCGCTTCCCGCCAAAAGCGTTTAGAATCGGTGCGCGATGCTCAACTTCAGCTCGGACCCGACGCTCGCCGACAAACAAATGCGGGCGATCATCTTTTATCTGACGACGTTCGGCCACATCGACGGCGACTTCGATGCGTC
>JBKJIA010000131.1:0-4909 GCA_046598735.1 Polyangiales bacterium
ATGCTTGGCAAGTACGTGATCAGCTCCGCGAGCGGGCGCGCACGCGCCTTCAAGTCTTCGAGCGCGGTGTCGATCGATGCGAGCGCAAAGCTCACACGCAAGCGATACAAGCTCACGCCCTGTGTGATGTTCGTGCGCAGTCGATGCTCTTCGTATTCCGTCAGCACCGACAGGACGTTGTCGCTCAGCTCGTACTCATGAATCGCGTCGGTATTTTGCGGAACTTCCGCCACGCGATTGACGCTCTCGGCAAAGTCCGAGATGTCGACTTTCTCGCCGCCTTCATCGCGACTGGAAGCCAAGATGCGCTGCACGCGCTCGGTGCCGTCGAACAGTATGTCCAGCGTCTCTTGCGTAAGGTCCACGCGACCGAGCCGCAAATCATCGAGCAAGTTCTCGAGCGCATGCGCCAGGTTCGACAGGCTGACCATGCCGAACATGCCAGCCAAGCCCTTGAGCGTGTGCACGGCACGAAAGATGTCGTTCAGCAGATCGGGATCATTGCGCCCTTCCTTCTGGCTCTGTTCGAGCAGAAGCAAATTGCGCGAAAGCGTCTCGACGATCTCCTGTGCTTCCGACAGGAAATCTTCGTGCGCACTTTCGTTGTCGTCCCCCGAACCGGCCACAGGCCTCTTCCCCTTCGCTACTGAGTCGCCCGCCTCGCGGATCCCCCGACACCCCGACGCTCGACCTTACTATCCTGACTTTCCTGTGCCTGCTGCTGTCTCCACGAGCCTACGTGCCGTCGCGCGCAGTTGCTCGGGTTGAAACGGCTTGGTCAGATACGCGTTCGCACCGAGCGACATGCCGCGATCGCGATCGCGCTGCGCACCTTCGGTACTTACGATGATGACCGGTGTGGTTTTGTGCTGTTCACTCTTGCGCATGAACGAAATCAGCTCGAGGCCGTGGATGTCCGGCATGTTGATATCGGTCACCACCAGATCGTACTTCTCACGCGGCAGAAGACGCAGCGCCTCGAAGCCATTCGCGGCCTCGGTGACGTCGGCGAGTCCGCCCTCTTCCAGCGCTGCGCGCACGAACGTACGCATCGCTGGCGAGTCTTCGACGACGAGCACTCGCATGGTCACGCTTTTCCTCCTCTTCCACTCACCTCCCAATCGTATCCCAATAGGCAATTGCTTTGAAAGATCAGGGAAAACAGATCGTACGGCGCGCACTTCTGCGACATGGCATGCCCAGAAGCACAGTGTGCGCAGCTAGGTGCTGAACAAGCGATGCGCCGTGGTCGCGTCGACGTGGCTCTCGATGAACGCGGCAACGGCTGCGCGCGCTACACGTAGGTCGATTTCACTCCAAGGCTCACGGGAAACCTGCAGCCAGTCTTCGGTCTGAGCCCGGATCAAACGCGTGCGGGCGTGTGCGCTGAGCAGGAATGGCCCACCGCCAAAGCGTCGCGACACGACTGCACCAAGCGCCGGGTCAAAGTAAGCAGGACGACCTTCGGGCACAACATCGCCGCTGCGACCACAGGCATCGAGCCGCGGCGCCAGCCCCGATAGGGCGAGCACACGCAGCGCAAATCCGAGCAAGAGTGCGCGAGCGGGATCGCCCTCGAGGTCGATCAAGGTCAGAAACTGCACCGCATGAATGAACATTTGCTCGTCTGCGACGCGTGCTGGATACGCTTCGCGCAACAGATTGAGCGCTGCGCCCGCCACATCCATGCGCGCCAAATCGCGCAAGATGTTGGGAAACGTGCGCACGAGCTCGGCGCGTTTAAGAGTGAGCAAGTCCGCACGTGATGACTCGAGCTCCACGCGAATCACAGCGTAAGGCTCGAGCGTGCCCGAAAAACGCCGTTTGCTCGCGCGTGCGCCGCGCGCGATGGCGCTGACTTTGCCCGTGTGTTGCGTGAACAACGTGATCAGGCGATCGGCGTCGCGATAATCCGCGGCGCGTAAAACGAGCGCATCCGTGGTCTGGCTGCGTGCTGCGCCGCTGCCGGGAGCGTGCGCGCCTGAGCTCACACCGAAGTCGAGGGCGCGATCGGCTGCTGCGATGGATCGCGTTGCGACAGCTCGAGTGGCGTATCGCGATGACGGGGACGCAACACGATCGAGAGCGCCAACGTGAACAGGATCAGTAAGATCACCAGCGCAATCGCGATCCCAAAACGACGACCGCGCTCGGGCGTTTGAATCGACGACAACAGCGGCGCGGGCGAAGGCTGCTCGACCTTGCGACCCTCGCCGTAGCGACTGAGCACGGCATCGGCGCTCAAGCCCACGGCGCGCGCATAGGCACGCAAAAATCCGCGTGCAAACACTTCCCCTGGCAGCTCGTCGAACTTGTCATCTTCGATGCGCTGCAGCATGCGCAGGGGAATGCGCGTGATTTGCACGAGCTCCTCCAGCGACAAATGGCGTAGCTCGCGTTCGCGACGAAGGTAGGCTCCGATTGAGTCCATGCCCTGCTCCTCAATTCCTTAGTGCGTCGCCTCGAGATAGCCCTGACATGCCCTGCCCGTTTCCCTGTCCGAGGGGAGCTCCACGCACCGTTCGAAGTCCGCGATGGCGTCTTGCCTGAGGCCGAGCTTGGCGCGCGCTTCTCCGCGCAAATGCCAAGCGTCCTGCAAGCTGCGACAACCATCGTCGGTCACTTCCAAACAACGCGTGAGCGCATCCTCGGCCCGTTCGAAATCGCGGACCGCGACATAGGTCTTCCCGAGACGATAGAAACCCAAACAAAAGCGAGTCTGCTGACGCACGGACTGCGTCAACGCCTCGATGGCCTGCGTGTACTGACCTTTTTCGTGATAGGCCCAGCCCAAGTTGCCCCAGGCTAAGTGCGGACTGCGATTCAAGATGTTGCTGGCGGCTTCGCGCAGCGTTTTGATCGCATCGTCGTAACGCTTGAGGTGCACGAGCACAACACCCAAGCTGTTGTCGACCTCGGCCAAAAATGGCGGCCCGTAGGTATCGTTCTCTTCGCCTAGCTCGTGTGCGATGCGCATCTCGGCTTCGGCTTTCGTGAAGTCTTCGCGCAACAAATACAAGTTGCCGAGCAACAGGTGCGCTTCCGGGTTCTTGCCGTCGAGGTCGATCGCCTTGAAAAGGTGCTCGAATGCGGCCGGCGTGTTCTGCTCGCGCATCAGCCCCACGGCCAGCTCGTACTCTTTCTGACCACGCGTGACGCGGTCGGCGGACGATACGCTCCCGCACGCCGCCGCCGACGGCAGGACGAGAGTGAGGGCCAACAGAACTTCCCGTGCGTGCATCAACCAGCCGTTTTCCCCTCGCTTAAACGAACAGGACCCCTGATCTACCGGCATCGCGCGCGCAGGTCAATATGTTCCGCACCACACGGCTAGTCGCGTAGCCACCGGGCATGACCAGCCGATACCCACGGGTATGTGCCCGTTTTCGCAATGAAAAATGCGCTGTTAGCGGCGTCACAAATGGGTTTGCGGCGCTGAATCCCGCTTCAGGTTGCAAGGTGGCAGGCCGCTTCGTGACCGCTCGCCAGAGTCCGCAGCAGGGGTCGTTCGCGATCGCATAAGCCTGGGCGACTGTCTGGACAGCGCGGGTGAAACGCGCAGCCAGCCGGGGGTGCAAGCGGGCTCGGCACATCCCCCAGCAGCGGTAGGCGACGGCGCGGGCTCGCCGGGTCGAGACCAGGAATCGCGCTCAGCAGCGCGCGCGTATAGGGGTGACGCGGCCGCTCATAAAGCGAACGCGCGGGCCCGAGCTCCACCACGCGACCCAAGTACATGACGGCGACACGTTGGCTCATCAGCTCGACTACTTTGAGGTCGTGGGCGATGAACAAGTAACTGAGGCCGAGCTCTTCGGAGAGATCCTTGAGCAAGTTGACGATCTGCGCCTGCACCGACACATCGAGCGCACTGACCGGCTCATCGCAGACGATGAAACGCGGCTCGACCGAGAGCGCGCGCGCGATGCCGATGCGCTGACGCTGGCCGCCGCTGAACTCATGCGGATAGCGATGCATGTGCTCGGGACGCAGGCCTACGCGCATGAGCAGCGCGGCCACTCGTTGTTCTTCTTCCGAATGATTCGCAACGAGCTTGTGGACACGCAAGGCTTCGCCCAAAGCGGAGCGGACGGTCATGCGTGGATTGAGCGAGCTCTGCGGATCTTGAAACACGATTTGCATCTGCCGCCGCAACGCCCGCAACGGCTTGGGCGCAAGCGCCGTGACCTCTTGGGCGCCGTAATGCACGCGACCTGAGCTCGGCTCGATCAAACGCAACACGCAGCGACCCAACGTGCTCTTGCCGCAACCGCTTTCGCCGACCAATCCGAGCGTCTCGCCCGCAGCGATTTCGAAGCTCACGTCGCTGACCGCATGCACGCGTCTCGCTTCGCGACTCAATAAACCTTCGCGACTCAATAAACCTTCGCGACTCAACAGACCGCTGCGCGCGGCGAACGACTTCGATATGTTTTCTACGCGCAGCAAGGGCGTGCTCATGCGACCTCTTGCGTGGAGACGAGATGGCACGCACTGGCGCGCCCACTCGGCAACACCGTCAGGTCGGGCTCTTCGCGTCTACAACGATCGTGAACGTCAACACAGCGCTCTTGAAAGCGACAACCCACGGGCAAATGCGCAAGATCCGGGACCACGCCAGCGATGGTAGGCAAGCGCGTTTTACCGATGTTTTGTCGATATCCCGGCACGCTGCGCAACAAGCCGCGCGTGTACGGATGTTGCGGGGCCGCGAACAGCTCTGCGCAACTGGCGCTCTCCACGACCTTACCGGCGTACATGACCACGACCTCGTGCGCTTGCTCCGCGATCACACCGAGGTCGTGTGTAATCAGCAACATGCTCATGCCGAGGTCACGCTGCAGTGAGGCGAGCAAATCGAGGATTTGCGCTTGAATCGTGACGTCGAGCGCGGTGGTGGGCTCGTCTGCGA
>JBKJIA010000222.1:0-7206 GCA_046598735.1 Polyangiales bacterium
GGCTCGTGGCACGTGCTGTGTACACGAGCTCGCGCCGTGCCGCCGAGCCTTTCGTGAACGTGGACTGCACGACCATTCCCGCAACGCTGGTCGAGAGCGAGCTGTTCGGTCACGAACGCGGCGCGTTCAGCGGCGCCACCGGCATGAAGCCCGGACGTGTTGAAGCGGCGGGCCGCGGCACATTGTTTTTAGACGAAATCGGCGAGCTTGACCTATCAGTGCAAGCCAAGCTTTTGCGACTGCTCGAAGAACGCGAGTACACGCGCATCGGCAGCACGCGGCCGCGCAAGCTTCAGGCGCGCATCATCACCGCCACCAATCGCGATCTTGTGCGGGCCGTCGAAGAAGGACGATTTCGCGCGGACCTGCGCTTTCGGCTCGAGGTGTTCGTGCTCGAAGTGCCGCCGCTTCGTGAACGCGCCGAGGACGTGCTTTTGATCGCGGAGCACTACGTTGCAGAGCGCGCGCGTGCGCTGGGGCGTGGCGCGGTCAAGCTCGCCGTCGAGGTGCGCCAAGCGCTGCTCAGCTATCCGTTTCCCGGCAACGTGCGCGAGCTGCGCAACATGGTCGAGCAAGCGCTGCTGCTCGCATCCGACGACACGCTCACGCTCGAAGAATTTCCGGTGCTGGCGCGCTTTCGTGCGGGTTGGCAGCCGCCACACACGCCCGTGCGCGCGAGTGTGCGTCCGCCGGCTCCCTTTCCGACGCTGCCGCCAGCTACCGGGCGCAGCTCGCTCGCTCCCACATTCAGCAGCGTGCCACCAGCGCTTTCAGTGCGTGTAGCGGGTCCCGCGTCGCTGGCCGTGATTCGCGAGCGCCACGCGGAACAAGAACGCACGAAGCTTGTGGAAGCGCTCGAAAGCGCGGGCGGCAACGTGACGCAGGCCGCCCGTCAGGTAGGTCTTTCGCGCTTTCAAATGCTGCGACGCCTGGCCAAACACGGCTTGCGTTGACGATCTATTTCGTGCGGTTACGTGCGTTGAAAGCTCAGTGCCGCACGATATCGCACGAAATGGAGGGGTCGTTAGGCAGACCGACATGAAGCTCTATGAGTCACGTTCTGCGACTCCTTGGCTAAGATAAATCTGTTAAATCCAGTAGATGACGGCTCGCCCGTTCTTCCCTACGGCAGCTGGCCCGGGTCTTGAATAGGTCCCAGATATGGATTGCCAGAAAACGGGGGGTCGTATGGCGCTCAGCATTAGTCGCTTGTCGTGGACCAACGCGGACGCGCAGGCGGCGCTCGAGCGTTTTGAAAGCGTCGTCCGTATGACGGCGCGGCGGCTCGCGCCGGCTGCCCGTTTGGGGCAAGCGCTCGATGAAGAAGATTTGTGCGCGGAAGGGCGCATCGCCGTACTCGAAGCCTTGAGCACGTATGCTGGCTTTGGCATCGACGAGCGCACCTGGGTTCGTACGCGCATCAGACAACGTATGATCGACGCGATCCGTAAGCTCGACGTGCGTAGTCGCGACGAAGTTCGTTTGGCCGTTCGCCATGCAGGCGGGCTCGCAGCCGATCAGGACGAAGAAAACCGGGGTCGTTTGCTCGCAGCGCGACGCTTGGTCTCTTTCGATTCCGCGCCGCCCGAGCAGGAGCCGCTGGCTGCGCGCTTGTCTGATTCACAAATGCCCGCGGCAGACGACGTCGCTGAACACAACGCACAACACGTTCGATTGCTTGGTGCGCTCGCGGACCTCCCGCCGCGGCAACGCATCGCGATCGAGCTCTGCCTTTTCGAAGGCTTACCGTTGCGCGAGATAGGCTGTCGTATGGGCATTAGCGAATCGCGCGCGTGTCAGCTGCAAAAGCGGGGGGTGCAGCACTTGCAGAAGGTCATCTGTCCGGTTGCACAAGACGCCGCGTAACGAGCCCGTCAGCCCCCTACGCCTTCGTCCCCGAATGCGTTGTCGACGGCGGCGTCTTCCGCGCCTTCTAGGGCGGCCTCTGCGCTTTCGATCTCGACCACGTCCTCGAGCACATTCGGCGGCGCAATACTCAGATCGGCGGGCGAGCTTGGCCCACGTATGAAGCTGATGACCGCGCGCGCCTGCGCGATGGTGGCGCCGGCAGCGCGCAGCGCGGTCTCGTCTGCCTCTTCGATCGATCGCACCGAGCCGAAATGCTTGAGCAGTCGGTCGCGCGTTTTTTTGCCGATGCCGGGCACTTCATCGAGCTTGCTCGTGATGCGGTTCTTCTTGCTCAGTTTCAGGCGCAAGGCGTTGCTGGCACGGTGCGCTTCGTCGCGCGCGACCGCGAGCATCGACAGAGCACGATGACTTTCGCGCAGCTCGATGGGATTCTTTTGGCCGGGCAAGTAGATGCGATCGACGAGCTTGTCGCCGAGCACGTTGGACTTTTCTTTGGCGAGCGCGGCGACCGGCACATCGATCACATTCAGATCCGCAAGCGCGCGCAACGCGACGTTCAGCTGGCCGCGACCGCCATCGACCACGAGTAAGTCGGGCAGCTCCCAGCCCGCTTCGCCGGCTTTTCCGCGCTTGAAGCGGCGTGAAAGCACTTCGTACATCGCGTTGTAATCGTCGCCGCCGGAGACGCGCCTGACGTGAAAGCTGCGATAACGCTTGCGGTCAGGCGCGCCATTTTCGAGTGCCACGACGCATGAAACGGTTTCACTACCGCCAGTGTGCGAGATGTCTACGCACTCGATACGGCGCGGCAAGCGCGGCAACCTGAGCTTGGTCTGCACGGCGAACAGACGCGCGTCGAGATCCTCACGCACGCGAGACTTCTCGCGGAAGGCGTGACTTGCGTTGTCGCGTGCCATCTGCACGAGCTCTGCACGCGGTCCGCGCTTGGGGGCGAGCACCTTCACTGCGCGATCACGCAGCGTAGACAGCATTTCGGACAAGCCGTCCATGGCTTCGACTTCGAGCGGCAGCAGTACCTCGGGCGGCACGAAGCTGCCTGGTCCGTAGTACTCGGCGACGAACTGGGCGATTAGCTCATCATCGGGTGCGCTCGCGTCCTTCAATGCAAACGTGCGTACGTTGGTGAGCCTGCCTGCGCGCACTTGCAGCACAGCCACTTCCGCCTGATCGGCGCTGCGAAAGATTCCCATCACGTCCTGGTCCGACGCGAGTGCAACAGACACGCGATTCTTCTCACGCACGCGATCGATCGCGCGCAGCTGATCGCGATGCTCCGCTGCCCGTTCATAGGCCATGTCGACCGCAGCCTCTTTCATGCGGCCTTCGATCAAGTTCACGAGCTCATCGTGGCGACCGTCCAGAAACATCGCTACGTCCGCGACTTGTTCGCCGTAACGGGCGCGGTCCACTTCCATGACGCACGGCGCCAAACAGCGCTTGATCTGATATTGCAAACACGGACGCGTGCGCGCTGCCAGCTCGGTGTCGTTGCAGGTGCGGAGCTGAAAGTGACGGTTGGCCAGCCTGAGGGTTGCACGCGCCGAGCTTGCCGAATGGTAAGGTCCGAAATAGAGCGAGCCATCTGCCTTGGGCTTGCGTACGACCTCGAGGCGCGGCCAGGCCGCCTTCGAATCGAGCTTGAGCGACAGGAACTCCTTGTCGTCGCGCAGCTTCACGTTGTAGCGAGGCTGATGTTGCTTGATCAGCGTGTTCTCGAGCAGCGCCGCTTCTTTTTCGGTGCCGACGACCAACGTTTCGATGTCGGCAAGCTCGTGCGACAGACGCGAGATGAAGAAGCGCGTATCGCTGTTGCCCGCTTGAAAATAGCTGCGCACGCGGCTCTTCAGGCTGCGCGCTTTGCCTACGTAAAGCACCTCCCCCGCGGGGCCCTTGAACAGGTACACACCGGGCGAGCTGGGCAGCGAATCCAGCTTGTGCTCGAGCTCTGGTGACACGCTCTCACTGTAGCGCCGCCCGCGCGGGGAAGCAGCGTCGCTTCACTGCGCACACGCGCCTTACGGAGGCTCGCTCACAGCGCTGGCGGCTGATTTCAAGCGCACGATGAAGCAGGCGCCGCCATGGGGGCCATTTTCCGCGTGAATTGTGCCGCCATAGCGATGCACGAGCGCCAAACACACGGCGAGCCCCAGGCCCGTACCTTTGCCGGCAGGCTTGGTCGTCACGAACGGTTCGAACAACTTATCGCGCACGTTTTCGGGAATACCGGGCCCTGAGTCCGTGACTTTGAGAAGCACGTCGCGCTCGTCGCCTTCCACCTGGACCAGGATGTTGCCCTCGCCCGCGATGGCGTCGGTTGCGTTGAGCAGAAGGTTCAGGACGATTTGCGAAAGCTCGTCCGCCGAACCGTGTACGAGCTGCACATCGCCCTCAAAGCGTCGTTCGATCGTGATGCGTCTGAGATCGTTTTGCGGCGTGAGCAACTTGACTGCGTGTTCGACGACTTCCACCAGATCGGCCTGGGCATCCGCCGCCGCCGCCTCCGGTTGATGACGCGAGTAATCGAGCAGCTCGCGAATGATGCGATGGATGCGCTCGGTTTCGCCGCGGATGCGCTGCAAGAACTCCTTTTGATCGGTTTCGTCGAGCCCGCCCATTTGCAGGATTTCCACGAGACCCAAGATCGCCGCCAAGGGGTTGCCGATTTCGTGCGCGATGCCTGCAGCAAGCCGGCCGACGCTGGCGAGCTTTTCGCTGCGTATGAGTTGATCTTGCGTGGTGCGCAGCTCGCCAGTGGCCCGTTCTAAGTCGAGGAGCCTCGCTTCGAGTGCGCTGCGTTCAGCGCGCAGCTCGCGCGCCATGCGGTTGAAGCGCACGGCCAAGCTTGCGACCTCCGCAGCTCCTGCCACCGGAACTTCATGATTGAGCTTGCCTGAGCCCAAACGCTCCGCCGCACGCGTCAGGTTTTCTACGGGTCTTACGATCAGTCGTGTCAGCGCCACGTACGCGATCAGTAAGATAAACGCACCGGTCAGGAACAAGTACAGACGCAAGAGCTCGCCCAGCAAGCCTGCGGCATTCAAATCACTCGGCACGCCCCACAAGGAAAGCTTGTCGCCATTGGCAAATGTGGACACTGCGTCGGCACGGTGTCGTGTCTGTCCGAAGCGCTCGGACGTACCGTTAGGTCGCGTGAGCGCTACGCCGATGATGCCTGCGCTGTCTACCAATCGAGCCAGTGACGCGGCTATGGGAGGGCCGCCTTGCGAATTACCCGCAACAACTAAGGCGGTGGCAGTGGCTTCGATGCGCTTCGTGCGTTCGATCTCTTGGGCGCGCCTCGTCACTTGCATGACGACGATGCCGAGACCCGTAAACGAGACGAGGAACGCAGCGCTTAGCGCGATCAGAATTTGGGCGCGCAGCCCGAGGCCGTAGCGGCGCTCCATTCACGAAAGGGTACAACGCGCTTCGCCTGCCCGTCTCGCATCGCGTAAGTCGGCCGCAATCGCGGCCACGCTGGCCGCGTAGTCAACCCGCACCGGACGCAAGGGAACGGGCGGAGGTAGACCACGCAAACGTGCTGTGAGCACTGCGCGGCTCAAGGCATCCAGCGACAGCAACTCGATGCCCAACGAGGGATGGCGATCCTCGCGTCTGCGCCCCCAAACGATGCGTGCCACGCGCGCTTCCAAGTCGAGATGGAAGCTCGAGCCGGGTACGCGAAACGACACGATCAAGGGCGTGCCGATGGGCGCAGGCACCATGGCTTTCACGCCCATGCCCCGGACCGAGAGGTCGAAGCATTCGCGCGCTAGCAGCGTGAAGCCTTCTTCATCGATCACCTGACATGGCATGCGCACGCGACGCCGCAGCGCGAGACGATCCTTCGCTGTCTGCAAGATTGGTTGCATCGGGTGGCCCTCCATGTGTGTTGGCACAGCCTAGCGAGGAACGCGGTGAAGCCGAAAAAACCAGCGCAGGATGTGCTGACGAGTAGACACGCAGGTACGGTGCGAGCTGTGAGCGCGCTCCTCCCGGGCCTCGTGCCGCACGCCCAAGCTTGAGCATGGAGGACCGTTAGATGAGTCTGTTCGCCCAACTTTCAGAGCATGATTTCGGTGAGTTGCACGTGCGTCGCGATAGCGCGAGTGGCTTGATGGCGATCATAGCCATTCACGACACGCGCCTCGGTCCGTCGCTCGGTGGTTGTCGCTGTCTCGAGTACGACAACGACAACGATGCCATTCGCGATGCCTTACGGTTGGCGCGCGGCATGACTTACAAGGCTGCGCTTGCGGGCGTGCCCCATGGCGGCGGCAAGAGTGTGATCATGCGACCGCGTACGGCCTTTGATCGCTCGCTCTTGTTTCGCGCCTTTGGTCGCTTCGTGGAAGATCTGGGCGGCCGCTACATCAGCGCGGAAGACAGCGGCACCAGTTTGGAAGACATGGAGGTGATGCGCGGCGTCACGCGCTTTGTGACGGGCGTCGATCAACGCAACGGCGGCAGTGGCGATCCATCGCCGTTCACGGCGCTTGGCGTGCGGCGCGGCATCGAAGCCTGCGTGCGGTTTGCCCTGGGCAAAGACAGTCTGGAAGGCGTGCATGTGGCCGTGCAAGGCGTGGGTCACGTAGGTTTGCATCTGTGTCGCGAGCTGCATGCGCAGGGTGCGATGCTGAGCGTGGCCGACGTGGATCCGCTCAAAGCGGAGCGTGCTGCGCGCGAGTTCGGTGCCAAGGTCGTATCGCTTGAGGCGATCTTCGAGACGCCCTGCGACGTGTTTGCGCCGTGCGCGCTTGGTAGCTCCCTGAGCGATCAGACCATTCCGCGTTTGCGCTGTAAGATCGTCGCGGGCGCGGCCAACAATCAGCTCGCCGAGGCACGTCATGGCGAAGACTTGCGCCAGCGCGGCATCGTGTACGCACCTGACTATGCGATCAACGCGGGCGGCCTCATCAACGTGGCGCAAGAGGTTGCGGGCTACGACGAAGCGAGTGTCACCGAGCGCACCTTACGGATCTACGACACCATCCTCGAAATTCTGCAGCGTGCAGCGCGCGCGGAATGCGCAACCAGTCGCATCGCCGATGCCATGGTCGAAGAGCGCTTGGCCGCCGTACAAAAGACGCCCCTGTGGGCACGTGTGGCCAACGATTCCTGAGTGACCGCTTTAGAGTGTTCGCCGCATGACAGCGTGTGAAGGCCTACCAAACCATCAGATGTTGTAGCGGCAGGCCGACCCCGCCCCTTACGATCGGGGCGTGGTGAAGCCTTGCGCGTAGAAATCGATACCTCGCGTTTTCCTTTGGTGGTGCAGTCCTTGCGCTACGGCTACGACGTCGAAGACCTGCGACG
>JBKJIA010000235.1:0-16068 GCA_046598735.1 Polyangiales bacterium
ATGACGAGGGCCTGTACGGTGAGCTTGAGCGCGTCGCCGGACTGACCTCATCATGGGAAGGCGCCGCCGAAGCCTTCGAAAAACGTGCTGCGGCGGCCTCGGACGCCTACATATCGCGCGACCTTTATCGTCGTGCTTCGCGTATCGCAGAGGTGGAGTTGCGCGACAACGAGCGCGCGATTTCGAACCTCGTGCGTGCTGTGGAACGTGGCGGCGACGAAGAGTCGCTGCTTGCCGAGCTCGATCGTCTCTATCTCGCGACTGGTGATGATCAAGAGCTGGCAGAGATTCTCGAGCGCCGCGTCGCTCAAGCAACGGACGACCACGAAGCTACGGGTCTGCTCGTGCGACTGGGCGAGCTGCGTGAGCAAAAGTTTGGTGATAGGCGTGCGGCTTTGTCCGCTTTCCGTGAAGTCATCGAACGCGAGCCCCTCGATCCTCGCGCAGTGACTGCGTTCGAACGCTTGGTGACCGATCCGGAGCTGTCGGCAGAAGTCATCGAGCTGCTCGACGGCATCTATCGACAGGCGGGCGACATGGCCCGCGTGGCCGAGCTCACTGAAAATCGCATCAAGCTTGCAGCGAGCGCACCTGAGCGTGTTGTACTTCTGACCGAGCTTGCTGGCGTATGGGAGCGCGATCTCGGCAACTTCCCCAAGGCGGCTCACGCCCTGCGACGTGCGTTCGAGCTCGATCACTCAGATTTCGGTTTGCTTGATGAGATCGAACGCGTGGCCGTGGCGGGTGGAGACTTCGACGTCCTGCGCGGCCTCGTGGAGACAGCGGCGACCTCGAACGATGTGCCGCGGGTCGATCGACGCGACCTATGGATGCGCGCAGCACGACTCTATCGCGAGCACCTGCGCGACAATCAGGCCTCTGAGCGCGCGCTGCTGCACGCTCTGGAAGTCGATCCCGAGCACGAGCCCGCCCACGAAGACCTCACTCAATTGCTACGCGAAGCAGGTCGTCACGGCGACTTGGTCACGGCTCTTTCGACTTGGGCGGATCGCGAGAGCGATCGCTTCGTCGCCATCGGACGCTTGCAGGAAGCCGCACAAATTGCTGAAGGTCCAGCAGGCGATCAAGAACGGGCCATCAAAGCCTACGAACGCATTCTCGATCTCGATGGTGGCCAGGTCGAAGCACTCGATCAGCTGATTCGCATCCATGATGCTGCCTCTCGACATGGTAAGGTCGTCAAGTTGCTTGACCGGCGCATCGAGGCCGAATCCGACCCCGACGTGCGCCGCCCGCTGCGTACGCAGGCCGCCATGTTGCGCACCGCGCTCGAAGACAGAGATGGCGCCATCAGGCTCTATCTCGGCAATCTCGATGACGAACCCAATGACGCCGAGGCACTTAGCGCCCTGCAGCACCTCTACGAAAAGGCCGAGCGTTGGGACGATCTCATGTCGATCCTCTCGCGTTTGCTCGACATTGCAGACAGCCCCGAGTTGCGCGTGGGTGTGCGCGTGCAGATGGCGCTGATCGCCGAGCAGAAGCTCGGCCAGACCGAGCAGGCGATCGAACAGCTGACAGAGTTGCTGGCCGAAATGCCTGATCACGTGGGCGCCAGCGAAGCGCTTGAACGCTTGCTCGCAAAGGAAGAGCGCTTCGACGATCTCGTTGCGCAGCTCGAGCGTCGTGCCGACCGCGCGCGTGATGTCGGTGATCGTGCTGCAGAACAGACCTTACTCGTACGTCTGGGCGAAGTGCTCGCAGACAGGCTCGGCAACTTGGAGCGCGCTGCAGCGTGTTACGAGCGCGTGCTCGAAAGCGAACCTGAGCATGTGGGTGCGTTGCGCGCGCTTGCCAAGCTCTACGTGACGCAAGACGACGCAGAGCGCGGCGTGGCCATCCTCGAGCGACTGATTGCTCAAGTATCGGGCGAGGAGCTCGTATCGATCGCCCATCAGCTGGCAGATCTTGCTGAAAACAAGCTGTCTTCGCGTGAGCGTGCTGAAGCCGCGTTGCGTCGCGCACTCAGCGCCGGCGCCGCCGAAGACGAGACGCGCGCACGCTTGGCAGCGCTGTACGAACGTCACCAGGACTTTGCATCGCTTGCCGACCTGCTTTCGGAAAACGTCGACCGACTCGAAGACAAGACGGCGCAGGTCGCATTGCTACGACGCGTCGCCGACCTCTATCGCTTGCAGCTCGGCGATGCCAACAGCGCCGCCAACGCACTCGAGCGCGCAAGCCAGCTCGTGCCAGACGATCGCAGCGTGCTCGTGCCGTTGTGCGAGCTCTACATCGCCGCCGGTAGACAAGAGTCCGCGGTGCCGGTGCTCGAAAGGATCATCGCGTCTTACGGTGGTAAGCGCGTCAAGGAGCTCGCTGCGTTCCACCGCATGCTCTCTCAAGCGTACAAGGGTCTCGGCAACGCGGAGCGCGCACTCAGCGAGCTCGATGCCGCCTACCGCGTCGACCTTACTAACGTGGCCGTGCTCGCGGACCTCGGCATGCTCTGTTACGAGCACGGCGATCTCGATCGCGCCCAGAAGACGTTTCGCGGTCTATTGCTGCAAAAGCTCGACAAAGACGCACCGATCAGCAAAGCCGATGTGTACTTCTATCTCGGCGACATCTCGCGCCAGCAAGGCGATAAGCCCAAAGCCGTTTCCATGCTCGAACGCGCGGTAGCGGAACAATCGAGTCACGATCGCGCGCGCTCATTGCTCGCCAGCATCCGTGGCTGACATGCGAGAGCTGGCGTCTGTCAACGGGGTCATCACCGCACTCGAAAGCGCGAGCATACCCGTGCTCGATCGCGGCTTTCTCTATGGGGATGCGGTTTTCGAGGCCCTGCGCACGCACGACGGAGTGCCCCACGCTTTGCGCGAGCACGTGGATCGTTTGTTCCGCTCGTCCGCGATCATTGCGATGGATCCGGGCGTCTCGCGCGAACAAATGGAGCACGAGATCTGCACCGCCATTCGTCACTCGGACGCGTCGCAACATTACGTGCGCATCGTGCTCACGCGCGGACAAGGCCCGTTTGGCCTGTCCTTACGCGGTGCCGGCCCAAGTCTGCGCGTGATCCTGGTGCGTCCGCTTGGCGAGCCGAATGAACGCATCTATCGCGAGGGCATGCGCGCCGAAACGGTGACTGTCCCGCCCTCGCGTTTCGTGGCGGGTGCCAAACAGTCAAGTTACCTGACCAATCTGCTCGCCCTTGAGCACGCGCAAAGCTTGGGCGCCGACGACGCCTTTCTTTTGGGTGAGCACGGAGAGTTGCTGGAAGGCGCGACGAGCTCGGTGTTTATCGTGCGCTCAGGATGCGTGGAAACACCGACCCTTGCCCTTGGCATTTTGCCGGGCATCACACGGGATTTGGTGCTGAGCCTGGCACGCGCGCAAGGCCTGTTGGTGCGTGAGCGCCTGCTGACGATTCACGACGCTTACAAGGCTCACGAAGTCTTCGTTACCAGCAGCGTGCGCGAGATCGCTGGGGTGGTGGCGATCGACGGGGTAACAATCGGCGACGGTCGTCCCGGTCCCATCACCGGGCAATTGATGGCCGCCTATCGCAGCATCTCGCGCCAGACCTCGCGCACCCCTTGACCCGCGCGAATACGTTCGCTAAATACGGCCCCCCAAACCGCGGGAGATTTCACGATGCCGTCCAACACTACAATCACCAAGGCCCGCCGTCGCATCCGTAAGCGCAAGATGGGCCGCGCCGCCAAGCGCGAGCGCACCCTTGCAGCGACGCCCAAGTTCCCCATCAATCCCGAACAGCAGAGCTGAGTACCGCTCCCGGGGATGTACTCAGCTAGCGCGTTGGCGGCGCGGCCAGTGGCCCGCCGACCAGCGATAGTCCATCGGGGCCCAATGTGCCCAACGCTTCAAGCACCGGCTGTCCTTGCATGACAGATGCTCCGAGGCCCAACGCGGCCAAAGTCGTGGCTGCCGTGTCGGTGGTGTGAATCGAACGTTTGATGCGCCCGCGTTGCACGCCAGCGCCCCATGCGTACCAAGGGATGTGCTGATCGACGTCGAGGCGCGTTCCGTGGCTCTTGTTGTGCCCGCCGTGGTCCGACGTGACGATGAGCAGTGTGCGGTCGGCGCGGCCGCTCTGATCGATCACGTCCATCACGCGATCGAGACAACGATCGGCGTGATGTACGGCGGCGATGTAATGATCGCTCATCCAGCCCTCGCGGTGCCCTGCGCTATCGGGATCCGCAAAATGGATGAAGACCAGCCCGCGCTCGGCGGCTTTGAGATGCGGCAGCGCGTAACCAAGCAACCGATCGCACACCATGCCGCCCATTTTGAACGAGGCGTCGTCGGACCGGCCCAGCAAATGCTTGAGCTTTGCTTTGCCCACGAACATCGCGCTCGGCAGCCCAGCTTGATGAACGCGTGAAAAGATCGTCGGTGCGGCGATGTTGGCGCGTTGCGGCTTGTACGCGTTAAAGTCGATCCCGTGGGACTCTGCGTCGACGCCGCTGACCATCGACGCGTGCGAGGGAAGCGTGGCGGACTTGGCTATCGTGCGCGCGATGTGAGGCGATGCGCCCTCCAAGTACAAGCGATGCAGGCCGCGCATGTGCGGGCTGATCACATCGGGGCGCAGGCCGTCGATCGAGACAATCACAACCAGATCTGCCGAGCCCTTTGCGGACGGTGCTCGTGCGCGTACGACGGCCTGCACGGGCTCCGCTACCACGGCATGACGCGGGTCATGGGCCTTGACGTAACCCACGTCCAATGGCGCGACGGCGAGTGCCGCAGCCACGATCATGGAGCCAAGAAGCGCGCGTTTTGCGATGAGCGAAGCCACTCGTGATCCTACCTTCCATACAATGGGGCAAAGGCCGGCGCGCCGTCAACGAAGCGCAGAGCAGCCAATGTGTGCAGCGGGCGGCAGGCGGCGCGCGAGTAGGCCAAGGTTCAGTGGCCAAGGTTCAGTGCAACGTGTGCTGTTGACCGTCGTGCTCGATGGTCGGTACTTCCGGTTCGCGGCCCATATCCGGCATCACCGCCCCAACAAGCGCGGTCATCTCCTCGCGTTCCATCGTCAGCCGCTGCAGCTCCAAGGCGGCCATGGCGCGCTCGTGCCGCGCTTCCTCCTCGGCCCACCGTTCGAGCTTCTCGTGGTGCTGCCGACGGCGGCGCACGAACGCCAGCGCGGCGAGCGCTGCGATGCCCACCCAAAGCACACTCCCGGTGAGCAAGAGCGGTGTCAGGTGAAAGCGCTCACGGAGGCTCTGGCGCCAGTCGCGATCGAGGTATGGAAGGTCCAGCTTGTACGCCGCCAAGACCGCGCGATCGAACGGCGTGCCGGCCGCCACCCGCTTGATCACTTGAATGAGGGCCGCGCGGTCGTCGGGTTCCTGAGCCATGTGGCGCACCAGGTCGGCGCTCTGCGCGTACGCAAGGTTCACAGCGTGCGGCGTTGCTGGGAAGCTGCGCGACAGGCGCTCGATCGGAATCAGCTCGCCCGACACAGACGCTTCCCACAGCGTCTGGATACGTGCCAGATTCTGCTCGCGGGCCTGATGCACCGCCATGCCTTCCATGAACCAAAGCGGCAAGGGCTGCCCGTTGGTGGCCCGATACAAAGCGACGTGGGACAGCTCGTGCACCAACACATTGCTCAAGTCGGGAGGCAGCCAGCTATTTGGCTCGACCACACTCAATATGATCAGCCCCAGTGCCGGGTAAGCCACGCCCACCGCATAGCTCGGGGGTGCGGCACCCTGGGGGGCGAGCGCCTTCATGTCCTTCGGACCGCGCGCAATTCGAATGGTAAGGTTGCCCGGAACGGTGACGCCCAGTTCCGAGCTCACGCGCCGCCAGGCTTTCGGGAGCGCCTCCGCCAAATCGTTCGCGAGCGAAGTTGCCGATGGGTCGTAGGCCCACGTCACCGCGCCAATACGCTTCTCCACGAAGCCACGGGGCACTTTGGGCAAAAATAGGTCGCTGTTGGGCACGGCGACCACATCTGCCGGCGGTGCATCCGCCCGCACGTCCCGTGGGAACCAGGCCGCGCATACCGTCAGGGCGAGCAGACCCGCAAGCAAAACGTCACGCCAAGGCGCACCCGGCGCGCGCTTCAGTGCATGAACCCCGTCGGGCCGACTTCGCCACGCCAAAGGCTCGAATGCTCGCGCCACGCTCAAGCCTACCATTGAAAAACGGCCCCGCGCTCGGCCGGACGGCGCGCCCGCTGCTCTCGACGGGCTGGAGCGCGCGTTGTACGTTCATGCACCACATGCTCTCCTTGCGTTCTGTAGCCAACGCCGGCCATGCCGCGAGCTGGACCATACTGATGTGTACGCTCGGCGTCGGCGTTTACGGAGTCACCGGCAATCGCCCCGTGTTCCGCCGCATGACGCGCTTCTGGGCGGAGGGGCTGGCACGCGGCTGGGGGATGAAGGTGCACGCTCATGGGGCCGAGCAGCTCGATTCCGAAGCTCCCTACATCTTCATGGTCAACCACCTGTCGCACGTCGACATCGTGGCGTTATTCGTGGGGCTACCGGTCGACGTGGGGTTTCTCGCCAAGCACGAGCTGCGCAGCGTGCCGTTTCTGGGCCAAGCGATGGTGGCCGGTGGTCACGTGTTCATCGATCGCACCAAGCACACGAGCGCATTCAAGGCGATGGGGGCCGCGGCCCAGGACGTCAAGAAGGGCGCGTCGCTCGTCATCTTCCCCGAAGGCACCCGCGGCCATAGCGAGCACATTCAGCCTTTCAAAAAGGGTGGCTTTCATCTCGCGAAACAGGCCGGCGTTCTGGTCGTGCCGGTGGGACTACGCGGCACGCGCAACATCATGGCGCGTGAGGATTTCCTGATGCGCCCTGGCGAAGTGCACGTGCACATCGGCGCCCCGATCGATCCCGGCACGTTTGCAGACTCGCATCAGCTCAGTCAGGAGGTTCGACATCGGGTGGCGGACCTTTCCGCCATGCCTCTAGCGCCTTCCGGCCGAGCTTTACCTCGACGAGAGTAAGGCCATGCGCGGGCGCAGTCAGGCCCGTGTCCTTACGCTCGGCGCCTTCCTCGAAGAAGCTGGGAATGGCCTCGACCGGAATCTTACCCCGTCCGATCTGCACTAAGGTTCCCGCTAAGATTCGCACCATGTTCTTCATGAACGCGGTGCCGCGCACTTCGATCGCAACGAGCGTTGGATCGCCCATGTAACGCTCGCGCAAATCGATCGCGTGCAGCGTGCGAATGGTGTTGGTGTGCGCGTCATCGGCGGCGCGAAACGCATGGTAGTTGCGTGTGCCTTCGAGCATGCGTGCGGCCCTGCGCATGACACTCAGATCGACCTTGTTGAGCTTGGCTAAGTGCCACACGCGATTGCGCAACAAGGGGTTGGGCGTCTCTGCCAGCGACAATACGTAACGGTACACCTTACCGAGCGCGTCGTAGCGCGGGTTATAACCCTCAGGTACGGGCCAGGCGTGATGCACGCGAATATCGTCGGGTAGATGGCGATTGAGACCGAGCCGCCAGCCGCGCTCCCCGATCAACCGTGCACCATCAAAGGCGATGACTTGCGCGAGCGCGTGCACGCCAGCATCCGTGCGCCCTGCCCCGCGCATGGCCACCTTATGACCACATAGCTGCTCGGCTGCGCGCTCGAGCTCACGCTGGATGGTGCGCTGGCCGGGTTGGATCTGGTAACCCGCGAAATCGGTGCCGTCGTAAGCCACCGACAGACACACGCCGTGCAGGGTCGTCATTTCAGAAGATGGCGCCAAAGCCGATCGCAAAGGATCGATCGCCCGTAGCCTTGGTCTGCGAACGGAAGAACTCGAAGAACAAAAAGGTATGGTTGATGCCGTACTCTTGGTCGAGCGTGCGCGCCGCATCGGGCTCAAAGAAGTCGAGCTCAAGGCCCACCTGAGCACCCCAGCGCAGGCCCTTGTTCAGGCCGCTCGCGTCGCTCTTGCCGCCCGTTTCGGCACTCCAGCGCACGAACTCGTAGCCAACCTTGCCAGCGAACAGGAGCGGCACGCCGGTGAGACGCGCCAGCGCATCCACGCGCAGCACGGCGAGCGCGCTCAGCGGATAGATGGTGAACTCAGTCTTTTCTCCCGACCGTGCACCCGCGGCGTTGAAGGCCTTGGCATCGTAGTTGGCCCAACCCCAGCCGGCCCCCGCGTTGATCGTGCCGACGTACGGAATGTGCCAAAGGGTAAAGTCCAACTCGAGGGCCACGAGCCAGCCGCGATCGTCACCGAAGGTGTCCCTGAACGCGCTGTTACCACCCGCCGGCGAATAGGGCCCGAGCTTGAACTCGAAGGCATACCAATAGGGCGAGTCGATGGTGGTCGGCGTCGCGTGCATCTCCTCGAACGTATCGGGCGCGCGCGCCCTTACGCTTTGAGCTTCCATCGAGAGCGCCGACAACAAAGTAAGACAGAACAACGCAAGTTGCGAAACGCGACGCATCACGTGGTCCTCCGACGACGCGCTACGAGCGCAAGCGCCAACATAGTAAGAGATCCCCAACCACTCCACGATGCCTTGCCGGGAGCGTGCAAGCTGCACTTTTCGAGGCCGTTTCCATTTGCGCGTTCGTAGCGATCGTAGAAGCCGTCCGTCTGCTCGCGCTCGATGCAAACGATTTCGGACAGAGCACTCCTATTGCCCCCTCCGTCCACCGTTACAACGCCTACTGCCACTAAATCGCCGATCTCGACGAGGCTACCCGAAATGCTTCCGCCTTCGGTCTTTTCAACCTTGTAGTCGATTGTATCGTTGTCTTTGGGGTCCTGACCGGCGACAAGGCCACCCGAACCACATTCTACCCCCGCGTCCCCCTCTCCCTGGCCAACATCGTAGTAGATCCGGTAGCTCGTGTTCACGTCGGCCCCGCTCGCCTTTTTCCAGCTGATCCCAAGCGTGGTCTCTCCCGACCTGCCGCTCACAGCGGTGGGAGCCTTAGGGGTCTGAGTATAGAGAGTAAAAACCGCTCTCAAGATCGTCACGCCGGTGATAGCAGGGGGCGCCATCGCGGTGCCAGGTTGCGTGGGCGACGCAAGCGGCACCAGGTAGGCGTAGTACGGAAGGTTGGTCACCTCGTCGCAAGCCTTACCGTCTTGTGAGAACAATTCGATGGCCTCTGCCTTGAGCGTCGTGGACGTGGCAGGTTGGACATTCGTTTCACTCGCAACTAACCAGCATACCGGGGGTTGGTTGTTCGGACTGGACCGGTTCGCGGCATCCGAGCAGTCCTTGCCCGCGCTGCTGGACGCCCAAAGCTCGAGCACCGGTACGGCCATTCCGTAGCCGCTAGCCGTGAACGCGAAATTCACGCCCGAGGTGCACTGCGATTTGCCAACGAAGACGCGCGTTTCGTTCTTGAACTCCCTGCCGTCCGCGAAGACTCTGAGTCCCATGCTGATGGCGTTGGCGGTGGTGGTCTGGGCGCTGCCGAAGGCCGGCCAAGCGAGCGAGGTCAACACGAACAAAAGCGGGGCTAACCATTTCATAACTTTGCGAGGCATAGCAAGGAGTGGTCCAGGGCGACAGGTGCCAAATTCCGGGGTTTTCGCGTTCAGCACGCGACATTTTGGCACGGCGCTACGAGGGCTCTTCGAGCGCGGTGACAAAGCGTCATCCCGCCGGAACGATGCTCATGGCCTGCCCGGCACCGGTCGCCTTGGCGCGTTCGTAGATGGCGGCGGCCAGTGCCACGTCCTGGATCGCAAGGCCGGTAGAGTCGAACACGGTAATGTCGCTGGGCTGCGTGCGGCCTTTGGCCTTGCCTGCGATCACGTCGCCCAAGGTCGCGGCGATCTGCGAGATCGTCAATTGACCTTTACTAATTGGCACATTCAGCTCGCCGCCGTGCGTGGACTGTTCGAGCTCGTCGATCACGATGCGCGCCGCCAACAGGACCTCCACATCGAGCTCTTGTTTGCCTGGGCCGTCCGCACCCATGGCATTGATGTGCGTGCCGGCCTTGACCCAAGCACGCTTGATCACCGGCGTGGTCGATGGGGTAGCGATGCAGACTACCGGACAGCCAGCGGCTTCTTCCAAGCTCACCACGCGGCCTCCCGATTCTCGGGCGAAGCCTTCCGCGGCATCGCGATTCTTGTCTGCGGCGAACACCTCGAAGTCGCCGAGCACACGATGGGCGTCGCGGAACATGCGCGCCTGCACGCCGCAGCCCACGAAACCGATGCGATCAAAACCAGGATTAGCGAGGTGTTTGGTGGCAACGCCTGCGGCCGCGCCCGTGCGCAGGGCAGTTAGTAAGGTCGCGTCCATGATGGCGAGTGGAAAGGCCGTCTTAGGATCGCTCAAAATATAAGTGCCCATCACCGTTGGCAGCCCATGACGTTCCCGATTCTTGGGATGCGCGTTCACCCATTTTACGCCCGCGTATTCGCCCATCCGTGCAGGCATGGCGCGAAAGTCGCCGTCGAATTCGGGCAGATCCAAGTACACCTTGGAGGGCATGAGTGCGCGACCTTCGGCGAATGCGCGAAACGCGGCTTCGACCGCGTTCACGGCCAACGGCATATCGACGAGCGCGCGTACGTCTTCGTGCGTGAGGATCAAGGTCTGCATGCGCAAGGTTGTGACACGCACGCGCTCAGACTTCGATGAGCTTCAGATCCGGCGCGGCCAACAACGGCGCTTCGGTCTTCTGCTGCACGTCTTTGGCGCTCACACCCGGCGCGACTTCGCGCAACACAAGGCCATCGCTCGTCACGTCGATCACGGCCAAATCCGTGATGATGCGATTGACGACGCCCACGCCCGTGAGCGGCAAACGGCAGGCATTCAAGATCTTATGCTCTCCGTCTTTGTTGTTGTGCTCCATGATCACGATGACCTTCTTGGCACCGTGCACCAGGTCCATGGCGCCGCCCATGCCCTTGATCATCTTGCCCGGAATCATCCAATTCGCGAGATCGCCAGTCTTGGATACTTCCATGCCGCCAAGCACTGCGACATCGATGTGACCGCCACGAATCATCGCAAAAGATAGGGAGCTATCGAAGATCGACGAGCCCGGCAACATCGTAATCGTCTGCTTGCCCGCGTTGATCAACGCCGGATCTTGCTCGCCTTCGAATGGGAAGGGGCCGATGCCGAGTAGACCGTTTTCGCTGTGCAGCATCACTTCGATGCCTTCAGGAATGTAGTTGGCGCAAAGGGTGGGCATGCCGATGCCGAGGTTCACGTAGTTGCCGTCTTTGAATTCTTTGGCGGCGCGCATCGCGATTTGTTCGCGTGTCAGCATGTCAGCTTTCCTTCTTGCGCGTGGTGACACGCTCGATGCGATTTTGATGCTGGGCGCCCGGGCGTCCGCCCACGACCACGCGTTGCACGAAAATGCCCGGCAAATGCACGTGATCTGGATCGATGCTGCCGACTTCGACAAGCTCTTCGACTTCCGCGATCGTGATGCGTCCGGCCATGGCGCACAGCGGATTGAAGTTGCGCGCGGTCTTCTCGAACACGAGGTTGCCGTAGCGGTCGCCCTTGAGCGCTTTGACGATCGCGAAATCGCCGGTAATCGCAGGCTCGAGCACGTAATGCTTACCATCGTATTCGCGCGTCTCTTTGCCTTCGGCTACCTTGGTGCCGTAACCCGCGGGCGTGAAGAATGCCGGGATCCCAGCGCCGCCTGCGCGTAGCTTTTCCGCGAGCGAGCCTTGCGGCGTGAGCTCCACTTCGAGTTCGCCGCTCAGCACCTGACGCTCGAATTCTTTGTTCTCGCCCACATAGCTCGAGATCATCTTTTTGATCTGCTTGTTCTTCAACAACAGACCTAGCCCGAACTCATCGATGCCGCAGTTGTTCGAGACAAAGGTAAGGTTCTTCAACCCCCTGTCGACCAACGCGGCGATGCACAGCTCGGGAATGCCACACAGGCCAAACCCACCGGCTAGGATGGTTGCGCCATCCTGCATGTCTGCGACGGCTTTTGCCGCGCTCTCGACGACCTTATCCATGGCCCGCGTGGTAACACTCACGCCCGCGCGGCTCAAGCTCAATGGCCATTCACTTGCTTTGCACGGGGCCGGTTGAGCCATCGCCACGCGGCGGAGGGTCGGTCGATACGAGACTGTGCTCGAAGCCGTAGCCCTTTTCCGCGGTCAGCTGCTCGCTTATTTCCCAAAGCCTGCGACAGGCTGCCGGATCGCGCGACAAGCGATGGTCACGATGGGGCTGGCAATCGGCCAAATACATGCCGCCCTTGCGCGCGTAATCAGGCGATGTTGCTGCGACCAACGTGGTGGCGGCGCCTTGCGCGACGCTCTTCATTTTGTGCACGAACATCAGTCCCAAGAACAACGTGCTCAGCGAGCGATCGCGCGCCAAGTTCGTAGGAATCACGCCCGGATGCACGGCGTGCGCAACGATGCCCGTACCTTGCACGCGCCGATCGAGCTCGCGCGCAAACATCAGGTTCATGAGCTTGGAGTCACCGTAAGATGTCCACATCTTGTATTTGCGCTGCTTCCACTGCAGATCGCGAAAGGTGGCGTCGAGCTTAGACATCGTGATCGCGTCAGACGAAAGCTGAATCACGCGCGAAGGGGCCGAAGCTTCGAGCGTGTCGAGCAGCATGGTAGTCAGTAGAAAATGGCCGAGATGATTGACGCCAAAATGGCCTTCGAAGCCATCTTCGGTTTCCGTGCGATTTTTGTAGAGCGCGCCGGCGTTGGTCATGAGCAAATGCAAAGGACGACGTTGCGCCACGATTTCGCGCGCAAACGTGCGCACGGATTTGAGGCTGCCCAGATCCAAACGCATCAGCTCGAGGTGCGCCTCCGGAACGCGACCCTTACTTTGTTTGAGCAGCTTTTGGCGTGCGTCATCGGCGCGGGCCAGATCGCGACAAGCCATGATCACGTGCGCGCCACGTAGAGCGAGCACGCGCGCGGTCTCCACGCCGATGCCGGAGTTTGCGCCCGTCACGATCGCAACCTTACCGGTGAGATCGACGCCGATCGTGGCGTCTTCCGCGGTGGTTCTCGCTCCAAGTGCTGCCATGCAAGCGTCTTAGCGCGACCTGACGCTTTGCGTCATCGTCAAAATGCGCGCATTCACTGGCGGCAGCTCGCTTCGCAAGTCACGTCGGCCAGACGCGCCGCAGCCGTTCGCGTCAGTCAGCGCGCGCGATCGATGCGCTCGACGAAACGCTCGAACAAATAGCGTGCGTCGTGCGTACCTGCGCCCGCTTCGGGGTGGTACTGGACGCTGAACGCGCCGCTTTCCTTGTGCTCCATGCCTTCGGAAGTGCCGTCGTTCAGATGTAAATGCGTCATCGTGGCCTTACCCTCGAGCGAGGCCAAATCGACGCAAAAACCGTGGTTTTGCGAGGTCACTTCGATCTTGCCAGTGGTCAGATCCTTGACCGGCTGATTGAGCCCGCGATGACCGAACTTGAGCTTGTACGTCGAGCCGCCGAGCGCGAGGCCAAGCAGCTGATGTCCAAGGCAGATCCCGAAGATCGGCTTCTTACCGAGCAGCTCGCGAATGGTTTTGATCGCCGTCGTGACGGGTTCCGGATCGCCAGGGCCGTTGGACAGGAAGATGCCATCGGGCTTGAGCGCAAGAATCTCAGCGGCGCTCGTCCTAGAAGGTACGACCGTCACGCGACAGCCAGCATCTACCAAGCAACGCAGGATGTTGAGCTTCACGCCGAAGTCCATGGCCACAACGTGACGCGTGGGTGCTTCGACCTTGGTCGGCGACCAGACGCCTTGGCCCTGGGTCCACGAATACGTCTTGTCTGTGCTGACGACGTCCGCGAGATTGAGGCCGGTCATGGGGGTGGCGGCCTTGGCGCGATCGTGCAGCGTCTGAGTATCGCCCGTGCCGATGGCGGCCATCTGCGCGCCCTTGTCGCGGATGTATCGCGTCAAGGTGCGTGTATCGACGCCGGCAATGCCGACCAGATTGTGACGCTTGAGGTAGTCATCGAGCGAGGCCGTTGCACGCCAGTTGCTCACGACTGAAGACAGCTCGTGAACGATAAAGCCCGCCAGGCGCGGCTTGTTCGTCTCGATGTCTTCTTCGTTCACACCTGTGTTCCCGATTTGCGGCGCGGTCATGGTGACCAGCTGTCCGGCAAATGAAGGATCGGTGATCACTTCCTGATAGCCCGTCATGCCGGTGGTAAACACCGCTTCGCCGACGGTTACGCCACTTGCTCCGATGGCCACGCCTTGAAAGACGCGGCCATCTGCCAACACGAGCTTTGCGGGTTCTCTCATCGCTCCCACACCACATTTCCCCCGACTACGGTCATCTGCACTCTGCCGACGACTTCTTTCGACAGGAGCGGGGTATTATGCGAGCGCGAACGTAGCGCTTCGCGCGTGATCGTCCAGCGTTGCGCGGGATCAAGCAGCACCAGGTCCGCGATCGCGCCCTCTTTCAGCGATCCACCTTCCACTCGCGCGATCTTGTTCGGTGCAGTCGACAACGCTTCCACCAAACGCAGGGCGCTCAAATCGCCGCGCTCCACCATCGGCAAGAGCGCGGGCACCGTGGTTTCAAGGCCATTGATGCCGAACGACGCTTCCGAAAACTCGCAATCTTTTTCGAGCGACGAGTGCGGCGCGTGATCGGTGGCGATGCAATCAATGGTTCCGTCGCGCAATGCTTCCACTAACGCGAGCCTGTCTTCTTCGCTGCGAATGGGTGGATTCACTTTGCAGAACGTGTCGTAGCCGAGCACGGACTCGTCGTTCATCGTCAAGTGATGGGGCGTAACTTCGGCCGTGACCGATAGGCCCCGCGACTTCGCTTCGCGCACCAGGCGAACAGCACCCATGCTCGAGATGTGCGCCACGTGATAGCGAGCGCCGGTAAGCTCCGCCAGCAAGATGTCACGCGCTACGATGATGTCTTCTGCCACGCGCGGCCAACCACGTAGACCAAGCCGCGTAGACACCACGCCTTCGTGCATGTCCGCGCGACCGGTCAGGTTGTGATCTTCGCAGTGTTGCGAAACGAGCAAATCAAACGTGCGTGCATATTCGAGTGCGCGGCGCATCACGGCCGCGTTCATCACGCAGACACCGTCATCGCTTACGCCAATCGCGCCCGCCTCTTTGAGGTCGGCCATCTCCGTGAGCTCTTTGCCCTCGGTCTTCTTCGTAATCGCGCCGAATGGTAAGAGTCGCGCGCCGCCCACGGCCTTCGCACGCGACACCATCATTTCAGTGATGGCGCGCGTGTCATTGATAGGCTTGGTGTTCGGCATCGGACAAACGGCGGTGAAGCCGCCCGCCGCAGCCGCAGCGAGACCCGTAGCGATGTCTTCTTTGTATTCCTGGCCCGGCTCTCGAAAGTGCACGTGCAGGTCAAAGAAGCCTGGCGCAAGCCACAGCCCCTTTGCATCGATCACCCGCACCCGCTCGCCCGAGAGCTTGGCTCCGGCATCACGCCCTACGCGCAACACGCGACCGTGTTCGATCACCACATCTGAAACCTCATCGAGCTGTCTCGATGGATCCAGAACCCGAGCCCCGCGGAACACAAGCATTGACGCCCCGATTACGAGACCAGCGCTGTTGTGTCAACGAGGATGAGGCGAATGAGCGCTCGGCTCACGCGCCTGGGCCAACAAGAGCTGCGCGCAACGAAAGCTACGCGTGCTCTCTGCAACCGGCTCAGACGGCCTGCTGCATAGGCTCGTCTTCCTTCGTCGCGGGGGCGCCAAGCTCCTCCGCGATCTGTTTCTCGTGGACCCTGGACTTCATCGCCAGGATCTTGCGGCACAAGGAACCAAAGTCCTTGTTGCGCGTCGCCATCGAAGGCGAGCCGCCACGGAGGAGTGTTTGCACAATGAAATCCATGACCTGGATTTCGCCTTCGGAGAAGCTGTTGCTGATTCGCATGTCAAGATATCTACCATCCGAGAGATGGCCGCACAACGGGTGACGTGCAGTGTATCGTCACAAATCGTCATGTCATTTTCACATATGGTCACGTAAGTGATTGAATACGCTAAACAAAAAACGGATCACGCGTGGTTCACGCATGATCCGTTTTTTGTGGTGAACGACACGGATCAAGTGTGATCCGTCACTTTTCGGTCCCCGATCGTCGCCCGATCGGTCG
>JBKJIA010000315.1:0-7139 GCA_046598735.1 Polyangiales bacterium
CCTCGGTATCATGCGCGGTCATGGCGGCGCGCTGCGCGTCTATAGCGAGTTGGGTAAGGGGTCCTCCTTCAAGCTACTCTTTCCCGCCAGCGGTGAGGTTGCCAAAAGCTTAGATGAACCGACGAATCACGAAGTCGATTTCGTTGGCACGGGCACCGTGCTCGTAGTGGACGACGAAGAAACCGTGCGAGCCGTGGCCAAGCGTCTGCTGGAACTGCACGGTTTCTCGGTGCTAACGGCCAATGACGGACGCGAAGCCATCGCGGTTTATCGCGAATACCAGCAGGAGATCAAGCTGGTCTTGCTCGACATGATGATGCCGCACCTCAATGGTGAGGCCACCTATCAGGCCCTGCGGCGCATCAATCCCAACGTCTCGGTGATCCTCTCGAGCGGCTACAACGAACAGGACATCACTACCCAGTTTGCGGGCAAGGGTTTGAAGGGTTTCGTGCATAAGCCTTTCAGGCATGCAGATCTGCTCGCCGCCCTCCGTCGAGCATTCGCTGACAATTAGCGGGCTCGGCATGTGAGAGGCCTGCCCACTCTTAGCGATGGTCTAGCAGAGTCTCGGGTCTGCCCCTAGCGAACCTAAGGCGTACTCAGCTCGGATGACCGACCGCGAAGTAGATCTTACCCCCGCCATGATCGGTCATCAAGGCAGACTTGAGGCCGAGCCCGGTGGCGCGCGCGTGGTCCGCAGAAGCTACCGCGACGGCCACGTCCCAATGGCCAGCAAGCGCGCGAACGCGGTCGCCGAGCGCGCGATATAAATTGCGCAGATCCGCTTCCTGTCCAATGCGCAGACCGTAAGGAGGGTTCGTGACGACGGCGCCGCGCGAGCCTGGCGGATTTGCGAAAAATGGCGCCGCAGACAGCGCAGCTTCGAACACATGCACGTCCTTGGAATCTGCGCGCTCGGCATTGGCCAGTGACGCGCGCACGGCTCCGGCGTCGCGGTCGCTTGCGTGAATGGGTACCGAGTTCCGCAGTACCCCGGCCAGGGCCTTGCTGCGCACGCGCTCCCACAACGCTTCGTCGAAGCTCGCCGCATGCATGAACGCAAACTTGCGCAAGTGTCCCGGTGGTACCTGTCGCGCTAACCAGTCTGCTTCGATTGCGATCGTGCCCGCACCGCAGAACGGATCGAGCAACGGACTTTGCCGATCCCAGCCAGAGGCCACGATCAGTGCGCGCGCCAAGTCTTCCCGCAGCGGCGCCTTGGCGGTCGCCAAGCGGTAGCCTCGCCGATGCAAGCTCTCGCCGGAAGTGTCGACGGACAAGGTGCATAAATCGGAGACGATGCGCACGTGCACCGCGATCGCAGGCTCGCCTTCGACGATTTCCTTGTCCTCGATGGGACGACCCACCCGTTCTGAAATGCCGGCCCGCACACGCTCAGCGACCGCATCGCTGTGATAGAGCTTTGAACGCTTGCACGTGACTCGCACGTCCACGGCCACGCCGTCAGTGCACCACTGCTCCCAAGGCAACAGAGCGCAGCGCTTCACGAGCACATCGAAGCGTCGCGCTGGAAACTCGCCAACCCGGAACAGCACTTTGAGCGCCAGCCCGAGCTCAAGATTGAGCCGATACAAAACCTCCAAATCTCCATCGACTTCAACCCCGCCGGCAACGATCCGCATGCGCTCGGGCGCGATGCCAAGCCCCGCGATTTCGCGCGCTAGCATCTCCTCCAACCCAGGCGCGGAGGCCGCAAACAAAGGCCATGCAGGCAATGACTTGGGTGGTGCTTTAGGACGCGTGGGGAGCTCAGACATCGCGCCAATATAGTCGGCCATGGTGCTTGGCGTTAGAAAGGGCTCATAAGTGCGCAGATATCGTGTTCGTTGACTTCATCGAGGCAATCGCCTATCGGTCGGGTTTCTACTGCGTGCCGGCATCCTCCAAACTGACCGTGCCCGACCTCGACCTTGTCAGCACGGAGCACCACCGGGAATTAGCATGAGACTAAGAAAGCGGGTCCGATCGTGGTTGCGCGGCATCGCCAAGCGACGCGCGCCCGACGCGTCGCTTGCCAAGAAGACTACTGAGACGAACTGCAAAGAGTCAGACCTTACCCCCAGTGGTCTCGTGCGTGTGGTGAAGGGTAAACCGTTCATGTCGAGTCAGGGGGGTCATACCCTTGCAGTCGAACGTATTGACGCCTCCTCGACGCGGATCGTGCAAGTAGTGGGATGGTATGATTCGCTCGGCCCACCCTCTCTGCAGCTCGTCACCAAGGCAGGGCCCGTCGAGCCCCACGGCATCTACCGCGTCAGGCGCGCGGCCGTGGTGGAGTCCGGACGATCGTCGCATCCACACGCTGGTTTCGTTGCCGAGTTTTATGTGACCGATGCCGAACATCTCCTATGCGGCGCAACGCGAATCGAGGTTCCCCGTGCCGAGCTAGTTGGAAAGGTTACTCCCGATTACAACGTGTTGTTCGAGACCGATCAAGTCCTGCATCGCGAGCACATCTACAGCTACGGGCATCCCGTCGACGCACCCGACGATGTCGTCGAGCTCTGCATGACGTTCCCAGGTTCCATCCTCGACTTCGGTTGTGGCAACGGCGACCTCGTACGACGTCTAAGGGGCCTCGGCCGCGAAGCGCACGGCATCGAGCTCGCATCAGACCGGGTGGAAGGTAAGACCAAGCCGGAAGCGCAGCCCTTCGTGCAAATGTACGATGGTCAGTTTCCGATGCCGTACGAAGACGGCTCCTTTGACTTCGTCGTGGCGACGGAAGTGATCGAGCACATCCCTCACCCAGAGCGATTGCCAGCCGAGCTCGCACGCATCGCGCGCCAGGGGCTGTTTGTCAGTGTTCCGGATATGACCTCGATCCCGTCGGGCTTTGAGCATCGGGTCGTGCCGTGGCATCTGCTCGAGGCAACGCACCTCAACTTCTTCACGACCAAAAGCCTGGCCAAACTGTTTGCGGGCTTCTTTATCCCTGAACGCGCCTACCGCATCGGCACCCGCGTCATCAACGGTCGCATGATTCCCGGGTCTGTCGCGATGCGCTTTCGACGCATCCGACCGTAGGCAGGCGATTGCGTGATCGCCGGCATGGCCCAGGATGCGAGCCCCACCTTACTATTTCGTCTTGGGGCGGCTATCCCACCGTTTTCATCAGCTCGGCGTAGCGATCGAGCTTAGGTAGGATTTCTTCGCGTGGTGCCGCGGGCAGGAAAAAGATTACCCGGTGGAATCCTGCATCGCGAATAGGCAAGAGGCGCTCGCTGCTCGTAGGCGTGCCGAACAGGGACATCTCCATACCGTTCGGATCACGGCCCGCTGCGACGGCCGCCGCACGCAGGTCCTGCACGTACGTTTCGGCGGGCCCACGCAAACCGATCGGCATCCAACCATCCGCGTATTGCACGGCGCGCTTGATGGCCCACGGCGCCTCTCCCCCGAGATGAATGGGCGGATGAGGTTTGGTCAACGGCTTCGGGTTCGCGACAATCCCATCGAACTTCACGTGCTGACCGGCGTAGCTCGCCTGTTCCTGAGTCCAGATGGCTTTCATCGCTTCCACACGTTCACGCAGGATGTCGAAACGCTGATCGAAGCGGGTTCCATGATTCGCCATTTCTTCGACGTTCCAGCCGCCGCCGATCCCGAACAGGAAGCGACCGCCACTAAGCCTATCGAGACTTGCGACTTCCTTGGCCGTGGTGATGGGATCGCGCTCGACCATCAGGCAGATACCGGTCCCGATCTTGATGCGTTTGGTGGCAGCCGCCGCAAACGACAGCGCCACGAAGGGATCGTAAGTGTCGTAGTACTCCTGCGGCAGCGGACCGCCGCCCGGCCATTCAGACTTGCGTGACGCAGGAATGTGCGTGTGCTCGGGGAACCACAACGACTCGAATCCGCGCGCTTCCGACTCACGCGCAAGCTCGTCTGGTTGAATGGAGTATTCAGTGGGGAAGATGGTGAGACCGTAGTGCATTCGCGAGGTGTACCACCGCACGGGCGCGGGCCCCAGCGCTCGTCTAAACGGGGTGAGACAACGCGCGCCCAGCTCTTAATGGGGTTCTTCCGTCGCCAAGAGCACGCACAGATACGAGATAGCCTTTACAATTTCGCTTTGTGATGAACCTTGGGAGCATGTGCCCTGCTGCTCGCTGCACGCTGTCGTTTTGGGGTCTACTGCTTACTCTCTCCGCATGCGCGGGCGAGCCAGCAGATCCAGCACAGGCATCGCTCGCCTGGAAATCGGAGGGCATTTTACGGGGGCACCCCGCTACCGAGGGCGAACGCTGGGGTACCGTGGCGTTGATCGTGGAGTACGGGGACACGGTTTGGGGCTGCACCGGCACCTTGATCGGACCTGACTTGGTGGTGACTGCCGCACACTGCGTGCTCGATGACGAGAGCGGCGAGCAAGTGAAACCTGCCACCGTGACGGTGATCGCGGGCGCTGCGGATGAAGCCGCTGCCTCGTACCAGCAGAAGTACGCCGTACGCCACCTGGCCGCGCATGAGCGCGCGTACGCAGGTCCGTTCACCATGGATCCGACCGGGATCGGCATAGAGAACGACATCGCAATCGTCGAAACGGCGCGACCTGTCACGCAGGTGGTGCCGGTGGCGATCCTGCCGCTCGCTCGTGTCGATGAGTTGATTCACGAAGGCACGGAGCTCATCGTCGCGGGATATGGAACGCGGTCGCTCCATCCGGATGGTAGCTCCAGCGAGGATGGTCTTCATTATGTCGGCACGGTGCCGTGGGTACGGCGCAGCGAAGGGGAATTCCTGGCAGGCGATGCTGTTGGCTCCGATACGTGTCCGGGCGATTCCGGTGGCCCCGTGTATCTATCCGCAGAGGGTACCATCTACCTGGTGGGTGCCACCTCTCGCGGACGAGACGACTTCCAGACAGTTGATTGCGGTCAGGGGGGAGTATATACCTTAGTCCCAGCTTATGTGGATTGGATTGATTCCCATCGTAAGGTGCAGGCCACCTCGCCAGATGCGAACGATGAGAGCGAAGCCTCCGATGCGGGCACCCTCGATGGCAGCACCCCTGGCGTGGCGCCCGCCAACGCGCGTCGCAAGCGACACTCAGGTTGCGGCATCCATCCTGCTCCGCCCACGCACTCGAGCACGGTCTTGAGCGCTGGGCTGCTCGTAGTGTGTTGGCTTGCGCTACGCAGGCACGTCCGAGTTTAGCTATCGTAGTATATAGTAGTAAGGGGCGCGCCTACAGCTCGGTGGCCTCGATGCGGCGATTCTTCTGCCTGCCGTCCTCGCTATCATTCGGCGCGAGGGGGCGCTCGTCGCCATACCCCACTGCTTCGATGCGGCCGCCCGCGATGCCCTTCGAGATCAGGTAATCGCGGCAGGCTTCCGCACGCTTCTTGGAGAGCGCCTTATTGGTTTTCGCGTTGCCAACGTTGTCGGTGTGGCCGGAGACCTCGACGCGAGCGCTCTTCTTGTGGGTCATGTACTCCACGATGTTATCGAACTGGGGGAAGGAGTCCGGGTGCAGGTTGGCCTTACCCGTATCGAAGTTCACACCATTCAGCACGATACCCGGCTCCGCGGGTGCGCCCGACGCGCCCTTAACCGGGGACCAGGCCTTATAACGCATCGTCAACTTGAGGGTCTGGTTCGGCTCGTTGCTTACCGGAACGGTCGCGGAGATGTCTCGGCGGCCAAGACTCAAGTAGACCAAATCATACTTTTTACCCACCGGCACCAGTACCTCGGCGTAGCCCGTCGCATCGGTCTCTTCGGTGTAGTACTTCTTGCCGTCGGGGGCCGTGAGCGAGATAACGATACCTTCGATAGGTCCCTTGTCTTTGTCGACCACGATGAGTTTTAGCGCGGCCTCGGTCTTGGTTGGCTTGATCTTCGACTCCGTCACACCGTGTGCGCTCTTGGCCGTGCTTGACTCTTGGACCGCAAACTCGTTGCTCGCGGCCGGGGTACCCTGCGCCCCCTGCGCATTCGGCGCGCCTTCCGCCGTAGTCTCTGGGCTGGCACTGCCCGCGGTCTCCTCGGCAGGAGTAGCCGCAGATGAGGCCGGCTGACTGCCTCCGCAGGCGACTAGAGCCAGCGTTGCGATCGTAATGGGCACAAGGTGACGCATAGGGATTCCTCGGTTGTCAGAAAACGCTCCCCGCGACGCTAACACACACCCGGCCGCACGGTCAGGTCCTACGGCAAGGTCGTCGCGAAGTTCGATAGCCCGCTCGCTGCCTTAGCGAGGAACGGCCGGAACCTGGCATCCCCGTCCACCGTGAATTTGAGCCAAGACAATGCGTACTGGCTGGGCATCGAACCAGGCGAAAGGGCGGACTGGTGATTGCCACCGGCCGCTTCAACGTACTGTTTGGAAATGCTGGCTGACATGGTGTCGTACTGCCTGCGACCATGGCTCGATGGATTGGCGGTGGTATCGCTTTGACCCGCCAAAATCAGCGTGGGAGCAACGATGCTCGAGAAGTTGGTAGAGCCTTCGTAGGGGTTGAAGCCGAGGGCGCCCTTGATATCAGTTGGATGCGCCTTGGCAGTCAGCAGCGATGCACCACCCCCCAGCGAGTGCCCGGATGTAACGAAACAATTGGATACCTTACCCATCAGCGGACTGCCCGCTCGCGTGTTTTCACCCTTGAGGGACGCGATCCCAGCCCACATGCCATTGGCGCGCGCCTGAGCGGAGTCGGAGCCCGTGTTGTTGGCCTCGACGAACGCCGCGACGTAACCGTGCGAAGCAAAGCGCTTGGCCCAGCCTTGCAGATACGCGAGGACTTCGGTCAGACCGGGGGAGATCATCACCACTACGTAAGGTCCCGTTCCGTTGGATGGATAGAAGACCGTAAGACTCTTGTAATCCGACGAGGCCGGCAATCCCGTGGCATAGGACGTCACGGTGAGCGGGCCGTCCTTTGCAACCGAGGCGGTGGTGGGTGCCGCGGCATCGAGCGGAGCGCCGCATCTACTCATACTTGCACCCGCCGTCGTGCCTCCCGTCGTCCCGCCCGTTGTACCCGCCGTGGTGCCGCCTGTCGTGCCCGCCGTGGTGCCGCCACTTGTGCCTGCAGTGCTTCCCCCCGTTGTGCCCGCCGTGGTTCCGCCGCTCGTTCCCGCAGTTCCTCCCGTTGTACCCGCCGTTGTGC
>JBKJIA010000512.1:0-6075 GCA_046598735.1 Polyangiales bacterium
CGGCAACAACGCTCACATCGTGATCGACCAGCAAGAGAGCACGATCGAGGGCTATGCACCTACGTTGGCCTTCGCCCGCAGCGTCGACCGCGTGAAAGGCGTATCGCCCTACGTGTCTGGCGAAGTGATGATCTCAAGCGCATCGAATCTCGCCGGAGCGATTCTGCGCGGCATCGATCCCGCGCATATTGGCGACGTGAGCGAGCTGCCGGACAACATGAAGGTAGGCTCCCTCGACTATCTCGCCCATCCCGAGCAGCTGACGCGCTTGTCCACGACCCAACTCAACCTGGGCGTCGGTGTGCCCAAGGTGTCGCGCCATCGCGTCGAAGACGATGCACCTGAAGCTAAGAACCATCGCTTGCTCGAGGACCTCGAACGCATGCTCGATCGCGTGGAAGCGATTCCCACGGTCAAGCCTGGCGGAGCCGAACCGGTGGCCGCGCCGCCGCCCGCAGCGACCGAAGTCTTACCTGGCATCGTCGTAGGGCAAGAGCTTGCGCGCAGCTTACGGTTGTATCTCGGCGACGAAGTCAACGTGGTCACGCCGCTCGGTGATTTAGGACCGTCAGGTCCGATGCCCAAAGCGCGCCCGTTTCGCGTGGCCGGCATCTTCTACAGCGGCATGTACGAGTACGATATGAAGTTCGCGTACATCACGCTGTCGGCAGCCCAGCGTTTCTTGAACCGAGGCGACACGATAAGCGGTATCGAGATCACGGTGCGTGAGCCCGACAAAGCGCAAGAAGTCGCAGACGAGCTTGCTCGCGCGCCTCAAAACAAGGGCTTACGCGTGCGCGCGTGGCAAGAGCTGAATAAGAATTTGTTTGGCGCTTTGGCGCTCGAAAAGCTCGCCATGTTCATCGCGCTCGGCATCGCGATCTTGGTCGCAAGCTTCTGCATCGTCGGCACGCTTACGCTGATGGTGCAGGAAAAAGGCCGCGAGGTCGGCGTGCTCAAAGCCATGGGCGCGGCCGATCGCGCGATCGTGTTCGTGTTCGTGCTCGAGGGCCTTTTGATCGGTGCCTTCGGCTCCCTGCTCGGCCTGGCCCTTGGTTACGTGATGTGCTTTGGCGCGGAACACTTCGGCGTTCGCTTGAACCCGGAGGTCTACTACATCGATCGATTGCCCGTGCACATCGATCTCACCGAGTTCTTGGCCGTTGGCGTCGCCGCAGTCGCAGTGTGCCTGGTCGCAACCATTTACCCCGCGCTGCTCGCGTCACGGCTTCGTCCCGTTGATGCACTACGCTACGAGTAACGATGTCCGAGCGAAGCCCCAGAACAGGTCCCCTCGTCGAAGTGCGCGGCGTAACCAAGCAGTTCTTTCACGAAGGCCGCGAGCTGCAGATCCTGCAAGCCATCGACCTTACGATCGAGCGCGGCGAAATGCTCAGCATCGTAGGCGCATCCGGCGCGGGTAAGAGCACGCTCTTGCACCTCTTGGGCACGCTCGATTTACCAAGCTCGGGCAAAATCTTCTTCGGCGGCCGCGACGTCACCGCCTATTCGAGCGCGCAACTTGCGGCCTTTCGCAACGAAACGATCGGCTTCGTCTTCCAATTTCATCACTTGCTGCCCGAATTCACCGCGCTCGAAAACGTGCTCATGCCAGGGATGATCGGCGGGCATGCTCGCAAACGTTTGGAGCCGCAGGCGCGCGCACTGCTGACCGAGGTCGGTCTTTCGCATCGGCTCGGCCATCGTCCAGGCGAGCTATCCGGCGGTGAGCAGCAACGCGTAGCCCTCGCGCGCGCCTTGGTCATGAATCCCCAGCTGGTGCTAGCCGACGAACCCACGGGCAATTTGGACAGCGCCACGAGCGAAGCCATCCACGAGCTGTTCTTCCGGCTCAACCAAAGTCACGGCACCACGTTCCTAATCGTGACCCATAGCGGTGACCTCGCTGCTCGCATGCCACGCGTCGTTCACATGCGCGATGGCCGCATCGAGCGCGACGAGCGCCGCGAACGCGTTGTGGCCACGGTCGCCAGCGCTCCCTGACAGGGGCTTTCTTCCCTTGCCCCGAGCGGCCTAACCCACTAAACCGCCGAAGCTTTCGGGGCGCTTTTAGCCTCGTGCGAATCCATCGGAATGACGCGCCCCGCCCAGCTCATCGCTCTTCTCGCGATCGCCCTGTTTGCCTTAGGGAGCAGCGCGTCCGCACAAGATGTGAAACCCGGCGCCTCACCCGGGGCGAGCAATGACGCAGGCATCGAGCCGAGCGAGCCTGCCGCCCCTACTACGGAAGCGCCCGCTGAAGCGCCCGCTGAGAGTGGCGATGAGCCCGCTGCAGCCGAGCCCGCCGAGCCAGAGCGCGAGCCCGCGGCGCAAGCCCCGACCGTGCTCGTCCCCAAGACGCTGTGCGAAGGCCGCACGATTCGAGCGATTCAAGTGAGCGGCAACGGCCGCGTCTCGGCCGACGACGTGCGCGCGAGCATGAAGCTCAAGCCCGGTGTGCCCTGTCGAGACACCGAAGTCGCGCGCGATGCTCGTTCGCTGTGGGACCTCGGCTACTTCGACGATTTGATCTTCCGTGCCAGTGCCAAAGGCAACGACCTCACGCTCTACGTGATCGTTCGCGAGCGCGCTGCCATCGGTAAGGTCAGCTTCGAAGGCGATGACAACATCGACGAAGAAGACATCGACGAGAAGGTCACGCTCGAAATCGGCGCCATCCTTTCCGAGAACGAAGTCCGCGAGCAAATCACCAAGATTCGCGATGTGTACGCCGAAGAGGGCTACTTCCTCGCCAAGATCAGCTACCGGCTGATCGCGATGCCAAACAATCAGATCGAAGTCCGCTACGACATCGTGGAAGGTCCCGAAGTCTCGGTTCGTCGCATCCAGTTCATCGGCAACGATCACATTTCGGACGACGACATTCTCGCGTTCATGCGCACCCACCCGACGGGGTTTTTCTCTTTCCTTTCGTCCAATGACACCTTCAAGCGCGAGTTCTTCGACGAAGATGTACTGCGCCTGCAAGCGCTCTATTACGACCGCGGCTACCTCAACGTTCAGGTTAATCCGCCGCGCGTAGAGCTCACGCCCGATCGCCAGCAAATCGATATTACGGTGCCGATCCGTGAGGGTCCGCGCTTCAAGATCGGGCGTTTGCGCGTCGTCGAAATGAATGAAGACGGTAGCGAGGTCGACCCACTCGGCGGTCGCCGGGTCGTGCGCGAAAAAATAAGCGCCCAACCTGGCGACTGGTTTAGCCGAACCAAGCTCACAGAAGGCATCGAAGGCATCACGCGTCACTATCGCGATGCCAGCTTCGCCAAAGCCACTGTCGAGCCGGAAACCGAGCTCGAGCCCGATCGCCGCATCGTAAACATTACGGTGGTCATTCGTCGCGGTCCGCCCTGCCATGTCGAACGCATCGAAATTCAAGGCAACGAGAAAACCCGTGACCGGGTCATCCGCCGCGAAATCCTGCTGATCGAAGGCGAAAAGTACAGCCAGACCAAGCTCGACGACAGTAAGGCTCGCATTACGGCGCTCGGCTATTTCGAGAGCGTCAACATGTCGGAAGCCGACGGCAAAGAGTCCGACGGCCTGGTCATCACGTTCGAGGTTAAGGAGCGCGCCACCGGCACGTTCCAGGTCGGCGCAGGCTTCTCGTCGATCGAGCAGTTCATCCTGACGGCGCAGGTCGACCAACAGAATCTGTTCGGACACGGCCAATCGCTCTCGTTGCAGGCTCAGGTCTCGGGCATTCGACAACTGATCCAAGTGCAGTTCGTCGAGCCTTACTTCCTGAGCACGATGTGGAGCTTGTCGCTCGATGCCACGCGCACGAGCAACAGCTACTCGTCCTTCACGCAGAAATCGACGGGCGCCGGCCTCGCCTTCGGCCATCCACTGGTCAACCGCAACTTACGCTTGGCCTTACGGTATGGCGCTGAGATCGTAGACATTGCGACCAACACTGGCAGCGCCTTCAACGTCAGCGCCCCCGGTCAAAATATCCAGACGCGCACGCCCTTGGCCAACCAGCAGCTAGCTGGTTTCACGAGCTCGTTGCGGCTCTCGCTCACCTACGACTCGCGCGATAATCGCCTGTTCCCGACCAAAGGTATCTACACGTCGTTGTCCACGGAAGTGGCCGACCCGTACATCGGCTCCGAGCGCACGTTCGCCCGCCAACGTTACTTTGGTCGTTTCTACTATCCCTTGTTCGGCGGCATGGTGCTGCGCTTGAACACGGAAGGCGGTCTCATCACCTCACGCAAGCTCGAGGGTGTGCCGCAATACGAACGCTTCTACCTCGGCGGCATCCTGAGCTTGCGCGGCTTCGACCTGCAAAGTGTGGGTCCGCAGGTATCCGTTCCCAGCGGACTCGATCCCAGCGGCAGTGAGCGCCTTTTCTACCAGGGCGGCAACGTCATGTTGCGCTCCAATCTCGAAGTGGAGATCCCGATCCTCGCGTCGGTCGGCATCAAGGGAGTGATCTTCACCGACGCCGGCAACACCTGGAATCTCGAGCGCGTCAAATGCCAGCTTCCCACGTCCTCAGCGGGCGACCGCACCCGCGACCCGTGTCGGTTCGACCCACTCGCCCTACGTACCTCTTGGGGTTTTGGCGTGCGCTGGTTTTCGCCCATGGGTCCCCTGCGCTTCGAATGGGGTTTCCCGTTGGCGCGACGTCCGGGCGAGGACTACGTCAATTTCCAGTTCACGATTGGTCAGTTCTTCTAAGCGCGCCCATCGTCTCAAACCCGAGGAATCCGGCCTGAATACGCGCCCGCGCTTCAGCGTCGCTTCCTGCGGTCGACTACTTGACCGCCCAAGGCCAACCGGGTAGCAAGCCCCGACTCAACCTCAAAGGACGCTCGAAATGAAGCTCTCGCGCCTCGCCCTCGCCGTGTTTGCCGCGGTGTTGTTCTCGACCTCGCTCACCGCCCTCACACCCAAGACGGTCTCGGCTCAAACCAAGATCGCCGTGGTCGACCTACAGCGGGCGATCAACGAGACGGAAGAAGGCCGTAAGGCCAAGGCCAATCTGAAGAAGCTCTTCGAGAGCCGACAGCAAGGCCTCGATAAGAAGCAAGAAGAGCTGAAGAAGCTCAAAGATGAAATCGAGGGCCAGAAGAACGTGCTCGCGCGCGACGTGCTTGAGAAGAAGGTCGAGTCGTACCAGAAGCAACTCGTTGAGTTGCAGCAGGTGTACGTGGACTATCAGCGCGAGCTGGCCGAGAAAGAGGGCGAGCTTACGAAGGTCATCATCGAGCGCATGGAGAAGATCCTGCGCCGCATCGGTCAGGCCGAGGGCTACGCGATGATCGTCGAGCGCAACGAAGCCGGCGTGATCTTCGCGCCTACCAACCTCGACCTCACCGATGTCGTCATCCAGCGCTACAACGCGGGCGAAGGCAACGAAGGCGGCTCCACAGCGGCTCCCAAGAAGCCTGGAGCGCCCGCCAAACCGGCAGGCCCCATGGCTAAGCCGGCGGCGCCCGCAAAGCCCTAGTCTTTCGACAAAAATATGTGCAGTAAGCGGCGATAAGCGAAAGCGGATCGCCGTTTTTGTTACACGCGTGGTAATTTCGCGACTGGTTTCGATGACTCATCCGGCCCACGTCACGTTCGACCTGACACGCATTCTGCGCATCCTGCCGCATCGCGCCCCGTTCGTTTTGCTCGACCGAGTGATCGAGATCGAGCCTCGCAAGTCCGCACGGGCGCTCAAGTGCGTGACGTACAACGAACCATTTTTCCCGGGTCACTTTCCGGGCAAGCCCATCTTCCCGGGTGTGTTGATTTTGGAAGCGCTGGCGCAGTTGATCGGCGTGCTGGCTTACGCGTCGGAGCCCTTCGATAGCAACCAGAAAATCATGTACTTCATGGGCATCGATCGCGCGCGGTTTCGTGCGCCGGTGGTGCCAGGTGATCGCATGGAGCTCGCGGTCGAAGTCATCCAACGCAAGTCGAACATCTGGAAGTGCGCGGGCACGGCCAAGGTCGACGAGGCGTTGTGCGCGGAAGCAGAGCTACTCGCCGTCTTCGCGATCCACGATGGCGGCGAGTAGCTCTGCTTCCGCACACAACGCCTCGTCGACCTTGGCCGTG
>JBKJIA010000052.1:0-14924 GCA_046598735.1 Polyangiales bacterium
TCCTGACCTCGCACTAGACCGAAATCGATGACGCGCACGCGGCCGTCGCTGGCCACCATCATGTTTTGTGGCTTGAAGTCGCGATGCAGAAGTTTGGCGCGATGTGCCGCGGCGAGCCCCTCGCCGGCCGCGATGAAGATCTGAGTGACCTCGGAAAGCGAGCGCGGCTTGGCGCGAACCCATTGGTCTACGGTCTCCCCATCGATGAGCTCCATCGCGATGAACACACCCTCGTTAACCTCGCCCGCATCGTGTACCGCGACGATGTTCGGATGGGAGAGTCGCGCGAGCGCAAACGCCTCGCGCAGCATCCGCGCCCGATGGCGCGCAGCGGCCTCGACGTCTTCATCCTCGAAGGCCAGCAGCTTGAGAGCCACAGGTCGCTGTAGTTGCGGATCAAACGCCCGGTAGACGGTGCCCATACCGCCTGAACCGATCACGCCATCGACACGGTAGCGACCAATGTAAGTCCCTACATCCACGATGGACCTCGTGGGAGTCACGGACCCTTCCGAAGTACAGGTCTGCGTTCGGTCAGCGTCGTCTGCCGACGCTTCATTCGGTACGGTCGACGAGCGTAAGACCAGTTGGTCATTATCCGCGTCGAGCTGGCCGTTCGTCTCGGCGAGGCCGGACGCGTCGCCCGCACCCTCGCGTTTCAAATTCGCCCCCCCGGGCTTGAGCGTCATCCCCATTTACGATTCTAGGCGCTAATGCTCCGGCGCTTCAATCCGCGCGCCGCCCACTTTGAGACGAGCGGCACTAGAAGCTGGTCACTGCTTCCCACAATGCCTCCGCACTGCACACCAGGGCATCCACTTCGCCGAAGCGAATCTCATCGCCCCGCTCTACCGCCACCTCATGTTCTGTGGTGACGACACCATTGACCAGCGTACCGTTCCTGCTGCCGGCGTCTCTCAGTAACAGCCCCTCGGCCTTGTCACTGCGAAAATGGGCGTGGAGCGTGGAAACGCTCTTATGCAGCATGACGATGCCGCTACGGCGAGACCGGCCCACTGAGATCTCGAGACTGCTACCAGCGCGCGTGCCGTGCCTCTCGATCGCAACGATGCAGCGAGGCTCGAGCAGCGCCGTTTTGGGCACGCCACGTGCCAATTTACGGAGCTTACGGGCCTGCTCGATGCGCGCGATCACCAGCACCGGGTTGACCTCACCTGTGGAAGTGCCACCGGTGGGGACCACGGAATGAGTCTGGGCCGACGGGTTGGGCTGCATGGCGAGTCCCTGAGCTAGCTGCGACTCGAAGTTGTCGACCTTGACGAGCAAGAAGTGAATACCGCCCCAAGTTTGTAGAAACTGCTGCTTTGTGGCCTTGGATGTGGCTTCGACAAGAGCGTCTGGTCGCCAGAGCAAACCATGATCCGGAGTGAACATCGTGCCCTCATATCTTTAGTGAATTGATAAATTCGAGGGCCTCGGTCCTGAGTCTCACTTCCCAGTGCTGGTGCGAGTCGGCAAGATGCATCAGGACGAGCTCAACGCCTGCCCGGATAGCGCGATATGCGCACCTCAAATTGTCCGCGCTTTCGGCAGCCAGCACGCTCTACTCCGAGCCCTCTCCGCCGCTGCCACCGCTGAACACGATCGTCACACGATAGCTGTCGGGACCTTCTTCAGCGCTCACGTCTTCGGCGTCGCTGCGCACCAGACTGCGGCCACGCGGCATGGCCTCGAGTGCGATTTCGACAGCTTCTTCGCTCGTCTTTGCAGACACGAGCGCTTCATATTTCATCTCTCTCGACATCAAGAATGAATGTAGCCCGTTGACATAAGCGCAAGCGAGAGCGGAGATTACGTAAGTGCATTGCTTTCTTACGCGTGCACAGAGGCCCATGGTCTATCGCGAAGAGCACCTCGAGATCCAACGCACACTGCGCAAGGTCATCGATCACGACATCCAGCCCCACGTGGAGAGCTGGGAAGAGGCCGGAATTTTTCCCGCGCACGAGGTGTTCAAGAAGCTTGGCAACGCGGGTCTGCTCGGTGTCACCAAGCCTGTGGCATACGGCGGAATGGGCCTCGATTACACGTACGGTTGCGCCATGGCCGAGGCGCTCGGCTACATCAATTGCGGCGGCGTTCCGATGGCGATCGGCGTGCAGACGGACATGGCCACGCCTGCGCTCGCCAAACACGGCAGCGATGCCTTGCGCGATCAGTTCTTACGGCCGGCCATCGCGGGTGACTTCGTCGCGGCCATCGGCGTGAGTGAAGTGGGTGCGGGCTCGGATGTGGCATCGATCCGTACCTACGCCACGCGCGATGGATCGGACTATGTGATCCGCGGCGGCAAGATGTGGATCACGAACGGCACGCAGGCGGACTTCATCACGCTGCTCGTGAACACGGGCGATGGACCTGCGCATCGCAATAAGACGCTGATTTGTGTGCCCATGCGGGAAAAGGGCATCTCGATCGCGCGTAAGCTCGACAAGCTCGGCATGCGCAGCTCCGACACGGCAGAGATCGTGTTCGACGATGTGCGCGTGCCGCAAGCAAACCGCATCGGCGAGGAAAATCTGGGTTTCACGTATCAGATGGAGCAGTTTCAAGAAGAGCGCATGTGGGCGGTCGCCTCGTCGATCGTGCCGCTCGATCGCGCGATTTCAGACACGATTGCATACACTTCTCAGCGCGTGGCATTCGGGCGACCGCTCCTCGATCAGCAATGGATTCACTTCCGTTTGGCAGAGCTTGCCACCGAGGTCGAAGCATTGCGTGCGCTGCTCTATCGGGCGGTATCGCTCTACGCACAAGGCTCAGACGTGACCAAGCTCGCGTCGATGGCCAAGCTCAAAGTCGGTCGATTGACGCGCGAAGTGGCTGACACTTGCTTGCAGTTTTACGGCGGAATGGGCTTTATGAATGAGACTCCCATTTCGCGTTTCTATCGAGATGGTCGTCTTGCGTCGATTGGTGGTGGCGCAGATGAGGTGATGCTGGGCATCATCTGCAAGTACATGGGGTCACTTCCCAAACGTTGATCGCTCTGCGAATGACGCAGAGCCAAGAAGTGGTTTCGTCTGGAGGAAGAACATGGCGGCAAAGAAGAAGGCAGCAAAGAAGAAGGCAGCAAAGAAAGCTGCCAAGGCCCCTGCGAAGAAAGCGGGCAAGGCGATGAAGAAGGCGGGCAAAGCGGGCAAGGCCGCAAAGCCTGCCAAGAAGGCAGCAAAGAAAGCCGGCAAAGCCCCGGCCAAGAAGGCCGCCAAGAAGGCCAGCAAGAAGGCCGCTAAGAAAGCAGCCAAGCCCGCGAAGGCTGCTGCACCGGCGAAGAAAGCCGCCAAGAAAGCCAGCAAGAAGGGCAAGGGCGGCCGCAAGGCCAAGGCCGCAGCTCCCGCTGCCAGCTCGGAGATGAACAGCGAATCAGCGGGCGAGTCGGTCAACGGCGAGCCCATGTCCTTCGGCAGCTACGAGAGCTGAGCCGACGAGACTAAGGCGCACTAAGCGCCCGCGTCATGCGAGCGAGGCGACTCGGGGCTTACTCTGCCTCGAGCTCGCCGCGCATGGCTTTGTCTAGAAATGGCTGCACTTCCTCTTCGATCGCTTTGATGGCGCGCCCTTTGAAGAGACGAAACGGCAGCGGTACGTCCATGTCGATGCCGAGCTCTTGCGGCTCCAGCGACAGGACACCGGCGAGACGAATGCCCGTCACCTTGAAGGAGACCTCCAGCTTGTCGTCGCTGAGCCACGACACGCTGGTGTTGTACTCCTTGAAGCGCTCGCAATAGACCTCTGCGAACTTACGCACTGCGAGGCGCAGCTGATCTGGCGGAAGCGTGTGCTTGATGCTGTGCCTCAAACCGGCCCTCCTAACATCGGGGTCTGCGTGACGACCTGATGTTAGCAGGCGGGGGCAACGGATGCCCCACGCGGCGTGACAAGTTGGGAGGCCAGGGGCGCTCAGGGATCACTTCGTGTGCGATCACCGACAGCGACGCTTCCAGAGCCACTTATTGCGCGACGCAAGTCTCCTGCATCTTCTTCCAGACCGCAGCCACGATCTTATTGGTATTCGGCGCCGTGGGATGGATGCCGTCCTGAAAGTCCGCGGCGGTATCGCCAAACAGACCGCGCGTATCCACGAAGTGGCATTTCACGGGTGCCGCTTCATCACACGCCTTCTTTACCAGCGGATATGCATAGTCGAGGGTCTTGTTCTCAAGGTCCTTTTTGCCGCCGGCACCCCCACCTGGCAGGGTCGGATAGAAGAAGTAGATAACGTTCGTCACGCCGTCCGATGACATCTTGGCGAGCAAGGTCTTGGCAGCTGCTGTCGCGGCGTTGATCGTGTCGATGCAGTTCTTGTTTTCGGGCGGGGCTGAGGTCGTGATGCACTCCCGCCTGCCGACGAGAATGTCGTTGCCACCACCGGTCATGATCACGGTCTTGACGTGTCCGTCCGTGTTCTTCTCATCGGCATACTGAGAAGGAATGGCGAATACGCCACCGACCATCTGGGTGCCGCTGAAGGAGCGGTTTGCATATTTATCGTCCGCCGCGAGTGCTCCCGCTGCCTTCGCCAGCCTGGTAATTTCGGGGACGAACACGTCGTTGAGGGCGATGTAGGAGTCGCCGATCAGCAGCAGACTGCTGCCCTTGGTGGGGCCTTTGGGACAAGTCGTCGGTCCGTCGCCGTCGCCAGCCGAACCCGCGGTGGCGCCGTCATTGCCGCCGCCGCCCGCGTCGACGTCGCCTCCGAGCGAGCCGCCGTCTTCGCCGTCGTCACCGCTCACGCCTGTGGAAGGAGCGCGGTCCTTCTGCACCGTAGACTCGGTGGAGCACGCCCCCGCCCCTACGCACATCGCCAGCATCATGCCCAATGTTATTTGTGCTTTGCCCATATGCCTTACTCCCGCCGTTGCAATTTAGTTAAGTCTTAGAGAATCGTTCCAAACCTGTACGTGGCGCCGAGCGACACCACGTCGTAGCTCGCGTCGTACTTGCCTGCGTTGACCACCTTCGGATCGGTCTCGGCCACCTGACGAAATGCGGCGCTAGCCAGCGGCACGGTGACCGTCTCTTGAAAGATGTGCGCATAACCCGCAGACACGTCCACTCGGCCCAGGCGAACAGTAAGGCCTCCATGCAGACCGAGGCGCTGCGCAGGCTGAAAGTCGATGCCCATATACGAGCCGTCGACGGCCGATGTCTCGTAGTGCATGCCGGCGCGCAACGCGAGTACGGAAGGTATAACGTTGTAGTCGCCACCCAGACGCAGCGAGAGTTGATCCTTCCACTTGTGGGGAAGATCGGAATTCAGACCATTGACCACGAGCAATGGTAAGGTCGGTATGTCGACCGAAATATTCTGGAACTGGGACGACACGATATAGGTCGCATCGAATTCCAGGTCCCAACGCTCGTCTGTCATGGTGTTGCCGCGTGCACCATCGACCCGTGGCTTCAGTCGATCGGCATATCGTAAGGCCAGACCAAACTCGGCGGGGTTGGCGGCCTGCAGCGTCACGTCGTCGTTCTTGTCCCGGGCAAGCGGCGTGCTGTTGAAGTCGCCGGAGACGACTTTGACGTCACCTTTGGCTCGGATGTCATCGCTGATGCGGCCGTAAAAGACAAGATCGACGCTGTCATGGGGCATGAATTGCGCGGAAAAGATCGCTGCCGGAATGAAGTAGTCCGCGACGTTGATCTCACTGCGCACGTCTTCACTGGGGTTTTCCGTGCCGTTCAAGACCGTGTAGTTAACGTTTTTGATCAGCGCGATGCCCCACTGCAGCGACACGCCAAGACTGAACCAGCTGTTGGCCCGAACGCTCACGCCCAGCGTGGGTAGGATGAGCTTGATGTCTTGCTCGACGACTTGATAGCGCACCGGTGAGGGCACGCTGCCGTCTTTGGTACCACCCTTACCATCGCCCCAGATCAGATGCGCGGCAGAGGCCGGCGTCATGATGCCAAAACCCAGGCCGATGTTGTCCGCAAGATGCGTCGTGTACGCAAGCCACAAGCCGGGATTGACCTTGTTGCTCTGGCACACGCGCGGGAAGTTGAGATTGCGGTACTCAATGAAGTCGCCAAAGCGCTCGGTGCTGCCGTTTTGGATGACCTGATCGCCGTAGGTGCCTTCGCGCGTGACGCAGGCGTCGTAGAACGCATTGTTTACGTTCAACATGACTTGGTTGCCCTGCAGGTCGGATAGCGCCGCCGGGTTGTAGGTGAGTGCCATCGGGTCATCCGCGCGGGCTGCAAACGCGCCCCCTCGGCCGAGTGCACGCGTGCCCTGTCCCACGTACTCAACGCCACCCGCATGGGCGGTGCTGACCGAAATACTCAGCAAAAGGGCGCTCGCTACAAAGCCGATTAGACCCGAGACGGCGAAAGCGGCCTTACCTTTGACCGGACTCGCGACCGCACTCGCGACCGCACACGCGATCTCATCCGCGATCGCACACGCGATGTCATCCGCGATCACACGGGTGCTCCCGTTCAGACGGGTCCACCCACTACGCACGCTCGCTACTGCCGATACCACTCGCCCCATTGCTGCTTTCTTCCTCTCGCCGATTTGGCGCGTGTCACATGCACGCACGCACGCACAAAGGGACACGAACGCTGCGCGCCCTATCCGCCGACGTGACCTTCCCCGTCCTCGTTACGTGTGCCCAGGCCACCCCGCCACGTCGTGCCCTCACGTCAGCACCTAGCGTGAACAGTACGGTGACCTCGCTGAAATGCTTACTTCGTAAACATCGGGCGGATAACACTATGGCGGCTATGGCGTCGTCAACAGGGAAGTGAGTTTTCGCTTGCGCAGGTCTGACGATCCGCCCACGGGCGGAAAAAACCTGGCTGGCTAAACGTTCGTTCTGAAACGGACACCCTCAGACGAGACTTCGTACAGTCTCGGTCAGAGCCGAGATCGCATCGCGCAGCTGACGGTCGCAAAGGTAAGGGGCCGGGCCGAAGCGCACGATGTCCGCCCGATGATCCACGCGTACGCCGCGCGCCAACAGGCCGGCCGTAATCTTGTCCGCGTGGGGCGTACGCAGCGCGAGGAATCCGCCCAGACCGCTCAACGCCGTATCGCTCGCGAGCTGTATCAAAGCTGGAGCGAGATCTGAGCTTTCAAAGCTTTGCGCGAGAACCGTCAGTTGAGATTGACTCGTACCGCGCAGCAGGTTGGGCGAAAGCCCCTGCTCAGCGAAGAACGCGAACACCGCCGCGGCGCGATAGTGACTGCACGGATCGTAAGTCGAGCCGGCAAAGCGCGCCGCGCCCTCTGCATAGCCAACCCCGTGAACGGGCACCGCACCGAGCGCTGCGAACTCTGCAAACCAGCCGGTGATGACCGGACGTAAGGTGCAGCCGCGGGGCACGCGCAAAAAGCAGTTACCCTCGCCTAGCTGTAGGTACTTATATCCGCCCCCGACGATGAAAGCCTGCTCGAGGCCGGTGCTCGTTCCTGGGACCACACCGAGCTGATGGTAAGCATCGATTAGCAGCTCACAGCCGACGCGCTGGCAGCGCTGCGCGAGATCGGGAAGATTCGGCACGATCTCGCTGGTCGTGAACAAGACCGACGAGACCAATACCGCGGCGGTGCGGTCGGCGTCGCGCATGACGGCAGCGCCCAGTCGCTCACTCAGGGTGGCAACGGGCGCACTCGCCACGCGCACGATCTCGATGCCCTCTTCCGCCAAGCGGTCGAGCTGACGGCGTAAGGAATGAAACTCCGCATCGCTCGTGACCAAACGCGGTCGTGTCTTCAAGGGTAAGGCTGACAGAAAGCGCACCACCAGCTCGTGGGTATTGCTGCCCAGGGCCAAGGTCGCATTCGGCTCGTCGAGCCACGCTCGCAATCCCGCGCGCACGCACTCCGCACGCTCGAAGGCGGCTTCCCATTTGTCGTCGACAAATTCTGCAGCGTCGCGAAAGGAGGCGAGGCCCGCTTCGGCCGCGCAATCGGGCCAAGCTTGATGGGAGTGTCCGGTCAACAGCAGCCGTTCGCTGACGCGAAAGCTCGAATAGTAAGGTGCGAGCGAGTTGGGCGACTGCGCGAGCGACGCTAGCGTATGGTGCGTATGGTTCTTTTGCGCCGATTCGACCGTCATGAGTTGCTCACAGCTCGCTGCGAATGGCCCAAAGATCGGGAAACAGCGGGCGAAACAGCGTGCTGCGCAAGTACTCGGCGCCGCTTGAACCACCCGTGCCGCTCTTGAAACCGATCGTGCGCTCCACCATTTTCACGTGTCGGTAGCGCCATTCTTGCAAGCCTTCATCGAGGTCGACCATGCGCTCACAAATGGCGGCTTCCGTGGGATGATTTCGGTAGATGTCGACGAGCACGCTGCGTACTTCGGGCGATTCGATGGTGGGCGCAAAGCGCTCGCGCTTGCGTACGTCGTCTGAAATCGCAAAACCGCGCGTGGCAAGCCAGCCCAGGAATGCGTCGTAAAGCGAAGGCTGATTGGCGATCGCATTCAGGGCATCTTGCGAGGCCGTGTCACCCACGTAGTTGTCGAGCGCGCGCGCGTCGCGCTTACCGAGCTCGAACTCGACCATACGAAACTGCCGCGATTGAAAGCCGCTGGCGCTCTGCAAACGCGAGCGGAATGAGGCAAAGGACACGGGCGTCATCGTCTCGATCACGTCGACCTGCGCCACCAGCGTCTTGAAGATGGTAAGGACCCGCTTGAAGCCGTGCATGGCTTGCGGCACATCATCGCGCGTCAGCGCAGCGCGCAGGCCGCCCAGCTCGTGCAGCACCTGCTTGAACCACAGCTCGTAGACCTGATGAATCACGATGAACAGCATCTCATCGTGCTCCACGGGCGAAGAGCGCGGCGCCTGCAGTTTCAGCAGCTCCTCGACCTTGAGGTACGTCGCGTAAGTGAGGGCGGGATCGGGCTTGTCCATCAAGCGCGAGTGTCACAGGCGCACGCGCGAAACTCAACGCGATCGCGCGAACCTTCTCACAGCGGACGCACACGCTGTCTCACGTCCTTTAAATGCGGAACGCCGCAACTTTTGGGGAGTGCGGCGCAGAACGCGGCGGGAACGGAACCGTTCAGCGCGCTTGATAGAGCGAGAGCAGACCCACGTACAGGAAGCCCACCATGAACAGCACCAGAAACGGGATGCTGGCGTAGGAATGGGTGTACACGGCCAAACCGATGGTGAACACGAAGTACAGGCCGAACAAGACCTCGAGCGCGGTCGCTACGTTCTTGGTCGACTTGTAGCGCTTCTTCTTCTTCCAGCTTTCAGCCTTGTCGGTGATGCCGTGTTTGGCGGTGCGCACGAACTCGGCGTCGTCGCTGAACAGGCCCTCGAGCACGGCGTGCGCATTGTTGAGGCTGAGCCCAATGCCGAGCGCCATCATCAGCGGCAAGCGACGCACTGCCACCCAGATGTTCTGATAGAGGAAGTGGTGCGTGCTCAGATAAAATAGGATGATCGAACCGCTGGTAGCGATGAAAAGCGGCACGTCGAGCAACAGTAAGGCGGGGTTATCGATGTTGCGGCGAAGCAGCATGTTGGGCAACTGCAGACACGCGAGTGCCACGAGGAACAAGTAGGCGAAGTTGTTCGTCAGGTGAAAGCAGGCTTCGAGCTTGATGCGCCATGGCAAGTCGGCACGCATGACCATCGGTAAGATCTTCTTCGTGGTCTGAGCGGAGCCCTTGGCCCAACGGAACTGCTGACCCTTAAAGCTGTTCATCTCGCAGGGCACCTCGGCCGGCGCTACCGCGTCGGGCACGTAGATGAACTTCCAGCCGCGAATTTGCGCGCGGAACGACAAGTCCATGTCTTCGGTGATCGTGTCGTGCTGCCAGCCGCCGGCATCGATGATGGCGGTCTTGCGCCAGATGCCCGCGGTGCCGTTGAAGTTGAAAAAGCGTCCTGAACGATTGCGCGCGATGTGCTCGATCACGAAGTGACCGTCGAGCATCAGCGCTTGGGCGCGCGTGAGCATCGAGTAGTCGCGGTTCAAGTGATCCCAACGGGCCTGCACCATGGCGACCTTGGGGTCCGTGAAGTGATGGATCAGCTTCTTCACGATGCTGGGCGTGGGCACGAAATCCGCATCGAACACCATCAGATAGGCGCCTTTGGCGATCTTCATGCCCTGCTCGAGCGCGCCTGCTTTGAAGCCGGTGCGATCGGTACGGTGGATGTGCACGATGTCGAAGCCACGCGCCTTGAGCTCGGCGACCTTCTTCTTGACGATATCGACCGTTTCGTCGATCGAGTCATCGAGCACCTGCAGCTCAAGCTTGTCGATCGGGTAATCGAGCAACGCAATGCTCTCGAGCAAACGCTCGGCCACGTACAGCTCGTTGAACATCGGCAGCTGAATCGTGACGAGCGGCAGCTCCGGGAACTCGGCGGGCGGCGTGACGATGTTGCCGCGATGTCGCCAGAACAGATAAACCAGATGCGCGCGATGGAAGCCGTAGATGCCCAGGATGGTAAGCACCATCAGATAAAGCGTAATAACGGCTACTTCCATGGGCGAACACTCCAGCGAACAACGGGGGGAAACCTATTGCTAGCACCCCGCAAAGTCGTGGATGTCCTTAGGATGTAATTCTTTGTCTCACGGTTCTAAACTCGCGCAATCACGCTGGAATTTTTGTAATCACCCAAGCATTGAAAATCGAACCATTAGTGAGTCCTTCATTCGCAAGCTCATCGCGGCTCTGCTCCCCAGCATCGCGCTGAAACCACATCGCCTCCTAGGTGCGCGCAGCTGCGCGCTTTCCCCATAAAACAACGTTGAAATACGTACCAAGAGGTATTTCGGTTCAGAAAGCAGCCGGGCTTGCCCCCATCTAAAGAGCATGCTTCCCCCTCCTCAGACCCCGCGCGCCAACGTACTCATCATCGATGACGATGCCGGCGTGCGCGACGTGTGCACCACCATGCTGCACGTGCTCGGCTATCAAGCGCACGATGTGCGCGGCGGCAAGCAAGCCATGGACGCACTCGATCAAGATGCGAGCGTTGAGCTCGTGTTACTCGATCTGCAGATGCCCGACATGGACGGCGCCGAAGTGCTGCGTGCGCTCAAACAAAAGCACCCCAGCCTGCGCGTGCTGATGATGAGCGGCCGCGCACGCGATGATTTGCAGCGCTATTTGCACTCGGGTGCCGACGCCGTGCTCAAAAAGCCGTTCGGCTTGACCGAGCTCGATGCCAGTGTTGACAGCGCGCTGGGTGCGTAAGACTTGCGATCAAGCCTGCAACGCAAGCCTACGCAGCGTCTCGTCCTTACCCAGCACGGCCGCAATCTCGTACAAACCTGGCGCTGCACTTCGGCCGGTTAGCGCCACGCGCACGGCTTGAGCGATGTCTTTCATCGTCAGGCTTTGCTCGGCCATCCACGCGTTCACGCCCGCTTCGAGCGCAGCTTCGCTGAACGGCTCAGTATTGCGGACGACCTCCGCAAAGCTTTCCAGCAAAGGTAAGGTCGTGGGCGTGAGGAACTTCTTCACGCTCGCTTCGTCCATGACCGGATCTTTGCGAAAGTAGAAGTCCACACGCTCGGCCGCATCGGACAACGTGCTGGCCCGCACGCGAATGCTGGCAAAAGCGGGCTCTAGGCGCGCATCGTCGCCTGCTACCTCGAGACCGCGCGCGCGCACGAATGGTAAGGCATGGGCAGCCAATACCTTGGGTTCGAGCAAGCGCACGTGCTCGCCTTGCACGGCCGTCAGCTTCTTGAGGTCGTACTTGGCGCCGCCGGCACCCACGTGCTCGAAATCGAATTTTTCGACCAGCTCCGCACGCGTGAAGATCTCCTGATCGCCGTGGGACCAACCCAGGCGCACCAAATAGTTGAGCATCGCGTCGGGCAAATAACCTTGCTCTTCGTACTCGCGAATGCTGACCGAGGCGTGGCGCTTGGATAACTTCTGACCGTTTGGAGCCAAAATCACGGGGCAATGCGCAAATTTGGGCGGCTCCGCGCCAAAGGCCGCGAACAAATGCAGTTGCGGTGCGGTGTTCATGATGTGCTCTTCACCGCGCACGACATGCGAGATCTGCATGGTCAGATCGTCGATCACGCAGGCGAAGTTGTAGAGCGGCATGCCATCGCCGCGCATCATCACAAAGTCTTGGATCTGAATGTTTGGAATTTCGAGCTGACCACGCACCAAGTCGACCCAGCCAGCCTTACCTTCCTTGGGCGTCTTGAAACGAATCACGTGGGGTTTTGCTGGATCACCATCGCTGCGATCGCGCCAGGGGCTCTCGAAGGCGAACCCCTCGGCCTTACCGCCTTGCGCCACGAACGCGGCACGGGCGACTTCTTTTTCTTCTTGCGTCGCGTAGCAGCGGTAGGCGTGGCCGCTTGCCAGCAGCTTGTCTGCGTATTCGCGGTACATGTCCAGGCGCTCGGTTTGACGGTACGGGCCAAAGGCGCCGCCGACATCAGGACCTTCATCCCAGTTCAGGCCGGCCCAGCGCATGCCGTCGAAAATGGCCTGCACGGCTTCGGGCGTATTGCGCGCAGCGTCGGTATCTTCGATGCGCAGCACGAACGAGCCGCCGTGCTTGCGTGCGTAAAGCCAACTGTAGAGCGCGGTGCGCACGCCGCCGATATGCAAATAACCGGTGGGCGAAGGGGCAAAACGCGTTCGAACTTGGGTGCGAGCTTGGGTCATGACCATGGGCGGGTAGCAGAGGCGGCGGGCGTTTCAAGGGCGTCCGCTTTCGGGGCGGCTGCGGCTATACTGCCGCGATGTCGAACGAACACGAAGCGCGCGCTGCGCGCTTGAACGCGCGCTTGAGCACGCCTGAAGCGGCCCATGCCGGCCTCGCCCATGCGGCGTTGACTTTCGTCGGTCTGTCAGCTTTTGGCGAAACGCCGATCGCCCGCTACCGGATGAACAACGGCCTTACGGTGTTGATGCTGCGCGACGCCTCCGCGCCCGTGGCGAGCTACCACACCTGGTACAAAGTCGGCTCGCGTCACGAAACACCGGGCAAAACCGGCTTGGCGCACTTGTTCGAGCACCTGATGTTCAACGAAACCGAGGGCCTGGCCCCGGGCGAGTTCGATCGTTTGCTCGAAGCCGCAGGCGGCGAAGTGAACGCAGCCACCTGGGTGGACTGGACTTTTTATTACGAGAACGTGCCGAGCTCGGAGCTATCGCTCGTAATCAAGCTGGAAGCTTTGCGCATGTCAAAGCTGGTTCTGCGCGAACCGCAGCTCAAATCCGAAAAGGAAGTGGTCGCCAACGAGCGCCGCTATCGCGTGGACGACGACGTAGAAGGCGCGGTCAACGAAGCGCTCTACAAGCACGCTTTCACCGAGCATCCTTACCATTGGCCCACGATAGGCTGGATGGAAGACATTCAGGGCTTCACCACAGAGGACTGCGAAGGCTTCTATGCCACGTATTACGCGCCCAATAACGCGATCGTGGTGGTGGTGGGCGACGTCGATGAAGAACAAGTGCTTGCGCAAATTCAAGATCACTACGGCAGCATCGCGGCCGCCAAGATTCCTACCCCGCGCGAGGTCGTGGAACCTGAGCAGACCGAAGAACGCATGTTGAATCTCGAGAAGCCCACGCCCACCGAAAAGCTCTTACTCGGCTACAAAGGGCCCGCGCTCGGCACGGTCGATTACTCGACCTTGGTGGTGGCGAACGAGATCCTGTTCGGTGGCAAGAGCTCGCGCTTGTATCGCGAGCTCATCAGCGAAGGCGAGCTTGCTAGCGATGCACGCGGCTCGGTGTCGCCTTCACGCGAGCCGGGCTTGATGGAGATTTGGGTGTCGATGCGCGAAGAAAAGCCCGCCTCGTTGGCGCTCGCAGTGGTCGAGGCGGCGATTGCCAAGCTTGCGCGGGAGCCCGCGTCCGATGCCGAGCTTGAGAAGGCCAAGAACCGGCTCGAGCTTTCGTTTGTGCACGGCATGGAGACCGCCAGCGGTAAGGCCGAACAGATCGGCTTTTACGAGACCGTACTCGGCGATGCGGGCCGTATTTTCGCTCAGCTTGAGGCCTATCGTAAGGTCGACGCCGCCCAGATCAGTGAAACCGTGGCCCGATTGCTCGTGCCCACGCGTCGCACCACCGTGTTCGTTCAGCCTTCTGGCGAAGCGCCGGACGATGATTTGCCCGCTGAAGACACCGCTGATGAAGAAGAGGAGGCCGCGTGAGCGCTTTACATTTGCCGGGCACGCGCGCGCACAGCTTACTCGTCGAGTCGCGCCACGATCTGCCGATCGTCCACTTCCAGGTGATCTTGTTGACCGGCAGCTTGCTGGATCCACTCGGTAAGGAAGGGCTCACGCGGATCACCGCACGCTTACTACGCCGCGGCACCAAAAATCGCGATACGCGCTCGATCGAAGACCGCATCGATTCGCTCGGGGCCGAGCTCGGCATCGAGACCTCGCCCAGTTACCTGCGTCTGTCGGGCTCCGTGATCAAGCGCAGCCTGTCGCAGATGCTTGAGCTTGTGGGCGAGCTACTGCATGAGCCATCGCTCCCCGAAAGCGAGCTCGGTCTGCTCAAGCGCGAAACACACGCGGCCTTGATCGAGTTGACCGACAGCGATTCCGCGTTGGCCAGCACGTTCTTTCGCCGCACGTTGTTCCGCGGCCATCCGTACGGTCGTACCAGCATCGGCCACCATCAAACGCTCGATGCGCTCACGCTCGACGACGTGCAGGCGACCTATCGCGAACGTTTCGCCGGTGCGCAGCGCATCGTTGGTTTTGCCGGCGATATCTCGCAGGCTGAAGCCGAGCGGCTCGTGGGCGAGCATCTGACGCAAAGGGTGCATGTCAGCGCCGCACGTCCGCTCGCACCCGAGCCGCAGCAGCGCGAAGGCCGTCATCTCGTGATCGTCGACAAGCCCGAGCGCACGCAGACCCAGATTCAGATCGGATGTTTGGGCACCCATCCCCGCGATCCCGATCACACGGC
>JBKJIA010000128.1:0-11230 GCA_046598735.1 Polyangiales bacterium
CAACGCGCGTGGCGAGGCGACCCAATGATTGACCCTGTGCGTCGACGACGAACCAGCGGCGAGTTACGTCTTCGGCCTTGGCGCTAAGCGTGCGCATCGATACCTTCCGTCTTCCGATACCTAGTCTTCGTGCCTACCCATTCAGGCAGGCCGGTCTAGGGAGGCGCATTGTTAGCTCGCCCCCTGGCCCTGTCAAGCGAGTCCGGGCTCTTCGTTGAGACGCACCGGCTCCTCCTCGAGATGGCGACTCACAAGTCGCCCGCCAGCGTTTCGACAACTCCCGTGATTTGCTAGGGTGCGGCCGAGCCATGCACGCTGGGACCCCGAGTGTTGATGTCGAGCCGAGTGTGCCTCCTTACAGGCCTAACCCCCTGCTCCGGTTTTTGACCGCCCGTTTCTTCAGACACATGGCGGTGGACCAACGCTGGACCGAGGCTGTGCGCGAGGCCGCTGGCCGCGGGACAGTCGTGTATGTGATGCGGTCCCTGTCGGTGCTCGACTTCTTGTGCCTCGACTATCTGACGAAGCACCTCGGTCTGCCGCTCATTCGCTTCGTGAACGACTTGGGGCTGTGGATTCTGGAGCCATTCGGGCGTGGCGCGCGACGCTTACTGTTTAGGCGGCCCGTGCCCGAACAAAAGCAACTGTCAGATGCACTAGCGGAACGCGGCAGCACCTTACTGTTCCTGCGCAGGCCCACGGCCTTTGGCCGTGTATCGCGCAAGGGCGCGCGCATCGAGAATGATCTCGTGCTCACGCTGGTCGAGGCACAACGCCAAAGCCCACGACCGATCTTGCTCGTTCCGCAGACGTTCATTTGGGGCAAACTGCCGGGTAATCAGCAACGCGGCATTTGGGATTTCATGCTCGGTCCGGTTGAGTGGCCGGGCCGCGTGCGTACGTTCTTTCGCTTTCTCTACAACTATCGCCACGCGGTCTTACGCACCGGCGAGCCTTTCGATTTGCATGCGTTTTTGGCTGCCAATTTGAGCTTGAACGACGGCGAAGCGGCGGACAAAGTCCGGTACGCGTTGCTGCGCATCCTCGAGCGCGAGCGTTCGATCGTAGTGGGGCCGACCAAGAAAACGCCGCAACGGATTCGCGACGAAGTGCTGCACAGCCCTCGTTTACGCAAGCATATCGAAAGCACGATGCGGGCGACGGGGCGCAGCGAAAAATCCATCCACACCGAGGTCGATCGCGAGCTGCGTAAGCTATGCGCGACGCCCGATCCCACCACGCTTTCCATCTTGCATCGCTTGCTCGATCGCGTGTGGCACAAGATTTACGACGGCGTCGAGGTCGACAAAGAGGGACTCGAACGCGTGCGAGAAGCTGCGCGCCAGGGTCCGCTCATCCTGATGCCGAGTCACAAGAGTCATATCGATTATTTGGTGCTGAGTGATCTGTTCTACACGCATCAACTGTCGCCGCCGTTGATTGCTGCGGGCGATAATCTCGGGTTTTTCCCGCTGGGTTCGATCCTAAGGCGCGGTGGTGCGTTCTTCATTCGGCGCAGCTTCAAGGGTAAGAAGCTGTACAGCGCGCTCGTGGATACGTACATACGTAAGCTTTTGCTCGATGGTCATCACATCGAGGTCTTTATCGAAGGCGGCCGCTCGCGGACGGGCAAGCTGCTCGCGCCTAAGTTCGGCTTACTATCCATGCTGGTCGATGCCTGCCTGTCGTTGCCGGGACGCAAGGTTCACTACGTGCCCATTTCCGTGGGCTATGAGCTTATCGTCGAGCAGCAGAGCTACGTCGATGAGCTGTCTGGCGCAGAAAAACGCAGCGAAAATATTGGCGGACTATTGAAGACGCCCGATGTCTTGCGCTCGCGCTACGGACGCTTGTACATCCAGTTCGGCGAGGTGCTGCCATTCGACAAGCTGATTGACGAATCATTGGCGGTATCGCACGGCGACAATCGGCCTTCCGCTGCACGCGAGCTGGGGCCCGCGGATCGCCGCAATCTCATCCAGCGTATCGGTCATCGCGCCGTATACGAAATCAATCGCGTGACGATGGTGACGCCCGTGGCGCTGGTTTCGACCTGCTTCATGGCCCATCGTCGGCGTGGCATGTCGCACGTGGAGCTCGAGCGGATGGCGACCACGTTGCGCGATGTGCTCGTACGCTTGGGCGCGCGCTTGCCGCCGGTGCTCAGTACACCTGGACATGGCCCGGAGGCTGCAACCGCGATCCATGCCGCCGCGATAGGCGAAGCCGTGAAACTACTGTGCGAAGGTAAGCTCGTTTCGCAGGTGGGAGAAGGCGCGGAAGCTGTGTATTCCGTACCGGACGAACGACGCTTGGCCCTCGAGTACTACAAGAACAATGTGCTGCACTTCTTCGTGCCGAGTGCGCTGATCTCTGCGGCCCTGCTCGTCGAAGGCGACGAAGCGGTAGCGATCGCGATCTTGCGGGAACGCGTTCGCAAGGTGTCGCGGCTGTTCAAGTACGAGTTCATGTATCGGGCGGACACGGACTTCGATCAGATCTTCGACGATGCGCTCGAAAGCATGCTGCTGGCTGGCGAAGTGGAACGGTTCGCCGATCGGGTGCGCCCTGCGGATGGTAAGGAACGACAACATGTGGCCATCTACGCAGTGATGGTGCGCACGTACTTCGAGGCTTACCTTCTGGCAGCACGCGGTTTGCTCGACCTGCCGAGCGAAGGACGCGACAAGAAGGACTGGCTCAAGCGCACGCTGGCGCTCGGACAGCGCCTGTATTTGGCGGGTGAGATCGAGGATCGCGAATCGATCTCGAAGCCCAAGCTCGAAACTGCCCTGACCGCATTGAAAGATCACGGTCTGATCAAGCTCAACGCGCGCGGCTACGTAGAACCGGCACCGGAGTCGCAAGGCGCGCTGGAAGACTTCATCGCGCAGCTCAAGTTGTACTTGGCGTGAGGCTGCCGAGCGCGAGCATCAGCACTCGAGGTCGACGCCCTGCTCGCGCCAAAGCTCGCCCAGGGCGTCGTCGAAGCGCTCGATGATCAGTCGCTTTACGTCGCGCACGGTGGCGCAGGCCAGCGCTTCTTGAGCGGTCCGTTGAGCAAGCCCCAGATCCGTGGCAGCAGTGACTGCGCGCACCAACGGTAAGTACGCAAGGTCCGCCGATAGCTCCGTGTAACCGAGGCCCAATACAATGGGTAAAGCGATGGGATCTGCCGCCATGCTTCCGCACATGGCCAGATCGATACCTGCGTGACGCGCTGCGCTGCGCGTAAGATCGAGCAAACGCAACACTGCTGGATGAAGAACGCTTGCCATGTGTGCGACGCGTGGATTGCCGCGATCGACCGCTAGCGTGTACTGCACCAGGTCGTTTGTACCGACCGAAAAGAAGTCGCATTCGGCTGCGAGTACGTCTGCGATCATGACTGCGGCGGGCACCTCGATCATGACGCCGACGCGCACTTCTGCAGTCGCGACGCCCTCCTGATGCAGTTCCAAGCGAGCTTCTTCAAGAATGGCGCGCGCCTTCCGCAGCTCTTCCACGCCGGTCACGAGCGGGAACATGATGCGAACGTCGCCCTGAGTACTTGCGCGCAACATGGCGCGCAGTTGAGTACGTAGGAGCTCGGGGTGTTGAAGGCCGAGGCGAATCGCACGCAGGCCAAGCGCCGGATTTAACAGATCCGAGGCGGGATGTTTTCCGTGCAGCTTGTCGCCGCCGATGTCGAAAGTGCGAAAGACGACCGGGCGTGGTGCCATGACCTGAGCTACGTCCGTATAGATCTTACTTTGTTCTTCCTCGTCTGGCGGAACCTGACGGTCTAAGAACAGAAACTCCGTGCGGTACAGGCCGATGCCGCTTGCGCCTTCCTGGATGGCGAGTGCGGTTTCTGCAGGTAGCTCCACGTTTGCGTAGAGGGTGATAGGCAGCCCATCGCGCGTGTGCGGCACGGGATCTGCGCGCTCGCGTAGACCACGTGTGAAGGCGCGAAAGCGTTCGCCTCGAGCGCGCGCGATCGCCTGCTCTTCGTCGGTGGGCCACAACACCACTTCGCCGCGAAACCCGTCAACTATCACCACGTCGTCAGCGGCGGCGATGCGCGACAAGCTACCGACACCGACCACGGCCGGAATGTCCAGCGCCCGTGAAAGGATGGCCGTATGACTGGTCGCGCTACCGAGATCGATGGCGATACCGCGCGCGGTAGACCGTAAGAGTTGGGCGGCATCGGCCGGCCCGAGATCATCGGCGACGATTACGCCATCGCTCGGCACCGCCGGGAAGTTCGACGCTACACCGGTCAGCTTGCGCAGGATGCGCTCCCCAACGTGTTCGATGTCGCCGGCGCGTTCGCGAAAATACTCTTCGCTTGCCCCGCGCATCTGATCGGCAAAACGCGAGATGGTTTGCGCCAGCGCCCACTCGGCGTTGATGCTGCGCTCACGCAACAGCTCGATCGCGCTGTCGATCAACAACTCATCGCGATGCATCATCAGCTGGGCATCGATCAACAGACGCTGTTCGCGGCCGATCATACTATCGCGCAGGCTTTGCAGTTCGCTGCGCGAGGCTTCGATCGATGCGTGCAGCCGAGCTTCTTCGGCCAAAGTGTCGTCGCGCGCGATGTAGCGACGCGGCACGTATACGTTGCCTCGCTCGAACAGACAGACGCGTCCCACTGCGATGCCGGGTGAAGCCGCGATCCCGCGCAACACCTGGCGTCGACAGCTCATCAACTCGGCTCGCCGAAACGGTCCGCGATCAAGCTGCCGATCGCGCGAATGGCATCATCAGCATCATCGCCGCGCGCCGACACGATCACGGTGGATCCCTGGTGGCCACACAGTAAGAGGACGCCCATGACGCTCTTGGCATTGGCGACGTGCCCGTCTTTTTCGATCTGCACCTCGGAGCGATACCGCGACGCCATTTGGACGAGCTTCGTCGCTGCACGCGCATGCATGCCGAGCTTGTTGACGATCTCGAACCTTTCTCGCACGTCCGGCATCACTTCGTTTTCCTCTCTACGTCCCGATGGGCGACGATCACGCTGCCGTGGTGCAGTCTCTGACCCAATGCTTCCGCCATCGCCACCGAACGATGTCGACCGCCGGTACAGCCGATCGCCACCGTTAGATAGCTCTTGCCCTCGGCGGCATACCGCGGAAGCAGCTTGTCAAGCAATGCCTCAAGGTCGAGCAAAAGGTCCTGGGATTCAGGGGCCCCCAACACGTATTCAGAGACCTCCTGTTCAAGCCCGCTTTTCTCACGCAGCTCAGGTACAAAAAACGGATTGGGCAGGAATCGTAGGTCAAACACGAGATCGGCGTCCTGGGGTAACCCGTACTTAAAACCGAACGACACGATGCGAGTGAGCAGGCGAATCCCATCGGCTTTGCCTGACACCATTTGCACGAGCTGCCTGCGCAGGTCGTGAACTGTCAGATGCGTGGTATCGATGACGTGACTTGCGCGTCTGCGCAGCGGCGCCAAGCGTTCGCGTTCGCCTTGGATCGCAGACAGTAAGTCGCCGTCGGCCGCCAAGCGATGCGGTCTGCGCGTCTCGCTGAAGCGTCGTACGAGCGCGTCGTCGGCTGCATCCAAGAAGAGCACATCGGGCGGAAAGCCGCGCGCGCGGAGATCATCGAGCGCCGCATCTGCCCCTTCCAAAAATGCGCCCGTTCGCACGTCGATACCGAGGCCTACGTTCATGCGAGCGCCGTCTGCCTCGAGTAGCTCGAGCAAGCTCGGTGCAAGGCGCGGCGGCAGGTTGTCCACGCAATAAAAGCCGAGATCCTCGAGCACGCGCAACGCAGTACTACGCCCTGCCCCCGAGAGCCCCGTGACGATGACGAGCTGACCACCTTCCACATAGGCAGCATAGCCGAAAGTCCGACTGAACCGTCGCGAACAGTCACGGGCCCTTACAAACGAGCGCCGCTGCTATTCACCGCTGTCGTCGCTTCCGTTCAAGCCCCGTTCTAGGCGTTCGACGAACCGGCGCGCGCCGTGCACACCCTCCCGTTTCAACAGCTGGTTGCGCGCGGCCATCTCCAAAATCACGCCCATGTCGCGACCGGGTCGAACCGGAATGCGCAATTTAGGCAGCTTTTGCCCAAGAATCTCGGCACGAACCTCGTCTAGCCCCAGGCGCTCGTAGTCTTCGTCATCGCGAAACGGACACAGCTCCACCACCATATCGACGCGCGCTTCCTCGCGCACCGCGGTGGCCCCGAACAGATCGCGAATGTTCAGGATGCCGACACCGCGGATCTCCAGGTGATTGCGCAAAAGCGGCGGGGGCGCGCCCATCACGGCACCATTGGGCAAACATGTGAGCTGCACTTGATCATCCGCCACGAGACGATGGCCGCGTTCGACGAGAAACAAGGCGCATTCACTCTTACCGATGCCACTTGGGCCGAGCAGTAAGGTGCCAACACCGTGCACTTCCACAAACACGCCATGGACGGTCGCCCGCGGGGCGAGCAGGCGATCGAGCACACCGTGCAGAATGTTGATCGTGCTGCTCGATCGCACGGACGAGACGACCAGTGGCGTACTTGTCAGATCCGCATGCTTCCGCAGCTCGGCGAGGGGCGCGATGCCGCGCGTAATCACCACCATCGAGAAATTAAGCGAAAATAGGAACGCTACGCGCGCATCCCGCGTGACCGGATCGAGCCCTTCGAGAAACGTAATCTCGGTTTCGCCCAGGACCTGCACGCGCGTCGCAATGATGCCTCGCGTGTGCCCGACCAACACCAGCCCCGACTTCTGCACGCGCGGATGAGTGACGACGCGATCAAGACCTGCATGACCCGCACAAAGCGTGACGCTCGCGAGATCTGGATGTTCGAGAATGGTCCGCGCGGCGACGCCGATCGAAACGTGCGACTCGCGTTCGTGCCTGTCGAGCGTGTCGGTCATCGCTCAAGCCTCGCGATCAACGCGCGCGAGCACCTCGAACGCTTCGTGCGCGTCCGGTGCTGCGAGCAGCTGGTTGCGCAGGCCTTCGTTGCGAAAAATGCGCGATAGACGCGCCAAAACACGCAGGTGATCAGACGCGCGCGTGGCCGGCCCAATCACTGCAAAAATGATGTGCGCTGGTGCGCCATCGACGGCATCGAACGGAACACCCTCAGGGCTCACGAGCAGCGCGGCCTGCATGGCTTCGCCACCCGCAATGCGTCCGTGGGGAATCGCGACGCCACTACCCACGCCGGTGCTCGCAAGCTGTTCCCGCTCCTCGAGCACGGCGAGCACGCTCTCGACGTTGAGCGTGTCAGAGCTCGCGACAAACAGCTCGGCCACTGCACGCAGTGCGTCGCGTTTGCTCGCGAGGTCCACACGCGTCCGAACACGCGCTTCGCTGAGTATGTCGAGCAGGCGCATGACGGTGTTGCCAGTGCTCGCCGATTACCCTGGAGTTCCCGCAGACGCAACCGCGCGTCTGCAAAGGTGCGCACGGGATGGGCGCTTAGCGGTGGCGACGGTCGTGCTCGGCGCCCTTGGTGCGCCGCACTTGCTGATCGACGGTATCTACGACGAGATCGATGGACGCGTACATGTCCTCGGATTCTTGCGTCGCAACGTAAGTATGACCGTCCGATCGCAGCACGACTTCGACTTGATGGAGGTGTCTTTCCTTTGAAACCACGACTTCCGCATCGAGAGGAGCTCGCATGCACTTTAGGAGTTTTGCGAGTTTGTCCGAGGCGTAATTCTTGATCGCATCAGAAGAATCCATATGGCGGAACGTAAACGCGATCCTCATGGACGAACCTCATCTTCTCGAAGCTCGGGCATCTTCATGGATGCCGAGCAGGCCAATTTAGAAGTACTTCTTGCGTTTAGACGAGCTCAAGATGCCAAGCATTTCTCTGTATTTTGCCACGGTTCGGCGGGCGATGACGATGTCTTGCTGCGTGAGGAGCTCAACTAGTTTCTGATCACTGTGGGGCTCCTGACCATCTTCATCTGCAATCAGCTTCTTGATCGCCTGTTTGACGCTCTCGGACGCGATGTCGTCGCTGGTCTCGCGGCGGATGGCGCTGTTGAAGAAGAACTTGAGCTCGTAGAGGCCCTGTGGGGTATTGACGTACTTATTGCTCGTCACGCGCGAGATCGTGCTCTCGTGCATGCCCACCGTTTCCGCTACGTCGCGCAAAATCATCGGCTTCAGAAAGTCAATTCCCTTGTCGAAAAACTCTCGCTGCTTTTCCACGATGCACTCGGTTACGCGCACGATCGTCTTGCGCCGCTGATCAATGCTTCTTATCAACCACTGAGCGCTGCGAAGCTTCCCCTGAATGTACTCTTTCGCCTTGGGATCACCCGCCATCGCCGCGCGATAGAAGTTGCTGATCTTGAGACGCGGCATGCCGTCATCGTTGGTGCGCACGAAGTAGTCGTCGCCGACTTTGATCACTTCGACATCAGGGGTGATGTAGCGCGCGTCCTCGGTGACGAAGTTGCGACCGGGCCGTGGCTCGAGCTCCGCAATCATTTGCGCAACGTCGTAGACCTCTTCGACCGTGACCTTGAGCGCCTTGGCGATCGCCTGATAATTGCGCTTTTCCAGGTTGTGCAGGTGCTCTGACAACACCTGAATCACGAGCGGATCGAGTTTGAAATGCTCCGCCTGTACAAGCAGACATTCACGCAAGCTGCGCGAAGCCACGCCGATCGGATCGAACTTCTGGATGATCTTGAGGACCTCTTCGGCATCCTCAGCATCGAGCGCTGCTTCCTCGGCCAAACGCGGCACGATCTCTTCTTCGGGGATGCCTTCGTTGCGTAGGTAACCCTGCTCATCCAGATTGCCCACGACCAGCACGGCGAAGGTCTTCTCCTGGTCGACCAGATCGCTCATGCGGATCTGCCAAGTCAGGTGATCGGTAAGGTCTTCACCGCGTGTAAGCGTTGCTTCGATACCGGGCAGCTCTTCCTCGTTGCCGCCACCGCGCGAGCTCGGCATGGGAGCCTGATTCGCGTGGTTCTCGAGGTAGCGCTCCCAATCGATTTCGTCGGTTTTCTTGTCGCTTTCCTTCGACTCTTGGTGCGCCGCGCGATCGTCTGCGTTGCCGGCCAGATCGATGGTGTTGGTCTCAGAGCGTTCAGCAGCCACGTTGGTGCTGTCAGTCTGATGATCGGAGGTGTCCTCCAGTATCGGGTTCTCAAGCATCTCCTCGCGGACCATGTCCACGAGCTCCATGCGAGACATCTGGAGCAGCTTGATGGCCTGCTGCAGCTGTGGCGTCATCACCAACTGCTGCGACAGCCGTAGCTGCTGCTTGATCTCCATCCGTTCTCCTTACCGCGAGCTAAAACGCTCTTCCCAGTGGGGTCGAGGTTGCCTCTAGTATAGGCCCGTTCCGGCAGCTTGAAAGGCGCTATTCGGGTCATCTGCGATGTCTGTGAAAGGGCTCAAGCCCTTCTGAGGACTAGGCTTCCTAGGCATGGACACGAGCGACCGAAGCACGTAGGCTGATCGGGATGTCTACAGGCTCCGATGCCCCGGCTGCAGCCCGTGAGCCATTCCTCGTTCTCATTGCAGAAGACGATCGAATGACTCGGCAAGCTGTGTCGAAAGTGCTCACCGATCACGGCCTGAAGGTCGAAGCGGTCGAGGATGGACAGCAGGCATTAGATCGCGTGCGCAAGGGCGGGATCGACCTGTTGCTTCTCGACATCATCATGCCGAAACTGAGCGGGATTGAGTGCTGTCGCATCGTCAAGAGCGTGTCGGAAGACCGCTTTATGCCGGTAATTCTGCTCACTTCGAAAAACGACATCGAGAGCAGGATCGAGGGCCTGCGCATCGGCGCGGATGACTACATCGGCAAGCCCTTCGACGAGCGCGAGCTCTTGGCCCGCGTCGACAACATGCTGCGCATCAAGCGCGCGCACGACGATGTGCTCGAGAGCAAAAAGCGCCTGGAACAGCTTGCGATTCAAGATGAGCTGACCGGGGTATACAACTATCGCTATTTGCACACGCGACTGGCGGAAGAGTTCAAACGCGCCCAGCGCTATCGCTATCCCCTGGCCTGCGCGATGATCGACATCGATCATTTCAAGCAGTTCAACGACGACTTTGGCCACGACGTGGGCGACATCGTCTTGCGTGAAGTAGCCGCGCGCATCGGTACCGCGGTGCGTGAGGTCGACGTGGTGGCACGCTACGGCGGCGAAGAATTCTTGCTCGTGTTGCCCAATACCCATTTCGCCGGAGCGTTAACGGTGGCCGATCGCGTATGGCGCTCGGTGGGTCACAAAGCGATCATGGTCGGCGAGCGTAAGCACAAGGTCACGGTATCCGTCGGGGTCTCGCTTTATCCAAGTCGCGACATCAAATCGAAGGATCAGCTGCTCAAGTCTGCGGACGAGGCGCTCTATCGCGCCAAGGGCGACGGCCGCGATCGCATCTGCGTGTTCCAGCAGCAAGGTTACTTGTATCGGCCCGATGTGCCGCAGAGCAATCCGCCGTCCTCGGAGTCATGAGTCGAGTGGACGCGCAAGCAGCGGGGCTTGTCGAGCTCGACCCCCTTGTCGAGCTCGACCACGTGCAAGTTCGATACGGCGCCGAGGTGGCGCTACGCGATCTTACGCTCAGGCTTACGGCGGGTCGCATCGGATTGCTAGGTCCATCCGGCGCAGGCAAGAGCTCGCTGCTTAAGTTGATGTTGGGCCTTGTCACGCCAAGTCACGGTGTGGCACGCGTGCTCGGTCGTGACGTGCGCACGGATGCCAACGCATTGCGCGCCGAGCTTGGTTACATGCCGGAAGGCGACAGCGTGCTCGCCGATCTGACGGCGCTCGAAGCGACGCGCCTATCGGCCGAGTTGAGTGGATTACCGCGTGCAGAAGCCATGGCGCGCGCCCATGAAATCCTGAGCTACGTGGGCCTGGGTGAAGTGCGTTATCGCGCGCTCGCCGGCTTTTCAACGGGCATGCGCCAACGAGCACGGCTCGCGCAAGCCTTGGTGTCGGCGCCGAAACTGTTGCTGTTGGATGAGCCAACGAGTGGCCTCGATCCTCAGGGTCGCGCGGAAATGCTGGCGCTGATCGAAGATATCCCGCAGCGCACGGGTGCGAGCGTGATTTTGTCGACGCACATCGTGCCGGATGTGGAGCGCCCCTGTGATCACGTGATCGTCCTGTCGCTGGGCGAAGTGAAATACGCGGGCCCGCTGACGGAATTGCTCGCCTCCGAACGCAGGCGTTTTGAGCTCCGTGTGAAGCGCGAGCCTGAGCGTTTGGT
>JBKJIA010000195.1:0-10970 GCA_046598735.1 Polyangiales bacterium
CTGGACCGACGCTTGCTTGAACGGACCGTGGAGTTGGCCAAGGCCACGGAGGAGTTCGACTGGAAAAAGCTGCCGAAGGAGGTGCGAGTCGCAGTGGACTCCCGCCCTTTACAAGGGGCCGGCCGGGTTGAGGATACGATCAACCTGCTCGGTCGCGCTGCACGCAAGATCGTAAGACTCGCGGTGATACTCACCGGGCTGCCCATCGAGGTGATCGCTCACGAAGCACGGATACCGATCGCGCTCTACGGCAGCACCAAGGCTGCCCTCGATCGTGACTGGGGCGATCCGCTTCAGCGCGACGAAGCACTCGAAGAACTGAACGCTCAGATTGACTCATTGCATGCCTGGCTTGCGCGAAAGCAGCTCGAGAATGAGCAACCCCTTCAGAGATACATCGAAGCTATCGCCCAGGTTCGAGCTCAAGACACGGAGCTTGGTCCGACGGGCAAGATTCAGATCAGACAGGGCGTCGCCGAGGACCGCCGAGTATCCATTGAGGAAGCCGAGATGCGTCATGGCCGAAAAAGTAAGAGCAAGCGCTTCAATGGGTACAAGCAGCACATTGCCACGGATCTCGATACTAACCTGATTCTCGCGTGCGCCATCACTCCAGCGAACCGCCCGGAGGAAGAGGCGACGCCGCAACTCCAAGAGGATCTTGACCACCAGGATGTTGAGGTCCGACAGCTGTACATCGACCGTGGCTACATCAACAGCATCATGGTCATCGAAGTCCAGGACCAGGGTGGAAAGGTGCTCTGTAAACCATGGAAGGTGCGAAACATCCGACCGGAGCTGTTCAAGAAGACCGACTTCAAGCTGAACATGCGAGACAAAACGATCACTTGTCCTGCTGGACAGGTCGAGAACTTCGAGCCCGGCCACGTCGTCGAGTTCGACCCAGACGCTTGCGGCCCGTGCACGCTGCGGAGCCAGTGCACTCTCTCTGCCTCCGGCAAAGGCCGCACGGTAAGCATCGCCGAGGACGAGCAGCTCCAGAAGAAGCTGCGCCGTCTCCAGGCCAGCCCATCAGGTCGACTTCAACTGCGTGACCGAGTGGGCGTCGAGCATCGTCTCGCCCATCTCGCAGCACGCCAGGGCCCACGGGCCCGCTACAATGGCGTAAGCAAGAATCTGTTCGACCTACGTCGTACCGCCGCCATCCAAAACCTGTAGACCATCCACCTCCGTAAGATGGCGGCATAGTGGGGAATTCAAGCCGTTCGGCGCTCTAGAGGTGCGCCGCACGAAGTCTGATGCCATGACAGTATAGTAGGATCGAACCCAAGGTGGCATGAACGTCAACAGCGAATTCGCTAAGGCAGAAGAAGCGCTACGGGCGGGTTGCAGGTCGCGGCGGTTCCATCCGAGTGCAGCGCGTTCACGGTTGGGGCGTGGCGGCTACGGCTGGCCGAACGTAGACCTTACCATTTCTGACGTCCCTCCAAATACTCCTCTACCCGCGTCTCGAGCAACTCGACCGATACCTGAATTACTCGCACGAAACTAAAGCGTGATTTTACGTCTTGTGCATGGTCGAGGTCCCGTCAGGCCCCCCGAACTGGAACCGCCTCTTCGAGACGGCGGTGGGGCAACAGGGGCTCTTCACGACCCAACAGGCTGCGCAGGCGGGCTACTCCCCACAGCTCCTGATTCACTACATCGGCATCGGGCGCGCCCTCCGCATCCGCCGCGGCATTTACCGCCTGGTCCACTTCCCCGCGGGCGACCATGAGGAACTGGTCGTTGCCTGGCTCTGGTCGGATCGGGCCGGCGTTCTCTCGCACCAGACAGCCCTCGCCCTGCACGGGCTCTCGGATGGGCTGCCCGCCCAGGTCCACCTGACGCTGCCGAGTGCCTGGCAGAGGCGACGCTTCCGCGTGCCCCCTGATCTCGTGCTGCACCACTCGGACGTGCCGTCAGAGGACCGCGCGTGGTTCGGCGCGGTACCGACCACCAACCCACGTCGCTCGCTCAACGACTGCGCCCGCGATGGCCTATCGCCCGAGCTGCTGCGGCAGGCGGCGCAGCAAGCCCTTCGCCGCGGGCTCGTCACCAAGGCCGAGCTGGGTGACGTCGAAGACGCGCTCAAGCCGTTCGGAGGACTCACCGCATGACGATTCTTCGCGGGGCTTTTGCCCGAGGGAATGCGTCTGCGAGCAGTCACACCGACATGGGAGGTGGCGGCTTCGACAGATGTCGGGCACGTTCGCCAGCGGACATGCGCTTGGCGATGTCGTGCACCTCCTCGGCCAGCGCGCACGGCTCGATCACTCGCGCATGGTCGCCCCAGCTCAGTACCCACGGTAAGACTTGGGTGGTGTTGGGCACCTCGAAGGTCAACCGCACCGTGCCGTCAGGGAGGCGCTTGAGTTTCTGGCTGGGGTGCCAGCTTCGCGCCTCGACCGTGGCGCGCGCGGCTGCGGATAGTTCCACCACCACGCGTGTCTGCTCATCACCGACGAAGATACCGAAGGCACCCTGGAAGTACTTGTCGACCGCGAAACCTGTCGGCAGCTCGAAGTGGCTGTTGCGCACGTGCTCCGCCTTCGAGAAGCGCTCGGCGGCGTACACCCGGATCGCGCCCTTACCTTCGCCCCGCTCTCCAGACGCGGGGCGGCCGATCACGTACAGGCCCTGACGGTAGACGGCCATCGCATAGGGCTCGAGCACCCCCGTGCGCTTCTTACCGTCCGCGCGCACGTAGACGTACTTCACGTGTAAGCGGCGGAGCACTCCAGTCATCAGTCCGTTGAGGGCATCGTTCGACTTGCGGTAGGGCTTGGTGCCGCCATCGGGCAGGTATACGAAGCGGTCACCCATCGCTTGCAGCTCGGCCCGCTGCGTCGGAGGCAGGGTGTCCGCGATGCGGGCGTAGACCTTCTGAATCTCACCGTGCAGGGGCGTGCCCGCGATCACGTCGAAGGCCCGGCGCGCGGCCATCAGTGCGAAGCGTTCGCTGAGGCTGATCCTTACGTCTTTGAGCGGAGGGTCGCGCAGGCATAGGCGCATCGGACCGTCTTCGGGGAGGCGACGTTCGACTTCGTGTCCGCAGAGCTCAAGGGCCTCGACGTCACGGTCTACCTGGCGCGTCGTGATTTCGAATTCGTCGGCGAGCGCTTCGACCGTGGCCCCTGCGCTGTGCGCGCGCAGGTAGCTCAGCATGCCAAACACACGCACCGTCTGCTTGTACTTACCCTTGTTTCGACCGGCCATAGCCTAGGTTCTCACAGATTCCGGCCGTGAACATATTCGGTCTTCGACATATTCTGTCCTCGAGGCGGTGCAATCTGTGAGCGCGCCCATTCGGACCCAGGAGAGCAGAATGACTTCCAATGCACACCATTCACGCACGACATTCGACCACCTCTATACCACCGTGTATGGCGTGGCCCGCGACCTTACACTCGACGGTGCCGAGCGTGCTCGCGTCATCGCAATGCTGAGCGACTTGGCAATGACCTGGCCCGAGTGTTGGAACGAGGCCGTCGAGCGCCAGATCGCAGAACTGGCGCTGGCGAGCGTGCACGAGCCCGCGACCGTGGAGAGGCTGGTGGGCCTACTAAGTGCGCGACGCAGCCCATTGCTTTCACGCGTCATCGTTGCGCTGTCCCGGCGCGCATACGAGCAGAAGCACGGCGAAACCCTAGGCCTGTTGATGTGCGAGTCGACCGAGTTCTACGCGGACCATGCTGAGATCGAGAACGCGTGGATCATGCAAGCGCTTCGTGTCACGGCAGGACGGCAGTCGTGGCGAGCCTCGACGATTGCATGCGGGTGGCTTGAGGCGCGACCGAGCTGTTCAGTGTGGCTGCGCGCCTTTCTCGAGCTTCATCCCGAGCTTACCTATTCGATCGATGCGGAGGTTGACTTGTTTCTGCTCGCGCCGACCGCAGCAGGCGCGCTGGAGTGGGCCGAACGAGCCGTGGAGGGTTGGATTGTAGACATTGCCTCCGGAAAGGTAACGTTAGACCTCCAGCTACTGGCGGGCGTCTTCGCGATCGCAACCCGACAGGCTAAGAGCGCGGAGGTGCGCGCGCAGATTGGTCGCTGGAGCGAGATCATACTTCCTGCCGCTCATACCCACCTCAATCCGCCGTCTCCCGTGAACAACAGCCCGGCCTTCACCGGGCGAGCGCCAGTCACCCCCGCTGGCGCCAACAGCGCGACGTAAGTCCGTACCTGCGCGACATAAGCCGCATACCATCCCGGCTCATCGGCAGGAGGTGGGGTGTCCGTCTTGAAGTCGATCAACACGAGCCCCTCGGCCGTCGCGATCAACAGGTCCACATACCCCAACAAGAGTGTGCTCGGATCGAGCGAGCCCGCAATCGGATACTCCAATCGCATGGTGCTGCTCATCAACCCTTCGGCCTTCAAAGTTGCCAAGGTACGCACCACATCCGTCACCGCGACATCGAGGTGAACAGTAAGGCCAGCCTCGCGCGCCGCCTGCTCCACCGCCTTCTCCACCTCGCCCACGCGCTTTGTCAGCACAAGCTCGAGCGCACGATGAACAGTGGTGCCAAATGTCGGCCCATAGCGACCCTTACGCTCCTTCCGCGGAGGCCGTTCTTCCTCCTCAGATGCTTCCGCGCTTCTACCGTGAGTCACCGTGGAGACGCCGGCCGGGACGAGCCGAGGCTCACTCGCAAGCGTAGCGGCCTTGCGCCAGCTGCCATCGAGATCCTCGCGAAGGGGCGCGACGGGGCGCATGCTTACTCCCGTCTTAGTATCCCACCAAGCGCGCCCTTCACCCTCGTAGGTATCGATTCGATGCTCTTTTTGGCTGACTGTGTGAAGCAGCAGCGCACCGGCCATTGAAGCCATCTTCGGCGCACCCGCCTCCGGAACGATCAGGATGTCCCGTGCGCGCGTGGTCGCGACATAGGCGACGCGCTTGCGTTCTTGTTTGCGCAGCGCGATTTCGCGGTCGCGGATCCCGCGCCCACTCGTGTCGTAGCTCAGACCGTCGAGCTGCATGGCCCACTCCCCGCTGCTGGCATCGACACTCAGAGCAGGAATGGGTAGGTATGCTTGCCAGCTCGCGCGACCATCCCATAGCGCGACCACGGGCCACTCAAGGCCTTTTGCTTGATGCACGGTGATGACCTGTACGGCATCCGCATCCACCGGCAGGGGCGCTTCTAGGCGGATGGGAGAGTCCAGCCATCCGCGCGCTACTTCGGTCATGCCGTCGAAATCGAGGCCCTCGCTACGTGCGCGCCCATCGAGTGTCAGGCAGAGCTCGTACAGGCGTGCGAGTCGCTGGGCGCCGTTCTCGCTGGCCGCTACGAAGCGTCCAAAGCCGGTCTGTTCCAGAACCCTGCGCGCTGTTTCACCAGCTGGGCGCTGATGTCGATCTCTTCGAAGCTGGGTCACGATGGCGCGTGCTTGCTGCAACGGTTCGCTCGATGGCTCACCCTCCCTTTTGAACCGGTCGCGCACTAAGTCGTCCATGCCCAGCGCAAAGAAGGGTGGCCGCAACAACGCCGCTTGGGCCACGCCGTCATCGGGGTCCGACAGTGCACGCAGGCCGAGCACGAACTGTTGGTGTAAGGTGTCGCGCATGAAGAGCGTGCCACCACGAACCACGTGCGGTATGCGTACGAGATCAAGCTCGCTCAATAGGTGATGAACGGTTTGGGTCGCCACCATCAGCACCGCCATGTCGCCATAGCGGGGGCGGCGCAGTGCGCCAGTGTGAGGGTCTGCGATTTGCACATCGCTATCCTCGACCAGCCAACGCAGGTAGCGCGCAAGAGCCTCTCCTTCGAGGTTTCGGGATTCGTCGGCCAACATCTCTGCGTCCCCGAAGGGCAGCACGTGCACGCTCGGTACGCCTAACTTCTTGCGCCCGGTGGAGAGACGGAGATTGCGTACGGCACCAGTATTTTTGTCGTACAAGGGGCCGCTTTCGGCCGCTCCGAGCACCGCATCAAAGCCCGTGTTGATCCAGTCGATCAGCTCCGGAGTGCTGCGAAAGTTAACACTTAACTCCACCTCACAGACGGGCCCCTGGCGCACGCGATCGCAAACTTCCGCGTACATGGCGATATCTGCACGACGAAAGCGGTAGATGCTCTGCTTGGGGTCTCCGACGATCGTTAGCTTGCCGGAGGCAATAGTAAGGTCAGCCAGGCCTTTTGCCTGCGCACCCTGTTCGCACAAGAACATCAGGATCTCGGCCTGAAGCGGATCTGTGTCTTGAAACTCATCGACCAGGATGTGGTCGAAGCGTGATTGGTAGAATGCACGGGCACTAAGATCGCGGCGCAGAAGGTCACGCAGTTCGATCAAAAGGTCTACCTGGTCGAGCACCTGATGCGCGCGTTTCACCTGCAGGTAGCGCGTAAGAACGACCGGACGTAGGCGCACCAGGCGAGTGGCCATCCAGGTCATCAGTGGCGCGGTGAGCTCTTCTGCCAGCGGACCACCGGGGCGTTCCTCTTTGGCCTTGCCTGCTCCACGTGTGCCTTCGCTCAACCACTTCCAGGCTTGCCAGCCGGCTTTGTCGTCAGGGAAGTCATGCTTCTGCTGGAGCTTGGCGCTGCGGCACTCGAGGCTGAAAGTTCGTGCATGGCCTAGCGCTTCGGCATGGTTCGCGGATTGTGCGATGGCCTGTCCGAGCTTGAGTAGTCGGCGCAAAGTCTTAGTGCCGCCGTTCTGCCCAGTAAGATCTGACACCACACGACCCAGTTCGTCCACCACAGTGCGCACTCGGGCCAGGTCCGGCTCGGCGAGCTCGGGGACCTTGAGGTCCCTATCGCGACTGCTGATCAGGTCTTGAACTAAGGAGCTCAGACCCATCTTTGAGAAGTGCTCAAACTCTTCTGTTTGGGTTAAAAACCCCGCCGTCTGGAAGAGGCGTAGCGTCTCGGCCGCTTCATCCGCCAGGGGTTCCGCATCCGTACCGGCAAGGGCTGCGCTGAACGAGCCGTGTTCAGCGGCTTCCAGTAGCCAGCGATGCGTCTCCCACACCAGCTCTTCCGCGTCCTCCGCAATCTCGTACTGGGGGCTCACGTGCGCGTCCGCGGGGCGTAAGCGCAACAGCCGGTCGGCAAAACTATGCACGGTACCGATCGGCGCGTTATCTAGCAGCTCGATCGCATGCCTCAGACGCTGCGCGCGGGCGGTACTAAGATCGCTTCGCGCACTCGCGGTAAGGAGCGTTTGCCTTAGGCGCAGCTTCAGCTCTCCTGCTGCTTTGCGGGTAAATGTGACGGCTGCGACGCGATCAATTGGAAAGCACGGCCCGTCATCCTCGGGCGCAATCAGGTGCAGCAACCGGGCCACTAAGAGGGTGGTCTTCCCTGTGCCTGCGCCTGCGTCGACGATCACGTTGTGTTCGCGTTCTAAGATCGCCCGGGTGCGCTGTGCTTGATCCTTAGGCTGTGGTTTCTTCACGGCGTTTCTCCGCCCTTGAGTTGTACAAGCCGGCGCGGAACGGCTGCGTCCTGAAGGGTACGCGCCGTTCGTTCATGCTCAGGCTCGCACACGGCCTTGTGCGCGCAGAACGTGCAGTCCTCGCGATCTGGAGAGCGCACGAACGCGCCTTGCCCGAGGGTGTCGACGGCGGTTGCGAGCCAGTTCTCCGTGGTGGCATGCAGCGCGTCGTAGTCTTGACCCGTCCAGCGTCGCTCTGGCTCGCCACTGCGCAGGTAGACGTAAGCTACCCCCACCTTAGTCGGCGTGCTCCATGTGGTTGCGAGTTGCTTTGCCACACGCGCGTATAGACCAAGCTGCAAGTCGATGCTCAGGTCAGGTGGCTCGTTGACCTTGCGCGGTTTAGAGCGCCCAGACTTGAGGTCGCGAATGAGTAGGGAATCGGCTTCACCATCGAGGCGATCGATGCTGCCCCTCACGTGCAGCGGGCCTGCTGCGGTGTTCAAGGTGCAGGGATGGTCGTAACCAAACTCGCGCTCGACTGCGACGAATGTGCGCGGGGTACCCCCATCCCAATCGTAGTCGAGTAATTTCGTGAGTTGAGCACAGAATGCCTGCTCCTGCGCCTGCGCCACGCTCTCGCTGACAAAGGGATAGCTGGCGCGAAACACGGCAAAGCGCTCAGCCGCCATTTTCATCATGGCTTGCTGGTGAGAGGGAAGGTCGCCGTTGCGCGCGCCAAAGCTCTCCCCGTGTTCCAGCCAGAATGCTTCGGCGACTTCGTGCAGCAAGCTGCCAAATGAGAGTGAATCAAGGGTATGGCTCGGCAAGGGGCCGTCCGGGGCTTGCCAATGCAGCACGCGCTCCAATAGGTAGCGATGCGGACATGACAGTAAGGTGGCAAGACGTGTGGCCGAGATCGGATTCTCGGGGGTGAGCCCTGGGAGTTTCACGTGCGGGATGAGTCCAGCGAGCAAACCATCCTGGGCACCCGGTGCAGGACGTCGTGCGATCTTACGCATGGCCTCGAGCGAGATGACATCTGGACCCTGAGCGCGCGCGCGTTCACCCGCCGCGACACGCCCAAGTCGAGCGCTCTCGGAGATCGCCAGCACCTCGCGCTGTCTGCGCTCGCGTTTGCGCATGCTCGCAGCCTGGCTCTCAAGAGACTCCTCCAGCTGGTCGGCAGCGCCGCCCAAGGCCCGCATCACATCCAAGAGAACCGCGGCAGGTTGCCGTGCGCTCCCGTCGATGCTTACCCTTGGCGCACTCAAGACCAGCTCACTAGCAGTCGCGCGCAATGCGTCGTCGAAGGATGCGAGCTGTCGATGGGATCTGGAGCGCGACGTTGGCAGGTGCGGCGAGAGGGCGCGACGTGCCGCGTCGGGCAGGACAGGGTCCTCGCGTACCGCACTTGGCAACGCGCCCTCCACCATGCCGAGCACGCGCACGGCGCGAAAGCTAAGACCACGGACGCCGGCCAGCGAACCAATATACACAGCCGGCATTCCAAATCGGCCTGACCTTACCAATCGGCCAAGCACCACGTCCTCGAGCCATTCCAGCGCTTTGACCCCGGTGAGAGTGTGCTGACGCTCGCTTTCGTGAACAGCGACAGCCTCGTCTACTAAGGACCAGACCGGTGGGCTACTAGGCGGCAGCCTGAGCGATGCGGTCAGATAAGCGCGGAGTTGTGTCCAGATCTCCCCAAGTGGCTGATCGTCGACAACTCCTTGAAGGATCGCCGTCAAGCCTTCGATCGCGGCCCCGAGGACGGCTAGGTCGAGTTGCTGCTTTGTCCTCGATTTATCTTGTGTCTCGTTGCGACCCTCGCTCGCCTTGGTCCTGGTGTCCAGGCGCAATACCGCGCGCTTCCATGCCTGGTCCCAGCCGAGCCCACCTTCTAAATGGGATCGCTCTCCTCCGACCCAGCCCACTGCGTTCACGAGTCGCCAAGCATGGGAAGGTCCACGCACCTTACGCTCTTCGCCCGTGGGTCGCAGCCAAGGCAGTAGCGTGGCCACGTGCGCCCGGGGCAAGCCCTCACGGAGCGCGCGCAACAAGGCCAGTAGCCGCGCGCCATCCGCACGCTCGATGAGTGGGACACCGCGCTCGACGAAGCTGGTCACTACACCCTCCGGCCAGGGCAGGGCTCCTAGGCGCGCGGCAAGCAAGGATGCGTACGCGTCGGGCACAGGCGATATCAGCGCGATCTGTTGCGCAGGGACACCACGCTCGAGGATCTGCTCCACCACCCAGCCCACCGCGGCATCCACTTCCTCGTGCACGCCAGCGTAGGTGACGACCTCGACCGTCTTATCCTCTGGTGCCGCAGGGGTAGTGGTAGCGGCACTAAATAGACGAGCTTTCAGTGTGGACAGGCCGCTGTCACCAAGCAGAGGCGCGGTAGCCTCCCTCAGTGCGTGAGCGAACGACTCACCGTGTACACTGCGAAGTCGCGCAAGGTGTTCCTCCCGTGCTGGTCGCACGGCCCAGGCCGCCCAGGTCACGGCGGGCAAGGTACAGAGCAGTCTGACCTCGGCCTGACTCTCGAACCCACTCACCACCGCGAGCGTGGCTCCCTCATGGGCGCGAGATGGGTCCGCTGCTATGAGCTCTGCCGCTCGCCTGAGCACCGTGCTCGCGCTCCTGCGTTCGGTTCGCGCTCCAAGCGCTGCGAAGACGCGTCCCACGTCGCGCACGTGCGAGTCATCGCTGCTTAGTAAGGCGGAAGGCTCCACCTCGGCGGCTTCTAGCTCTCGGATAGCGGCCGCGAATGCGTGATCCCAGCCGGGTAGGCCGAGTAGCTCGGCGGAGGCGAAGCGTTCGAAAGTAATCTGAGCAAATGCCTCTCGCACCAGTGCATGGGTCAGGTCCGCGTCGTTGACGACCGCGGACTCGCCTGCGTCAGCCACGACTTCGCGAGCAAGCTCCAAGAGCGGTAGGAAGCGCGTACCCACGAGCGCAACCTGCTGGTTCCGCTCCGTAAGCGTGCAACGCAACGCGTGCGCGACCCGTTCGTTGGGCACCAGTACCGTGCGCTGGGGTAGCGGCCCCGTGACGGGCAAGCGCATCACACTATCCGCCCAGTCTTCGAGCGACCATAACACGACAGGGTTCAAGGTCATCCTCCGAGAGCGTCGCAGCGTGGGTGGACCGAATATGTCCGCGCTTTGGCGGCGTAGCGCGTCGTGCAGGGCTCGCTCGCCGTGATTTTCGTTCTGTGCGGGCCACGTGGGGGATATAACTTCATACCCCATGCCCCACCGTGAGCGCGTAGCGTCCGCCTTCCTCACGATAACCTTCTAGTCGCGCCCTCTGGCGCTCGGCGAGATCCGACATCGCCTGATCGAAACGCACAAGGCGACACAAGACAAGCACCGTCTCGGAATGCGAAGATTCCTGCATGCATGAGCCCACAGATGCAGTGCTTCGCGAGCACTTGGTGTACGTCGCGGCCGACAACACTTACCAACGCAGAGCACGCCTACTGCAAGCGCTCTGGCGCGAGCGTCAAGGTTACCCACCAGGCATCGCACACAAGCGCGGCCCCCTCGGCGCGCGCCTACCCATGCCAGACG